>NZ_JBDPMI010000022.1:0-141910 GCF_039871555.1 Streptomyces sp. B5E4
CCCCCCCCCCGCCCCCCCCCCCCACGACCGCTGTCCGACCGTGGGTCAGGACGAGAACAGCATGCGGGAGAAGCCGCCCTTGCGGTGGCCGTAGTGACCGTGGCCGCCGCCGTGGTGGCCACCGCCCCAGCCCGGGGCCTGCTGCGGGTAGCCGCCCTGGGCGGGCGGCGGCGGGGGCGGCGGGGCCTGCTGTGCCCACTGGGACTCGAGTCGGCTCAGGGTCTCCAGCTCGCCGTAGTCCAGAAAGATCCCCCGGCACCCGCTGCACTGCTCGATCTGCACGCCGTTGCGGTTGTACGTCTGCATCGGCGCACGGCACTTGGGACACTGCATGGTCGCCCTCAACTCCTCAACTCTCCCGCCGCCACGGATGACGGACGGCGGCCATGGCTGCACAGCCTACGGTGCGCCGCCCGGCCCCGTCCCGTCTCCCATCGCGGCGATACGCGCGCAGGCGGCGAGCAGGTCGTGGTCGGTGTCGTCCAGGGGCCGTACGCCCGTCGCGGCGTCGACGAGGGCGCGGGCGGCGAGCTGGACGGTGAGGGTACGGGCCGGCACGTCGACCTCGGGCGGCCAGAGGTCGTCGCCGGGGGCCACGGCGGGGCCGCGGCCGGCGCGGTAGCCGCCGAGGAAGGCGGCCCAGTCGGCGGCGGGGATGAGGCCGGTGGCGTAGCCGGCGGCGGGGCGGGCGAGGTCCCAGGCGGGCTCGCCGAGGCCGAGGTCGTCGACGTCGATGAGGTGCCAGGGGCCGTCGAGGGCGGGATGGCGCACGAGTTGGCCGAGGTGGAGGTCGCCGTGGCAGAGGAGCGAGCGGGGCTGCGCGCGGGGCTCGTCGTCCCGGGCCCAGGCGGGCAGCCGCTCCCAGGCCCGCAGGACGAGCGCGGCGGCGGTACGGTCCGCCGCGGGGCCGGGGCCGGCGGAAGCAGGGTCCGGTGCGAGGGTGCCGTTCGGTGCGGGGACGCGCTCGGGTGCGGTGAGGCGCTGCGGTGCGGGCGTGGGAGCGTGGGGCGGCGCCGGCGCGGCCGGGGCGCTCGCGCGGGCACGTCCCGGCGCCGGGACGGGGTCCGCGGGGATACGCGGGGCGGGGGCGGTGAGGGTCGCGCGCAGGGCCGCCACGGCACGGGCCGCGTTCGCCGGACCCGCCATCGGCGGCAGCGGGCCCGGCAGCCGGTCCACCGGCACCGCGTGCAGCCGGGCCGTCAGGTGCCCCGCCTCCCGCCACGGCGCCGCCTCGGGGGCGTCCGGCGCCACCGGGGCCCCGTACGGCCAGCGGCTCACGTGCCGGCCCTCGACGGGGCTCAGCTCGCCGAGCGGCGCCAGCAGGATGCCCGCGAGCAGCGGGTGCGCGGCCACCCGCAGCCGGGTGGCGAGGGCGGCGGGGTCCAGCCGCGGGGCGTGGGCCTTGAGTACGGTGCCGCCGCTGCGTACGACGGTGACGTCCGGGCGGTCGACGATCACCGCGGGCTCGCCGGCCCCCCGGCTCAGCTCCGCCAGCCGGTCGACCAGGCCTGCGCGCACGGGTTCATCCTAGGCCCGTACCGCCACGGCCTGCGAGAACGTGACGGAACCCGGCCCGGAAAACGCGTAGCCCGGGCGTCTCCCCAGACGCCCGGGCGTACACGTCCGTCCGCCGCACCCCCGTCCCCACGGGGCTGAGCCGGCTGTCCCCGGCCCGGGCCGCTCTCCCGGGCCTGACGGGGCTAGTGCCCCATCATTCCGGCCACGGACGACGCATGTGTGATGACCGCTTCCCACCCGCCGAAGACGACGGTGAGCACGATCGCCAGGGGCAGCACCATCGCGAGGGCGACCAGCGGGTGCCTGCGCTCCGACGGCTGTGCGCCGAACGCGGCGAGCGCCCCGGCGACGGCCTTGGGCCGTGCGGTGTGCTCCGCTGTTCTCTCCATGGCTTCCACTCCTGTGTTGGGGCGGCGGGCGTCCGACCTCGGGGGACGAGTGCTGCGCCCGCCGCTTGACGACAACATTAGGGAAATGATCGGCACGGGTCGTCATGCCCGCGTATCGATTGCCTGGCCTCCCGGAGGATGACTGCGGCGCGAAGTCGCTACTCCCATGGGTGGAGACCGCGTACTACGTGCCAGGGTCTTCCCCGAGAGGGGCCTCGCCGTCCGTGCGCGGCACGGGATGCTCCACCAGGGCGAGCACCCTGGTGGCCATGAACCGCGCCGTGCGCACCACCGAGCCGCTGCGCGTCACCTCGCTCACCTCGACCACGCCCCGGCGCACCGACGTCTCGACCCTCCGGCCGGCGCGCGAGGCCACCACCTGGTATGCCCGCGTCGTGTCCCCCGCGTCCACGACTATCTCCACTCGATCGCCTTTCACCTGTCCCGCATCCCCCTTCCTCGGGGCCGCACTTGGGCCCGGCCATACCTCCAGGATCCCACCTGGGACTGACAATTCGGCCCGCCGCACGGCGCCCTGCCCGCGCGAGCGGCGGTCAAGTCCGTAAGCTGTGCACGGCAGACAGACCGGGCAGCGGGGATGGTTACGGCATGGCGATGATGCGGCTCCGGCGTGAGGATCCGCGTGTCGTCGGCTCGTTCCGGATCCACCGGCGGCTCGGCGCGGGCGGCATGGGCGTCGTCTACCTGGGCTCTGACCGGCGCGGCCAGCGGGTCGCGCTCAAGGTGATCCGGCCGGATCTGGCGGAGGATCAGGAGTTCCGCTCGCGGTTCGCCCGCGAGGTCTCCGCCGCCCGGCGGATCCGCGGCGGCTGTACGGCGCGGCTGGTGGCGGCCGATCTGGACGCGGACCGGCCGTGGTTCGCCACGCAGTACGTACCGGGGCCCTCCCTGCACGACAAGGTCGGCGACGAGGGGCCGCTCGTGGCCGCGCGGGTCGCGGCGATCGGCGCGGCGCTCGCGGAGGGCCTGGTCGCCGTGCACGAGGCGGGCGTGGTGCACCGCGACCTGAAGCCGTCGAACATCCTGCTCTCCCCCAAGGGCCCGCGGATCATCGACTTCGGCATCGCCTGGGCGACCGGCGCCTCCACGCTGACGCACGTCGGCACGGCGGTCGGCTCGCCCGGGTTCCTGGCGCCCGAGCAGGTGCGGGGGCAGCCGGTGATGCCGGCGAGCGACGTGTTCTCGCTGGGCGCCACGCTCGCGTACGCGGCAGCGGGCGACTCGCCGTTCGGGCAGGGCAGTTCCGAGGTGATGCTCTACCGCGTGGTGCACGAGGAACCGCTGCTCGACGGGGTACCGGACGCGCTGGCGCCACTGCTGCGCACGTGTCTGGCCAAGACGCCGGACGACCGGCCGTCGACGCTGCAGTTGTCGCTGCGGCTGAAGGAGATCGCGGCCCGCGAGGCGCACGGCGCGGGCCCGGAGGCCGCCCCGCCGCGCAGGACCGCCGCGGAGCGTGCGGCTCCGGGCCCGACGGCCGCGCACCGGCCGCCGGCGCCGCGGGCGACGGGCGCGGGCCGGCCTGGTCCCGGGACGGGCGCCGCGCAGCGCCCGGGGCCGCACGGCGCGGGGCGGCCGGGTGCGCCGCAGCGGCCGGGACCCGCGCAGCGGGGGGGACAGCGCACGGGCGGCGGCGGTGCGCCGCGCAAGCAGGCACCGGCGCCGGAGCGGCACCGGCAGGGCGCGGAGCGCGGGCGGCCGGCGGAGCAGCGTACGCAGGGGGCGCGGAACGGTCCGCGCGAGGGCGCCGCGTCGGCGCCGCGCAAGCCCGCGCCGCAGCGCCGGCCCGTGCCTGACCGGGCGCGTCTGATGCGGCAGCGGCTGATCGTCTTCGTGACGGTGACCCTGCTGGTCGCGCTCGGCATCGCGGCGGCTCAGGGCTGCCAGGGCCCGCTCTAGTACAACCGGCGGATCACTCGGGGCGCGCCGCTTCGTGGTGGTCCGCCGCGCCCGCGGCGGCGCTGCGGCGGTTTTCGGCCACGCCTTACGGACCGGGCCCGGGCCGGGTTCAGTCCTCGGCCGGGGCCGTCGCCACGGCGTAGAACGCGACCGCCGCGGCGGCGCCGACGTTGAGCGAGTCGACGCCGTTCGACATCGGGATGCGCACCCGCTGATCCGCCGTCCGCAGGGCCCGCGCCGACAGCCCCGCGCCCTCCGTGCCCAGCATCAGCGCGACCCGCGGCAGCCGCTGCGGCGCCGCCTCGGTGATCGGCACCGCCCGCGGGTCCGGGGTGAGGGCGACGAGGGTGAAGCCCGCCTCGCGGACTGTCTCCAGGTCGTGCGGCCAGGTGGTCAGCCGCGCGTACGGGACGTGGAAGACGGCGCCCATGGAGACCTTCACCGACCGCCGGTACAGCGGGTCCGCGCAGTCCGGCGAGAGCAGCACGGCGTCCATGCCGAGGGCGGCGGCGCTGCGGAAGACGGCGCCGACGTTGGTGTGGTCGTTGACGGTCTCCAGCACCGCGACGCGGCGGGCGCGCGCCAGCAGCGCGGCGGCGCCGGGCAGCGGCTTGCGGCGCATGGCGGCGAGCGCCCCGCGGTGCACGTGGTAGCCGGTGACCTGCTCGGCCAGCTCGGGATCGACGACGTACACCGGGGCGGGCAGCGCGTCGATGACGTCCCGCATCGCGTCGACCCACTTGGCGGAGAGCATCATGGAGCGCGTCTCGTAGCCGGTCTCGATGGCGCGCCTGACGACCTTCTCGCCCTCGGCGATGAACAGCCCCTCCGCCGGCTCGCGGCGGCGGCGCAGCTCGACGTCGGTGAGGCCGGCGTAGTCGGACAGGCGCGGGTCGGCGGGGTCGTCGACGGTGAGGAGTTCTGCCACACGACGATCCTGCCGTGCCGCGGGCCGGATTCCGACGCCGGGGTACGTGACGTGCGTCGCCCCGCGCCGCCCGCCCCCGTCAGCCGAGCGACCTGGCCGCCACCTCGCCGACGACGATCACCGCCGGCGGCCGCACTCCTTCGCGCTCCACCGCCGCCGCGGCCGTGGCGAGCGTGGCGTCCACCCGCCGCTGCGCCGCCGTCGTGCCCTCCTGCACGATCGCCACCGGCGTCGCCGGATCGCGCCCCTCGCGTACCAGCGTCTGTGCGATGGCGCCGATCCGCTCCACGGCCATCAGCAGCACCAGCGTGCCGCGCAGCCGGGCGAGCGCCGGCCAGTCCACGAGCGAACGCTCGTCGTCGGGCGCGACGTGGCCGCTGACGACGGTGAACTCGTGCGCCACCCCGCGGTGCGTGACCGGGATGCCGGCCGCCGCGGGGACGCTGATCGCGCTGGTGACGCCCGGCACCACCGTGCACGCCACGCCCGCCTGCGCCAGCGCCTCCGCCTCCTCCATGCCGCGGCCGAAGACGAACGGGTCGCCGCCCTTGAGCCGGACGACGGCCTTGCCGGCCATCGCGTACCTGATCAGCGCGTCGTTGATGGCCTGCTGGGCCATGGCCCGGCCGTAGGGGATCTTGGCGGCGTCGATCACCTGGACGTGCGGCGGCAGTTCGTCGAGGAGGTCGCGGGGGCCGAGGCGGTCGGCGATGACGACGTCGGCCTCGGCGAGCAGCCGGCGGCCGCGGACGGTGATGAGGTCGGGGTCGCCGGGGCCGCCGCCGACGAGCGCGACGCCGGGGGCCCGGGTGCGGTGGTGCGGGGCGCTGAGGGTGCCGTCGCGCAGGCCCTCCACGACGGCGTCGCGGACGGCGGCGGAGCGGCGCGGGTCGCTACCGGTGAGCACGGCGACGGTGACGCCCTCGCTGCGGCCGGTGGCCGGGGTCCAGGCGGTGGCGGCGGAGGCGTCGTCGCTGCGTACGCACCAGACGCGGCGGCGCTCGGCCTCGGCGGAGGCGGCGGCGTTGGCCTCGGGGTCGCGGGTGGCCACGACCGCGTACCAGGCGCCCGCCAGATCCCCGTCCGCGTACCGCCGCCGCTCCCACGTCAGTTCCCCGGCGTCGGCCATCGCCTCCACGGAAGGGGTGGCGGACGGCGAGACGAGCGTGACCAGGGCGCCGGCGGCGAGCAGCGCCGGCAGCCGGCGCTGGGCGACCTGGCCGCCGCCGAGGACGACGACGCGCCGGCCCGCGAGACGGAGCCCGACGGGGTAGGCGTCGGAACCGGGGGCGCGGTGGGCGGGGGGACGGGACATGGCGGAGCGGCTCCTCGTACGGTGTGCCGGCCGCTGCGGCGCTGGAGCGGCGGTTCGTCGCGGACTGCGGTCGGGGCGGACGCGGCGGGCGGGCCCGCGAAGCCAAGCCTATGGCCTGCGCGGACGCCCCGCCGCGCCGGACTCAGCCCTTCTCCGTCACACCCGCCGCGTCGAACGTCGCCACCTCGTGCATCGCCCGCGCCGCGCTCTGCACCAGCGGCAGCGCCAGCAGCGCGCCGGTGCCCTCGCCGAGACGCAGGTCGAGGTCGATCAGCGGGCGCAGCCCCAGCTTCGTCAGCGCCGCCGCGTGCCCCGGCTCCGGGCTGCGGTGGCCCGCGATGCACGCCGCCAGCGCCTCCGGCGCCACCGCGCGGGCGACCAGGGCCGCTGCGCCCGCGCTCACCCCGTCCAGGACGACGGGGGTGCGCAGCGAGGAGCCGGCGAGGATGTAGCCGACGAGCGCGGCGTGCTCCAGCCCGCCGACCGCGGCCAGCACGCCGATCGGGTCGGACGGGTCGGGGCGGTTGACCTCGATGGCGCGGCGGACGGCCTCGACCTTGCGGTCGTACGTCTCGTCGTCGATGCCGGTGCCGCGGCCGGTCACCTCGGCGGGCTCGGAGTCGGTGAAGACGGCGATGATCGCGGCGGACGCGGTCGTGTTCGCGATGCCCATCTCGCCGGTCAGCAGCGCCTTGTTGCCCGCCGCCACCAGGTCGCGGGCGGTCTCGATGCCGACCTCGACGGCCCGCAGCGCCTCCTCGCGGGTCATCGCGGGGCCCACGGTCATGTCCGCGGTCCCCTTGCGCACCTTCCGCGGCACGAGGCC
Organism: Streptomyces sp. B5E4; assembly: GCF_039871555.1. Lineage (NCBI taxonomy): Bacteria > Bacillati > Actinomycetota > Actinomycetes > Kitasatosporales > Streptomycetaceae > Streptomyces > Streptomyces sp. B5E4. The sequence goes on from NZ_JBDPMI010000022.1 coordinate 6,897, forward strand.
CGATGTGGCGGGCAGTTCCGCCGCCACCCCGGCGTCCACGACGCACACCTCGGCGCCGACCTGGGCGGCGAAGGCGTTGCAGACGGCGCCGCCGCCGAGGAAGTTGGCGACCATCTGGCCGGTGACCTCCTGCGGCCAGGGCGTGACGCCCTGCGCGTGCACGCCGTGGTCGCCGGCGAAGACCGCGACGGCCGCGGGCTCCGGCACCGGCGGCGGGCACTTCCGGGACAGGCCGCAGAGCTGCGCCGAGATGATCTCCAGCATGCCGAGCGAACCGGCCGGCTTCGTCATCCGCTTCTGCCGCTCCCACGCCTCGCCGAGCGCCTTGGCGTCCAGCGGGCGGATGCCCTCCAGCGTCTCGGCGAGCAGGTCGTGCGGGTCCGCGCCGGGCAGCGCGCGGCGGCCGTAGCTCTCCTCGTGGACGACCCAGGACAGCGGGCGGCGCTTGGACCAGCCGGCCTGCACCAGCTCCGGCTCGTCGGGGAACTCGTCGACGTAGCCGATGCAGAGGTACGCGACGACGTCCAGGTGCTCCGGCAGGTCCAGCTCGCGGACCAGCTCACGCTCGTCGAAGAAGCTGACCCAGCCGACGCCGAGGCCCTCGGCGCGGGCGGCGAGCCAGAGGTTCTCGACGGCGAGCGCGGAGGAGTACGGGGCCATCTGCGGCTGGGTGTGCCGGCCGAGGGTGTGCCGGCCGCCGCGGGTGGGGTCGGCGGTGACGACGATGTTCACCGGGGTGTCCCGGATCGCCTCGACCTTCAGCTCCTTGAACTGCTTCGCGCGGCCCTTGGGCAGGCTCTTCGCGTACGCCTCGCGCTGGCGGGCGGCCAGCTCGTGCATCCGGTGCCGGGTCTCCTCGGAGCGGATGACGACGAAGTCCCAGGGCTGGGAGTGGCCGACGCTGGGGGCGGTGTGGGCGGCCTCCAGGACGCGGAGCAGCACCTCGTGGGGGACGGGGTCGGAGCGGAAGCCGTTGCGGATGTCGCGGCGTTCGCGCATGACGCGGTGCACGGCGGCCCGCTCGGCGTCGGCGAAGCCGGGGGCGGCGGGCCCGTCCGCGGGAGGGGCGGGCGCGTCGGCCGCGGGTGCGGAGGCGGCAGCGGCGGGGGCGTCCGGCGCCGGGGTGTCGCCCGGCGCGGCGGCGGGGACCGGTGCGTCGGCGGGGACCGGTGCGGCGGCGGGGACCGGTGCGGCGGCCGCGTGGCCGCCCGTCGCGGGGGCGCCGGACTCGGGTACGGACTCGCCGGCGGCGGAAGCCGGGGTGGCCGGCGCGTCGTCTACGAGGGCGGAGGGCGGGGCGGCCTGCGCCGGTACGGAGGCGCCGGGCGCCGTCGCGGGGTCCGGGGCTTCCTGCGCGTCGCCGGCGGGAGTGGCGGCGGCGACCGGTGCGCTCACGGCGGTGCCGCGCCGCCGCCGGCCGCGGATCTGCGTCACGGGGGCACCGGCGCGCTGCGCGCCGTCACCCGCGGGCCGGGCCTCGGGCGACGAGTCGGCCGCGGCTTCCCCCGCGGTGCCGGAGGCGGTGGCCTGGGCGCCGTTCTGGACACCCAGCGAAACGCCGCGCCGCCCACCGGCAGCGGCGTGCACGGCGCCGGCGGGAGCGGCTTCGTCGCTCGCCGCCCGCGCGGCGGGTACGGCGGGCTGTCCACCGGACACCGCCTGGCCGTTCGCCGCCCGTGTCTTGGCACCGTTGACGGGCTGCCCGTTGGTCACGGCATGGCGCACGGCCCCGTCCGCTTGCTGCGCGGCGTCCCCCTGACGGCCGTGCCGGGCAGCGGAGTTGCCTGCGGTCTGCCCGTTCGCCTGCGCGGCGGCGGCCGTCCGGTCCTCGGTCGCCTGCTCGGCGGTACGGACCGCGCCGCTCTCCGCGGCCTGGGCCGCGGTGTCGCTGCCGGGCGCGGCGTGGAGAGCCACCCCGTCGGCGGGCCGGTCCCCGGCGGCGGAGTCGTCCTGACCGCCGGTCGGGGCCGGGGAGTTGCCGTCGGCCTGCTGCGCGGTCCCGTTCACGGGGTGCTGAGCCGGCGTACGGCCCTCGACGGCCCCTTCGGGCCCGCCCGTTACGGCAGCGACGGGCTGCGTCGCGGCACCGCTGGTGGACCGGCCGGCGGGGACGGCGTGCGGCACGGTCCCGTTCGCGGGTTGGGCACCCTGCGCCTGGCCCGCGTCGAAGTTCTCAGGACCGCCCGATACGGCAACGGCGGGGCGGCTGTCGGGCACAGCGTGCGGCGCGGACCGGTTCGCGGAGTGACCGTCCGGTGCCTGGGCCGCGGCTGCTCCTTCCGGAGCGCTCGACACGGCGGCGGCCGGTCGGCCGTTCTCTCCGGCGGTGCCCTCCGGCTCGCTCGCCCCCGCGGGGGTGGCGTGCGGTGCGGACACCTCCGCGGTGTGACCGCCCGGCGTCTGGGCGGCGTTCGGGGCGGCGCCGTCCGCGGGCCCACCGCTTTCGGTCTGCGGGTCGCCCCCGGCCGTCGCCGAACCGGGCTGTCCGCCCGGGGCCACCTGGTTCGCCTGCGCAGCGGCGGCAGCCGCAGCCGCGGGCTGCGCCGCCGTGCCGTCGACGGACTGCTGCACGTGGGTCGCGTCCGCGGGCTGCGGCTCTCCGGCGGCGTTCCGGCCGTCGGAGGGCGCCGCGACAGCGCCGTTGGTGGAGATTCCGCGCCCCAGCGACGCGCCCGCCGAGGCCGCCGCCCTGCGGACGGCGGCCTGCGCCGCGTCCACCGGAGCCGGTGCGGGTGCCTGTGCGGTCTGCGCCGCCGCGGCCTGTTCGCCGTTCGCAGCCGGCGCGGGCTGCGCGGGCGTCGCGCCGACCGGGGCCGCCACCGTGGCGCCGTCCTGGGCGGGGGCCGCCGCCGAGCCGGCGGCCGGGGCGTCCCCGGCGACCTCCCGCGGCTGAGCCTGGGCGACCGTCTCACCGTTCGCCGGGTGCGACACCGCCGTCCAGCCCGCAGGGGCGGGCGGGATCTCGCCGAGTTGCGGCCCCGGCAGGTGAGTTGGGCCGACCTGGGTGACGTCCAGGTACTCCGGGCCGACCGTCGGCGGCCCCGGCGTACGCACCGGTGGCTGCGGAGCCTGCCCGCCGGCCCCCGCCGCCTGCGGCGGTACGGAGCCCGCCGCGGCCGGCACCGACTGCCCCGGCGTGGCCGCACCCCGGTCGGGGGCGAGCCCGCCCGGCGCGCTCCGGCCGGACTCGGCCGCCGGGCCGACGGCCGGCTCCCCACCCGCGGCCGTCTCCCGGCCCGCGCCGCCGGACGCCGAAGCCCCCTGGTCCGTCACGGCACCCGATGCCTCTGCGGTTCCGGCAGGCGCACCCTGCCCGGAGCCCGCGGCTGCGGTCTGTTCGGTCTGCGCGGAGTCGGCGGCCGCGGGTGCGGCCTGCCCGGCGTCCGCCGCCGCGGCACCCTCCGGCGGCGGCGTCTCGCCCGCGCCCTGCGCCGGTGAACCGGCGCCCGTACCGCCCGCGTTACCCGCCGCGTTCGCCGCGTCCGCGGCGGCCACCGCCTCGCGGGTGTCCACGGAACCGCTCGCCGGACCCCGGTCCGCGAGTGAACGCACCACTCCCCCGGCCGGCTCCGGCACCGGCGGGCCCATGTGCAGCGGACGCCGCTGCGCGCCCGTGGCCGGCTCCGTGCCGCCCGCCGTGGGCGTGCTGTGCGCACCGGCGGGGGCCGGGACCCTGGGGTCCGTCCAGGCGCCCTGCGCGCCCGGCAGGAACAGGAAGTCGTCGTCGTCCGCCGCGCCCCCGGCCGCCGGAGCGGCCTCGGCAGTCGCGGCGGGGGCGGGGTGGTGGCCTCCGGCGGCGTCGTCCGGCCCCGGCTGGTGCCCTTCCGGGAGCTTGCCGGTGTCAGTCATGCGTCCGTACCCCTCGCCCATCGTTCCAGCTCCTTCTCCGACCGTTCGTCCGGCAGCAGCCCCCCGCGGGACAGACCGGCCGCCCATGGCTAGAACGAGCACACCCCGTCCGGCGGCACGACCACCCGCAGGGTTTACGTTCCCGACAACTACGACAAGACCCCCGGACATTACCGGCATTCGGCCACGCTGCCCGAACTCCCCCTACGCCCTGAGGGCGTGGGAGGTACCCCCGTGGTCACGGCACAACAGTCGGCCAGCCTACCCGTAATCCGCACGCGAGTCCGGCTGGGGTCGCGCCCCGCCGGTGCCATCCGGTGCACCGCGGGGAGCACCCGGCGCACGCCTCCCGCGCGCCCGGAGCGCGACGTACGCACCGCGCGCACCCCGTGGCGCACTCCGCGGCTCAGCCCGCGCGGCTCCCCGCGATCAGGAACACCACCGTGCGCTCCCGCTCCCGCCACCCGGCGCCGGAATCCGCGTCCGCGGGGGCCTGCGGGTCGAGTTCGACGGACTGCAGCAGCGAGCACTCCACGGCGTATCCGGCGTCCGTGAGGGCCCGTACGACCTCCTCCGCGCCGTCCCGGGTACGGGCGTGGGCGACGATCCGCTCCGGCCGCCGGGCCGCGCACTCCGCGACGACCGCCGCGCCCCCTCCCCCGACCCGGACGACGTCCGGCTCCGGCAGGTCGTTGAGGACGCCGGGGGCGGTGCCGTGGACGGTCTGCAGCAGCACCCCGAAGCGGCGGGCCGCGGCGGCGGCGCGGGCGCAGGCGTCGGGGTCGCGGTCGACGGCGATGACCGCGGCACCGAAGCGGGCGGCCTCGACCGCCGCCGCGCCGCTGCCGGCGCCGATGTCCCACACCAGGTCGCCCTGCCGGGGCCCGAGCCGGGCGAGTTGGACGGCGCGGAGCTGCGGCGCCTCGCCCTCGTCGGGTGCGGCGCCGTACTCCGCGGCGGGCAGGCTCCAGCCGCGCACCGCGGGCGGGTAGCCCGCGTCGTGGCCGGCGAGCCAGCCGCCGGCCGCGGGCGCGGCGGTGCCCCCCGGCCCCGTGGCCCCGGCGCCCGCCCCGATGCCCCCGCCGATCACCAGCGTGACGTTCGGGTCCCGCCACACGTACTCGGCCACCTTGTCGGACGTGAGCACCGTCACACGCTCCTGTCCCCCGCCCAGCTCCTCGCAGATGACGAACGTCCGGTGGACGTCCCGCAGCAGCAGGGCGAGTTCGGCGGGGCCGGCGCCCGGCGAGGTGAGGACGGCGACCTTGGGGTGCGCCCGGCAGACGTTCACGGCCCGGCGCAGATTGCGCTCGTGCGCGACGACGACCTGCGCGTCGTCCCACGGCATCCCGGCGCGGGCGAAGGCGGCGGCGACGGACGAGACCGCCGGCAGCACCTCGACCTCCAGGCCGTGTTCAGGGGCGCGCAGGGTGCGTACGACACCGAAGAAGCCCGGGTCGCCGTCGGCGATGACCACCGCCGTGCCCCGGTGCCGGGCGATCCTGCGGGCCGCGAGGCCCACGCTGCCCAGCCGGATCCGCTCGGCGCCCGGCGGCACTTCGCGCAGGGCGAGGTGGTGTGCCGCCCCGGCCACGAGACTGGCCGCGCCGAGCGCGCCGCGCGCCGCCTCGGTCAGCGGTGAACCGTCCCACCCGATCACGGTGACCCGGTCCGCCATCGCTCACTCTTCTCCTGGTCGTCGACTGCGGGGTGCGCCGGCCCGCCGGCGCCCGCTCCGCCCTGCGGCGGGCACGCGTGTAGCGTACGTGCCCCGCGTGCGAGGGCGCGCCGGAGGTAAGGGAGCGTCAGAGCACACTACTCCCGCCGTCCGCGTCCAGGTCCTCCGGCAGCAGGCTCCAGACGATCAGGTCGGTGCGGATGTCCGTCCAGCCGCCGTCCTCGGTGCGGGTGCGCGCTATCCAGGCGTTGCGCAGGACGCCCTCGCTGATGCCGCCGAGCTTCTGCGCGACCTGCTGCGCGGCGGTGTTGTCCGCGGCCGTGCGCAGCTCCATGCGCTCGAATTTCTGCACGTCGAAGAGCCAGCGCGCGACGACGAGCACCGACTCCGCGGCGTACCCCTCGCCGCGCGCCCAGGGCGCGACGACGTACGAGACCTCCGCGGCCAGCGTGCGCCAGTCGGTCCGTCTGAGATGGACCACGCCGACGAGCCGCTGGGTGAGGAACTCCGAGACCGCGAAGACGATGCCCCGGCCGCCGGTGCGCTCGGCCGGGGCTACGCGCGTCACCCAGTCGTAGGCGTCGTCCCTGGTGTACGGGTGCGGCGCCTGCGTCCACGCGGTGACGGCCTCGTCGTTCATCATCTCCGTCAGCGCCGGCACGTCCTCCTCGTCGAACGGGCGGAGCACCAGCCGGTCCGTGCTGAGGGAGACGTCCGGGAAGGTGGATGACATGCGCTTCTCCGAGTGCGTGGACCGATGACGAGCTGACTCGGACAGCATGCAGCATCCGGCGGCGGATGTGCCACGGCTCAGCCCACGGGACCGAACACCGGCACGGAGGAGGGGAACTCCTTCTCCATGAACGCCTTGGTCTCCGGGGAGTTGAGCAGCTCGCCGAGCTTCTCGATCTCCGGGTCGTCCGCGTCGTCCGCCTGGACGGCGAGGATGTTGACGTACGGGTTGCCCTCGGCCTGCTCCAGCGCGATGGCGTCGGAGCGCGGGTCGAGGCCGGAGTCGATGGCGTAGTTGCCGTTGATGACGGCGGCGTCGACGTCCTGGAGCGCCCGCGGGGTCTGGGCCGCTTCGAGCTCCCGGATGTCCAGGCCGCGGTCGTCGGCGATGTCGCCGAGGGTGGCGTTGAGACCGGTGCCGTCCTTCAGCTCGACGAGACCTTCGGCGTCGAGGAGATGGAGGGCGCGGCCCATGTTGGTGGTGTCGTTCGGTACGGCGACGGTGTCGCCGCTGCCGAGGCCCGAGACGTCGTCGGCCTCGTCGGAGTAGAGGCCGAGCGGTTCGACCAGCACGCCGACGGTCGGGACGATGTCGGTGCCGTTCTTGTCATTGTAGTCGTCCAGGAACGGGGTGTGCTGGAAGAAGTTGGCGTCGACCTCGCCGTTGGCGACGGCCTCGTTGGGCTTGACGTAGTCGGTGAACTCGCGGATGCGCAGGTCGATCCCGGCGTCCGCGGCGAGGTTGTCCTTGACGAAGGTCAGGATCTCGCCGTGCGGCGCGGGCGTCGCGGCCACGGTGACGGTGTTCGCGCCGCCGTCGCCGCCTTCGGAGGTGAGGTTGACGGTGCCCACGGTGAGCGAGCCGACGAGCGCGACGCCGGCGACCGCGGTGACCCCGGCCCGCGCGGGCCGGGAGATGCGCAGGTAGGCGGCGCTGCGGGTGCTGCGGTCGCTGAGGCTGCGGACGAAGAAGTCGCCGATGAGCTGGACGACGTTGACGAGGACGACGAGCAGCACGACGGTGACGAGCATGACGTCGCCCTCGTAGCGCTGGTAGCCGTAGCGGATGGCGACGTCGCCGAGGCCGCCGCCGCCGACGGCGCCGGCCATGGCGGAGTAGCCGACGAGGGCGATGACGGTGGTGGTCAGGCCCGCGACCAGGGACGGCAGCGCCTGCGGCAGGAGCGCCTTGACGACCACGGTCCAGGTGCTGCCGCCCATCGACTGCACGGCCTCGGCGAGACCGGCGTCGACCTCCCGGACCGCGGTCTCGACCAGCCGGGCGAAGAACGGGACGGCGCTGATCGCCAGGGGCACGATGGCGCCCTTGAGGCCGATGGACGTGCCGACCAGGGCGCGGGTGAACGCGGTCAGCGCCAGCAGCAGGATGATGAACGGCAGCGAGCGGCCGACGTTCACGACGAGTCCGATGACCCGGTTGACGAGGACGTTCTGCAGCGGCCGGCCGCGGTCGGTGAGGACCAGCAGCACGCCCAGCGGGGTGCCGACGACGACGGCGACGAGCGCCGCCCAGCCGACCATGGCCAGCGTCTCCCAGAGGCCGGTCAGCAGCTCGGGGCGTATCTCGGTCCAGCTCACTTGGCACTCTCCAGGGCGGGCAGGTCGGCGGCGTCGACGCCGACCGGGTCGATCTGCAGGCCCTGCTCGCGCAGGAAGCCCAGGGGGACGACGTTCTCCTCGTACGGGCCCGGCAGCTCGATGCGCATCCGGCCCACCTGCCGGCCGCCGACGGTGTCCATGGCGGCGCCGAGGATCGACACGTCGAGGTTGTAGGTGCGGGACAGGTGGGAGATCACCGGGCGGCTCGCGGTGTCGCCGTGGAAGGTGATGTCGACGATGGTGCTCTTGGTGCCGTACGCCTCGCCGCCGACGGGGAAGAGCTGGGCGGCGATCTCGGAGCCCGGGGTGGCCAGCAGCTCGTCGAGGGTCCCGGACTCGGTGATGCGGCCGGCGCGCATCAGGGCGGCGGAGTCGCAGACGGCCTTGACGACGTCCATCTCGTGGGTGATGAGCAGGACGGTCAGGCCGAGTTCGCGGTTGAGTTCGCGCAGCAGCTCCAGGACGGAGCGGGTGGTCTCGGGGTCGAGCGCGGAGGTGGCCTCGTCGGAGAGGAGCACCTTCGGATCGCCGGCGAGCGCGCGGGCGATGCCGACGCGCTGCTTCTGGCCGCCGGACAACTGCGCGGGGTAGGCCCTGGCGCGGTCGGCGAGGCCGACGAGGTCGAGGAGTTCGAGCGCCTTGCGGGCGCGCTCCTGGCCGGACAGGCCCAGGATCTCCAGCGGCAGTTCGACGTTGTCCTGCACGGTGCGGGCGCTCAGCAGGTTGAAGTGCTGGAAGATCATGCCGATACGGGTACGGGCGGCGCGCAGCTCGCGGCCGGTGAGGGCCGTGAGGTCCTGGCCCGCGACCGTGACGGTGCCGGAGTCGGGGCGCTCCAGGAGGTTGATGCAGCGGATGAGGGTCGACTTGCCGGCGCCGCTGCGGCCGACGACGCCGAAGACCTCGCCCTCGCGGACGCGCAGGTCGACGCCGTCGAGCGCGGCGGTCTCGCGGCCGCGGGAGCGGTAGACCTTCCTCAGGTCCTTGACTGTGATCACGTGGGTTCCATCGCTCTCGGGTGCCCGGCCGCGGGCGCGGGCGGGCACGGCGCGCCCACGGCGGGGCGCGCTGCTCGGGTGTCGGGGGTGGCTCCGGGCGGCGGCGCGCACGGGGGCGCGGCGCGGCCTCGGGCCACGCGGGCTCGGCTCCGGGCACGGCCGTGCGGGGCACGGCGGCGGAGCGGTCCCGCGGACTCGCTTCGGGGCGCGAGTCTCGTGGCGGGGGCCCTCAGCGGTGCATTCGACACATACAACGAGCACCGGGCGTCATGTTGCTCGCCTCGGTCGCACAGGTGCGGCTGCTCGTCGTGGTCATGCGGGCCAGTAAAACAGATGGCCGCCGCGGGCCGGGACAGTTGTCCGCATTGCGGACAGCCGTGGACGGACCACCCGCACTGTCCACGTACACCGCTGTGACCTGCGCGGATACGGCGACGGGCGGGGTGTCCGAGGGGCCAGGGAGGGGTGGGCGCTGTGGTCAACGCCACGGTCGCGGGGGCGAGGCCGGAAGCGTACGCACCCTGCCGGGACCCGGATCAGGGGGCGCCGGACGACGCAGTAGGGTCGAGTCATGTTCCTCCCCTTGACGATCGCGGTCGCGGTGGCCGCGCTCGCCCTCGCGGCCTGGTGCGGGTACGCCGCCGTCAAGGATCAGCCCACGAAGGACTGGCACTTCGCCGGCATGGCCGTGGTGACCGTCCTCGCGCTGGCCCAGGTCGTCGTCGGCCTGGTGCAGCTCGGCCGCGGCGAGAAGGCGGACGAGGGCACGGCGGTCTTCGTCTCCTATCTGCTCGCCGCGGCGTTCGCCGTACCCGCCACCGGCGTGCTGTCGCTGTCGGAGCGCAGCCGCTGGGGCTCGGCGACGGTGGCCGTCGGGGCTTTCGTCCTGGCCGTCCTCCAGGTGCGGCTGCACGACATCTGGGCGGGCACCGGTGGCTGAGCGGCAGACCCCGGCCGGGGAGCCGTGCGAGCGCGGGCACGCCGGCCTGTCCAGCGGGCCCGGACGGCTGATCCTCACGCTGTACGGGGTCTTCGCGGTCGGCGCCACGTCGCGGGCGGTCTACCAGCTCAGCACGCAGTTCGACGAGGCACCGCTCGCGTACGTACTCTCCGCACTGGCCGCCGTCGTCTACGTCTTCATCACCGTCGCGCTCGCGCGCGGGGGCGAGACGGCGCGGCGGCTCGCGCTGGTGTGCATCACCGCCGAACTGATCGGCGTGCTGGCGATCGGCACCTGGACGGAGGTCCAGCCCTCCGAGTTCCCGGACCAGACCGTGTGGTCCGACTACGGCCGCGGCTACCTCTTCCTGCCCGTGATCCTGCCGGTCATCGGGCTGTGGTGGCTGAGGAGACAGTCGTCGCAGGCGCGCCCTGCGGAGCCTTCTCCAGAGTGACCAGGCTCAGCCGCGGGCTGACCTTCTCGGTGCCCACCGGCTCGTAGCCCAGCCGCCGGTACAGCCGCAGGTTCGCCTCGCTGCGGTGCCCGGTGAAGAGCTGGAATCGCTGGACGGGCTCGCCGCCCTCGGCGAGCCGGATCTCCATGGCGAGCAGCAGCCGGGCACCCAGGCCGTGGCCCTGCATCCGGGGGTGCACGATGAGCCGGCCGATGACGGCGGTGCCGTTCACCTCGACCGTGCCGCGGACGGCGCCGACGACCTCGTCACCGAGGCGGGCGACGACGGCGGCGCCGCGGTCGAACTCCGCGCGCAGCTCGTCGAGGGTCTCGGTGAGCGGGGGTATGCGGTAGTCCCCGTACAGCGCGGCCTCGGCCTGGTAGCAGAGGTACTGGAGTTTCAGGACTTGCTCGGCGTCGTCGTTCGTCGCCGGCGTAATCGTCACACTCTTGCCCATGCCGCGCCCGCCTCCTCTGTGCACCCAGTAGACAGGCCGCACGAACCTGCGGCCTACCGCGTGTTTCCCCGCACTTCACCCGTCGCAACCTCCGCCGTGAGCATTCTGCGCGGCGCGGTCGTGCCGTGGCTACGGACGAGGGCGAGCCATCCCTGTGATATTGCCAACTCGCCTGGGATGTCCGGGTACGCGACGCCGCCGCGCCCGCCGGGCGCCGCCGCGGGGACCGCGCCCGGGGGCAACGGGCGGACGAGGGCCGCCGGTTGCCGGCGGCCCCCGCGGGTCAGCCCTGCGCGAGGAAGGCGTCCCGGGCGAGCAGCCCGGTGTCGGGGTTGTCGGTGAAGATGCCGTCGATGCCCGTCTCGAAGTAGACCTGGAACGCGCCGAAGGCGTCGCCGTAGTGCGTCGTGTCCGTGCCCTTGCGGAAGTCCGCCGGCAGGAAGGTGTTCTCGTTGCGCATCGTGTACGGGTGCAGCACCAGCCCGGCGGCGTGCGCGTCGCGGACGAGCGTGGTGGGCTCCTTGAGCCTGCCGGTGGAGTCCTTCGGGATGATCAGGTCGAGCGTCGGGCCGAGGCCCTCGGCGAAGCCCGCGATCCACTCCAGGCCCCCGGGCGTGACCAGGTCGGCGACGGTGCGCGGGTCGCCCGCCTCGACGAAGTCCCACGGCCGCGAGGACGCCCCGCCGAGGAGCACGACGCCCGGCGAGTCGACGAGCCCGGCGAGCCGCTCGACGCTGGTGGGCTCGAACGACTGGAGGAAGATCGGCGAGTTGCGCTTGTCCCGGCCGTAGCGGCGCACCAGCCGCGCCAGCGGCTTCTCCAGCTCCAGGCCGAGGGAGCGGAAGTACGTGGGGTGCTTGGTCTCGACGTGCAGCCACACCGGCCGGCCGGTGCCGCGCCGCTGCCGCTCCGCCCACTGCAGCACCTCTTCGAAGGTGGGCACCTCCCAGCGGCCGTCGTAGAGCGTGTTGCGCTGCCGTACGGCCGGGATGCGCTCGGTGGCCCGCAGCGTCTTCAGCTCGGCGAGGGTGAAGTCCTCGGTGAACCAGCCGGTGATCTGCGCGCCGTCGACCGTCTTGGTGGTCTCACGGTCGGCGAACTCGGGGTGGTCCGCGACGTCGGTGGTGCCGCCGATCTCGTTCTCGTGCCGGCAGACGAGGTGGCCGTCCTTGGTCGGCACGAGGTCCTGCTCGATCACGTCGGCGCCCATGTCGAGGGCGAACTGGTACGCGCCGAGGGTGTGCTCGGGCCGGTAGCCGCTGGCCCCGCGGTGCGCGATCACCGCCGGGTTCGGCAGCCTCCCGCCCGCTCCGGAACCGCCGTTGCCGCCGGGCCCGCCCGCGGCCCGCGCCGTACCCGGCAGGCCCACCGCGGCCACCGCACCGCCCAGCGCCGCCGCGCCGAGCACCGCCCGTCTGCCGGGCTGCTGCCGCTCCGTACCGCCGTCGCTCATGTCAGCTACCTCTCCGTCGTACCCGCGCCGTGCCGGCGCCTCGACAAAAGACGGCCCGATGTTAGGGGGCACCGGCAGGGGCGCGGGAGACCTGCGGCGGCGTGCTCGTGAAATCGGCGGCAACAGTGCGTCCCGGCCGGTGGAAGCCGGGGTGGGAACCGCGCGGACAGGCGAGTATGGTCGCAGGCGTCACCGTCCCGACCGGAGGATCCTTCGTTGTTCCGCATTCTGATCAAGGCGTTCCTCGGCTTGCTCATGCGTGTCCTGTACCGCCCCCGGGTGGAGGGCCACGAGCACATTCCCGGCACGGGCCCGGTCGTCCTCGCCGGCAACCACCTCACGTTCGTGGACTCGATGTTCCTCGGCCTGGTCGTCAAGCGGCCGGTGTTCTTCATCGGCAAGGACGAGTACGTCACGGGCAAGGGCCTCAAGGGCCGGCTGATGGCGTGGTTCTTCACCTCGGTCGGGATGATCCCGGTGGACCGGGACGGTGGCCGCGGCGGCGTCGCGGCGCTGATGACCGGGCGCCGGATCCTGGAGGAGGGCCGGGTCTTCGCCATCTACCCCGAGGGCACCCGCTCTCCCGACGGCCGGCTGTACCGGGCGCGTACGGGCGTGGCGCGGCTGACGCTGATGACCGGCGCGCCGGTGGTGCCGTTCGCGATGGTCGGCACGGAGAAGATCCAGCCGGGCGGCGCGGGCCGGCCGCGGATCGCCCGGTTCACCGTCCGCTTCGCCGAGCCGCTGGACTTCTCCCGCTACGAGGGCATGGACCGCGACCGGTACGTGCTGCGGGCGGTGGCCGACGAGGTGATGAGCGAGGTCATGCGGCTGTCCGGGCAGGAGTACGTCGACGTGTACGCCACGAAGGTGAAGTCCGCGGCCTGAGCCGTACGAACCGCCGCCCCGCGGCGCCTACTTCACCAGCAGCTCCCCCGGCCCGTCGTCCTGCGCGCCGCGCATCTCCGCGGGCAGTCCGTCCGGCGGCCCGCCCGCGCCGCGCGCACCCGCCGCGGCGCCCACGTCGGGCAGCCACAGCACGAACGTGCTGCCCGCGCCCACCCGCGAGAACAGCCGCGGCCGACCGCCGTGCGACTCCACGATCTGCCGCACGATCGCCAGCCCCAGCCCCGCGTGCCGGTCCCGGGGCCGGCCCTCCTGGCCGGCCTCGCCGCGCCAGAACCGGTCGAAGACCCGGGCCTGCTCGCCCTCGCCGATGCCGGGGCCGGCGTCCTGCACGGCGATCCACAGCCAGCCCTCCGCGCGGCCGGCCGCGACCGTGATGCGGGTGCCGGCGGGGGCGAGGCGTACCGCGTTGGAGAGCAGGTTGCCGACGGCCCGGCGCAGCGCGTACGGGTCGCCGATCAGCACCAGGCCCTCGTCCAGCCGGCGCCGGATCACCAGGCCCCGTTCGGCGGCCACCGCCGCGAACTCCTCGCACGCCTCGTCCGCCACCGCCGCCAGGTCCACGTCCGCGTCGGCGAACGCGGTGGCCGACCGCCGCGCGGTGGCGAGCAGGTCCTCCACCAGCCGCGTCATCCGCGTCGTGGCCCGGTCGACCACGGCGACGGCCCGCCGGCGCTCCTCCGGCTCCGACTCCTCGACGGAGAGCACCGCGTCGAGGTTGGCCCGGATGATGGCCAGCGGGGTGCGCAGCTCGTGCGAGGCGTCGTCGACGAGCTGGCGCTGCGCGGCGAACGCGCCGTCGAGCCGGTCGAGCATCGAGTCGACGGTGTCGGCGACCATGCGCAGTTCGTCGCGCGGGCCGTCGAGCCGGATCCGGCGGGAGAGGTCGCTGCCGGCCTGGATCTCCTCGGCGGTGCGGGCGATGGCGCGGACGGGGCGCAGCGCCCGGCCGGAGAGCACCCAGCCGGTGCCGAGGCTGGCGACGGCCACGCCGCCCAGGACGGCGAACGAGAAGGTGCGCAGGTTGCCCAGCGTCTCGTAGTTGACGGCGGCCTCGACCTCCTCGGCCTTGACGACGTCGATCCGCCCGACCGCCACGCCGTCGATCTGCTTCTCGGCCTCCAGCTCCTTGCTGACCGGCCGGGCGTCTCCGCTGCGCTGCACCGCGACGTACGCGCCGCCGAGGACCAGCGCGGTCAGGCAGAACACCAGCACCGAGTACAGCACGGTGAGCCGGAAGCGGATGGTGTGGACGAACGCCGGGAGCGGCAGCCGGGGCCGCCTCACGGCGTCTCCTCCTTCAGCCGGTAGCCGTGCCGGATGACGGTCTCGATCAGCGGCTCGTCGGGGCCGGTGACCTTGCGGCGCAGCGAGCCGACGGTGACCCGCACGGTGTTGGTGAACGGGTCGGCGTTCTCGTCCCAGACGTGCTCCAGCAGTTCCTCGGCGGAGACGACGCGGCCGGGCCGGGTCATCAGGTAGTGCAGCACGCCGAACTCCTTGGGGGTCAGCCGCAGCGGGCGGCTGCCGCGGTACGCCTCGAACCTGGCGGTGTCCAGCCGCAGTTCGCCGACCTCCACGACGGAGGTGCCGCCCTCGTCGCGGCGCAGCAGGGCCCGTATCCGCGCCAGCAGCTCCGGCAGCGCGAACGGCTTGACGAGATAGTCGTCCGCACCCGCGTCGAGGCCGCGCACCCGGTCGGCGAGGCGGTCGCGCGCGGTGAGCATCAGGATCCGCGGGCCGCCGGGGGCCGCGCGTATCTCCCGGCAGACGGCGAGGCCGTCGCCGTCGGGCAGGGTGAGGTCCAGCAGCACCAGGTCGTACTCGTTGACCCCGAGCTTCTCCAGCGCGCCGTCCACGTCGGCGGCGGTGTCGACCGCGTACCCGGAGCGCACCAGCCCGACCCGGAGCGCGCCCACCAGGTCCTCTTCGTCCTCGACCACGAGTATCCGCATGACACGAACCTAATCGCCGTCGATGATCGAGTCCGCGGCCCGGACCGCGTCCTCCACGGGCACGGCGAAGCCGATGCCGATCGAGCCGCCGCTGCCCCGGCCCAGCGAGGCGATGGCGGTGTTGATGCCGACGACCCGGCCCCGGGCGTCGACCAGCGGGCCGCCGGAGTTGCCGGGGTTGATGGAGGCGTCCGTCTGCACGGCCCGCTGCTGTGCGCCGCCGCCGAGGGAGACCTCGCGGTCGACGGCGCTGACGATGCCGGAGGTGACGGTGCCGGACAGGCCCAGCGGCGAGCCGATGGCCAGCACCGAGTCGGCGACCGACAGGTCGGCGGAGCGGCCCATCGGCAGCGCGCGGGGGGCGTACGCGCCCGTCACCTCCAGCACCGCCACGTCCCGGCCGGTGTCGCGGCCCAGCACCTCGGCGTCGACCCGGCGCCCGCTGTGCAGCACCACGGTGGCGTCGGTGGCGGCGCCGACGACGTGGGCGTTGGTGAGGATCCGGCCGCGGTCGTCGAAGACGAAGCCGGAGCCCTGCCGTTCGCCCGCCTGTACGGACACCACGCTGGGCAGCACCCGGGCGGCCACGCTGTCGAGGCCGCCCGGGTTCCGCCCGGCGGCGGCCGGTGGTGCGCCGGCCGCCGCCTCCTCACCGCCCCCGGGGCCGCGTATCTCGCCGGCGGCGAACCCGGCCGCGCCGCCGGCGAGGACTGCGGCGACGACGGCGACGGCCAGGGCCCGGTTCGCCGCACGGCGGGGCGCCGGGGGCGGGGTCGGGGTTGGGTGGGGGGTGGGGACGCGGGACGGGGACGCCGGCGGCACGGGCCCGGCGGGCGGGGGCCCGCCCGCGGGCCGCGGGGCGGCGGCGCCGGAGCGGTCGCCGGTGGTGAACGCGGGGCCGCGGGGCTCGCCGAGGCCGGGACGGGCGTGGGTCACGGTCGTTCTCCTCACGGTAGGCGCGAGAACCACAGCAGGGACGTGGCCGCGGCCAGCAGCGCGGCGATCAGCGCGGCGGCGACGAACCACTGCCAGATCTCGCGCTCCTCGGTGCGGTAGCCGACGGAGCTGCCGATGTCCTCGTACACGGCCTCCAACTCCTCGCCGGAGGCGGCCTCGTGGAACGCGCCGCCGGTCGCGGTGGCCAGTTCCTCCAGCGCGGGCGCGTCGACCGGCACGGGCACGCTCTGCCCGCCGGCCAGGTCGATGGTGCCGCCCTCGGTGCCGTACGCGATCGTGGACACCGGGATCCCGGCCGCGGCCGCCTCCTCGGCGGCGGCGGGCGTGGCGCGGCCGGTGGTGTTCTGCCCGTCGGAGAGCAGCACCACGTGCGCGGGCGGCGGTTCGCGCTCGGCCTGTTCGTCGAGCGTGCGGATCGCCTCGGCGGAGGAGAACACCGCCTCGCCGATCGCCGTGCCCTGCCGGGTGTCCAGCCGGTCGAGCGCACGGCGCATGGCCTCGCGGTCGGTGGTCGGCGGCAGTGCGACGGCGGAGGTGCCGCTGAAGGTGACGAGCCCGACGTTGAACCGCTCGGGCAGCTCGGTCACGAACGTCTGGGCGGCGTCCTGCGCGGCGGTGAACCGCGACGGCTGCACGTCGGTGGCCCGCATCGAGGCGGACACGTCCAGCGCGACCACGATGGTCGCCCGCTCCCGCGGCACCTCGGTCTCGGCGGTGGGCCGGGCGAAGCCGACGATGAGCAGCCCGGCCATGGCGCAGAACGCGGTGGCCGGCACGTGCCGGCGCCAGCCGGGGCGGCGGGGCATGACCTTGTCGAGCAGGTCGACGTTGGTGAACCGCACGGCGTAGCGGCTGCGCCGGGCCTGCATGACGACGTAGGCGACGACGAGGGCGGCGAGCGGCACGAGCAGCGCGAGCCACCCGGGCGAGGCGAGACTCATGCGCGACCTCCGAGGCAGCGGCGCGTACGGGACCGGAGCGGGCGGGTGCGGCCGAGGGCGCACGCGCCGGACGCGGGGCCGCCGCCGAAGAGGTGGGCGCCGGGCGTGGCAGCGGCGGCCGCGGGGTCGCCGGTGTGCCGCTGCGGGCGGATACCGGGTGCCCTGCCCCGTGTGCCGTACGGGTGAGGGCCGGGCCCGCGAACCCGGCGTGCGGGCACGGCGGTTCCCGTGCCGGTGCGGTTCCGGCCCGCCGGGTGCCGGCTGTCCTCGCGGCGCGGCGGGCGACGGGGGCACGGGCCCCGCCCGGCCCGGGACGACGGCGCCCCCGGCACCGTGGCGGACCGGGCCCGGCCGGGAGCCGGACCGGAGGGTGTGCCCCACCGCTCCTCCCCCGGCCCTGCGCCGCGTAGCACGCGACGTCCCGCACCCGGTCGCCGCCCGTGCCCGGCCCCGGCGGCCGCACCCGCGGCCCGCAGCACCAGGCCCGACGGGCCGTCCTGGGCCACCGCGGAACCGGGACTGCCGGGAGCCGGACCGGAGGTCATGCCGCACCGCCCGTCCCGCGGCGCTGCGCCGCCGCGTAGCGCGCGATGTCCCGGACCCAGTCGCGGTCCGTACGCAGCCGCAGCCGCGCCGCGCCCGCGGCCCGCAGGGCCCGGCCGATCGCCGCGCGCTGCTCCGCCGCCGCGGCCGCGTACCGCTCCCGCAGCCGCTTGGAGTACGTCGGGATCTCCCGGCGCCGCCCCGACTCCGGGTCCACGACGGTCAGCAGCCCCACCGGGGGCAGCTCCAGCTCCCGGGGGTCGACGACCTCGACGGCCAGGACCTGGTGCCGCCGGGCCAGGGCCCGCAGCGGCTGCTCCAAGCCCGGTTCGAGGAAGTCGGAGACGACGGCGACCAGTCCGCGGCGGCGCTCCGCGCGCTGCAGCGCGGCCACCGCCCCGGCGAGGGTGTGGGTCTGCGGCCCGGCGGGCACGCGGGGCCGTTCGAGCGCGGTGCGCAGCACCCGCATCAGGTGCCGCCGCCCGCTGCGGGCGGGGATGCGCTCGATGCCGTCGGGGCAAACGAGCTGGGCGCCGAGCCGGTTGCCGGCGCGTTCGGTGAGGAACGCGACGGCCGCGGCGGCGCCGACGGCGAGGTCCCGCTTCTCCATCCGGCCGGTGCCGAAGTCCATGCTGGCGCTGGCGTCGAGGACGATCCAGGTGGTCAGTTCGCGGTCCGCGAGGGTCATCCGCACGTGCGGCACGGTGGTGCGCGCGGTGGCGTTCCAGTCCATGCGGCGTACGTCGTCGACACCCGGGGCGTACAGGCGGCTCTCGTCCGGCTCGCCGCCGGGGCCGGGGACGAGGGCGGTGTGGTCGCCCTGGAGGAGGCCGTCGGGGCGGCGGGCGAAGAGGAGCCGCAGGTGCGTGAGCGCCTGTTCCGGGGCGAGTTCGCCCAGCGACGGAGAGCCGGGTACGCCCGGGGCCGTGGCGCCTGCCGCCCTGCCCGGCGCGCTCATGCCGCCCTCCCGGGCTTCCCGGCGCTCGCGGCGTCGGCGAGAGCGCCGGCCGCCGCGTCCTCCGCCTGGTGCGGCGTGACGCGCGGCTGCGGTACGGCGGCCAGCACCTCGTCGACGACCGACTCGGGCGTGATGCCGTCGGCCAGGGCGTCGAAGGAGAGCACCAGCCGGTGGGCGATGACCTCGTGGGCGAGTGCCGCGATGTCGGCGGGCAGCACGTACTCGCGGCCGCGCAGCAGCGCCAGCGCCCGCGCCGCCGCCACCAGGCCGAGCGTGGCCCGCGGCCCCGCACCGTACGCGAGCCGCCCGCCGCCGGCGGCGTCGCCGCGGGCGGCGAGTTCGCGGGTGGCGAGGACGAGGCGTACGGCGTACTGCGCGAGGGCGTGGTGGACGAACACCTCGTCGGCGCGCCGCTGGAGGGCCGCGAGGGTGTGCGGCGCGAGCACCCGCCGGGCGGCGGGCGGGTCCACGCTCATCCGGTAGAGGATCGCCAGCTCCTCGTCCTCGGTGGGCGCGGAGACGTCGACCTTGAGCAGGAAGCGGTCGCGCTGGGCCTCGGGCAACTGGTAGACGCCCTCGGACTCGATGGGGTTCTGGGTGGCCAGGACGAGGAACGGCTCGGGCATGGGGATGGTCCGGCCGCCGATGCTGACCTGCCGCTCGGCCATGACTTCGAGCAGGGCGGACTGGACCTTGGCGGGGGCGCGGTTGATCTCGTCGGCGAGCACGAAGTTGGCGGCGACCGGCCCGGGTTCGACGCTGAAGGACTCGCTGGAGGGCCGGTAGATGCGGGTGCCGGTGATGTCGGACGGCACCAGGTCGGGGGTGAACTGGATGCGGTGGAACGTGCCGCCCGACACGGTCGCCAGGGTGGCCGCCGCCAGCGTCTTGGCGACGCCGGGCACGCCCTGGAGCAGGCAGTGCCCGCGGGCGAGCACGGCGGTCAGCAGCCGCTCGACCATCCGGTCCTGGCCGACGATCACCCGCTTGACCTCGAAGAGCGCCTGTTCCAGGAGTGCCGTCCCGGGGCCCGGCACGGCGGCGGGCCCCGGTCCCGCGGGGGTGGTGGTGGTCACAGGTCGCCCGCGTTCTCGGCGGCGCCCGAGGGCGCCTCGGAACCGCCCTTGTCCGGGCAGTCCTCGTGCGTGCCGGCCTGGGCGCCGGCCTGCTCGCGGTCCTCGTTGACCACGAGCCGTACCTCGGGCTTCTCGTCGCCGCGGTCGAGCGCGGCGGACGCGCCGGTGGCCAGGCCGGCCACGGCGAACACGGCGGCACCGGCGACCGAAAGCCTGCGTATACGACGGGACATCGGGGTCTCCTCCGTCAGACGACTGCGTTACCGCATGTCATCACCGGGAGGCGAAAATCCCCTTAAAGCCGCCGCGGGTCAGGCCCTGGGGACGGCCGCAGCGGGCCCGGAGCGTCGCCGGTCCCGCGTCGTCCGCGGGCAGGGTGGGCGGGCGCTCCGGTGGGCGACGCGATCGCGAGGCGGGAGGCAGGAGGCGGGCGGGACGTCCGCGGCTCGGGCCGCCTCTTCGGCCCGATCGCGACGACGGTCACGGCTCAGGCGGGGAGCGACGGCGGGGCCTACGACCAGGGGGTCTCGGCGCGCCGCCGCCAGTAGTCGGCGGCGGGCTCGGCGAGGGCGGCGAGGCGTTCGTCCTGCGCGGGGTCGAGGTCGACGGCGGCGGCGGCGAGGTTGGAGTGCAGTTGCGCGGCGGTGGCGGCGCCGGAGAGCACGACGCCCGCCCACGGCTGGCGCAGCACGGCGGCGAGCGCGACGGCGTCGGGCTCCGCGCCGCACTCGGCGGCGACGGCGCGCAGTTCGGCGGGCGCGTCGGCGCCGGCCAGCCGGCCGTTCGCCAGGCCCTCCTTGACGATCACCGTCAGCCCGGCGTCGTGCGCCTCGGCCAGCGCCTCGCCGACCGCGGGCTCCAGCACGTTGTACGTGCTCTGCACGGTGTCGAACAGCCGCTCGCCGTCGACGGTGACCTCCAGCGCGGCGCGTACGGCCGCGGCCTGCTCGGGGCCGCTGGTCGAGAAGCCGACCGTGACGCCGTCCGCGGCGAGGGCGGCGAGGCGCGCGTGCAGGTCGGTGTCGGTCAGCGCCGGGCTGTCGGGGGTGAGGGAGTGGATCTGGTAGAGGTCGAGGCGGTCGCCGAGGAGTTCCGCGGACTCCTCGCGCTGCCGGTCGTAGGCGTCGAGGCCGTGGTCCTTGACCTCGTGCACCTCGGCGTCCGCGCGCCAGTCGCCGACGTACGCGTAGCCCCACTTGCTGCCCACGACCGCGTCCCGGGCGTCGGGGTGCTGCCTCAGCCAGTCGGCGAGGAACTCCTCCGCGCGGCCGTAGGAGCGGGCGGCGTCGAAGTACCGCACGCCCTGGGCGTAGGCGGCGTCCAGCAGCTCGTGGGTGCGGGCGCGCATGTCCTCGACGCCGCGCCCGGCGGGGAGGTCGCCGGCGCGTCCGGTGGTGAGGTAGGCGGGGCGGCCCACGGCGGCGAGACCGAACCCGATGTGGGCGGCGGGCGTCGTCACTGCGGTCAGTCGGTCGAACGCCATCGCGGGCTCCCTGCGTCCTCGGTGCGGCTGTCAGGCCCGTCCACCGTAGAAGACGGGCCCCGCCCCGGGCAGCCCGACACGGCATTGTGCCGCGCCGCGCCGCCGCCGCGTCCGCTGCGTTACGCCGCGGGCCCCGCCTGCCGCGTCGCCGCCGCCCACCGCACCTGCGCCGCCACGTCCGCCTTGACCTCCGCGAGCTGCACCGCGACCGCCGCCGGGGCGGTGCCGCCGCGGGCGTCGCGCGCGGCGAGCGCGCCGGGGACGGTGAGCACCGTCCGTACCTCGGGCGTCAGATGCGGGGAGACCTTCGCGAACTGCTCGTCCGTGAGCTGGTCCAGCTCGATGCCCTCGGCCTCGCAGACCTTGACGCACTCCCCCGCGCTCTCGTGCGCGACGCGGAACGGCACGCCCTGCTTGACCAGCCACTCGGCGATGTCGGTGGCCAGCGAGAAGCCCGCCGGGGCCAGTTCCTCCAGCCGCTCCCGGTTGACCGTGAGCGTGGCCATCATGCCGGTGAACGCGGGCAGGAGGACCTCCAGGGTGTCGACGGAGTCGAAGACCGGCTCCTTGTCCTCCTGCAGATCCCGGTTGTACGCGAGCGGGAGCGCCTTCAGCGTCGCCATCAGCCCGGTGAGGTTGCCGATCAGCCGGCCCGACTTGCCGCGCGCCAGCTCGGCGATGTCCGGGTTCTTCTTCTGCGGCATGATCGAACTGCCGGTCGAGAAGGAGTCGTGCAGGGTGACGAAGGAGAACTCCTTCGTGGCCCACAGGATGACCTCTTCCGCGATGCGCGAGATGTCGACGCCGATCATCGCGGTGACGAACGCGAACTCCGCGGCGAAGTCCCGGGCGGCCGTGCCGTCGATGGAGTTGCCCGACGAGCCGCGCTCGAAGCCCAGCTCAGCGGCGACGGCCTCGGGGTCCAGACCCAGCGAGGAGCCGGCGAGCGCGCCGGACCCGTACGGCGAGACGGCCGTGCGCTCGTCCCACTGCCGCAGCCGCTCGCCGTCCCGGGAGAGCGCCTGGGCGTGTGCGAGCACGTGGTGGGCGAAGAGGACGGGCTGCGCGTGCTGCAGGTGCGTACGGCCCGGCATGGCGACGTCCGGGTGCGCCTCGGCGAGGGAGACGAGGGCCTCCTGCAGCTCGGCGAGGAGGCCGCCGAGGGTGCGGGCGTGGTCGCGCAGGTACATCCGGAAGAGGGTCGCCACCTGGTCGTTGCGGGACCGGCCGGCGCGCAGCTTGCCGCCGAGCTCGGGGCCGAGCCGCTCCAGCAGGCCGCGTTCGAGCGCGGTGTGCACGTCCTCGTCGGCGATGGTGGCGGTGAACACCCCGGTCGCGACGTCCGTCTCCAGGTGGTCGAGCCCGGCGAGCATCCGCGTCAGCTCGTCCGCCGTCAGCAGCCCGGCCCGGGCCAGCACCCGCGCGTGCGCGCGGGAGCCGGCGATGTCGTACGGCGCGAGCCGCATGTCGAAGTGGACGGAGGCGGAGAGCCGCTCCAGCGCCGCGGCGGGGCCGTCGGCGAACCGGCCGCCCCAGAGCTTCACGTCCTGCGGCGCCGTGCCCTCGGTGCCGTCGCTCACCGGGCGAGGTCCCGGCCGGCCGCGATCTTCGAGGACAGGCCGAAGATCTCGATGAAGCCCTTGGACATCGACTGGTCGAAGGTGTCGCCCGTGTCGTACGTCGCGAGGTTGAAGTCGTACAGCGAGGCGGGCGAGCGCCGGCCGGTGACGACGGCCCTGCCGCCGTGCAGCGTCATCCGGATCTCGCCGGTGACGTGCTCGTTCGCCTCCTGGATAAAGCCGTCCAGGGCCCGCTTGAGCGGCGAGAACCACAGGCCGTCGTAGACCAGCTCGCCCCACCGCTGCTCGACCTGCCGCTTGTAGCGCGCCAGCTCCCGCTCGACGGTGACGTTCTCCAGCTCCTGGTGGGCGGTGATCAGCGCGATGGCGCCGGGCGCCTCGTAGACCTCCCGGGACTTGATGCCCACGAGCCGGTCCTCGACCATGTCGATCCGGCCCACGCCCTGCGCCCCGGCGCGCTCGTTGAGCTGCTGGACGGCCTGCAGCACGGTGACGGGGCGGCCGTCGAGCGCCACGGGCACGCCGCGCTCGAAGGTGATGACGACCTCATCGGCCTCGCGGGCCACGGCGGGGTTCTGGGTGTACTCGTAGACGTCCTCGATCGGGGCGTTCCAGATGTCCTCCAGGAAGCCGGTCTCGACGGCCCGGCCGAAGACGTTCTGGTCGATCGAGTACGGCGACTTCTTGGTGGTCGCGATGGGCAGGCCCTTCTCCTCGCAGAAGGCGATGGCCTTGTCCCGGGTCATGGCGTAGTCCCGGACGGGGGCGATGCACTTCAGGCCCGGGGCCAGGGAGGAGATGCCGGCCTCGAAGCGGACCTGGTCGTTGCCCTTGCCGGTGCAGCCGTGGGCGACGGTGCCGGCGCCGTGCTTCTGGGCGGCGGCGACGAGGTGCTTGACGATGGTGGGCCGGGAGAGCGCGGAGACCAGCGGGTAGCGGTCCATGTACAGGGCGTTGGCCTTGATCGCCGGGAGGCAGTACTCGTCGGCGAACTCGTCCCTGGCGTCGGCGACCTCGGCCTCCACGGCGCCGCAGGCCAGCGCGCGCTTGCGGATCACGTCGAGGTCCTCGCCGCCCTGGCCGACGTCCACGGCGACGGCGATGACCTCGGCACCCGTCTCCGCGGCGATCCAGCCGATGGCGACGGAGGTGTCCAGGCCGCCCGAGTAGGCGAGTACGACGCGCTCGGTCACGGGAGTCTCCTTAGGATGCATACACTGACCGGAATAAGTATGCAGCACTCCGTATGGTTCGTCAAAACGCCGCGCGTACGGCGGGTCGCCCGGCCGGAGGACCGCGCCTCCGGCCGGGCGGTACGGGCCCGGGAAGCCCCGCTAGCCGATGCCGGTGACCGCGACCATCAGCGGCAGCCCCAGGATGATCAGGATCACGCCGAGGACGTCGAAGCCCGCGCCGGAGCGGATCATCGTGGTGATCGGCACGACGCCGGAGCCGTAGGCGATGGCGTTCTGCGGCGTCGAGACCGGCAGCATGAAGCCGAAGGACGCGGCGAAGGTCGCGGCCAGCGCCGGGACGAAGGGATCGACCTCGGCGGCCATCGCGATCGGGATGATGATGGGCACCACCACCGCCGCGGAGGCCGTGTTGCTCGTCGTCTCCGAGACGATCACCGCCAGCACCGCCGCGAAGACCGTGATGGTGAAGACGCTGGAGAAGCCGAGCAGGTCGTTGGACTCCTTGCCGATGGTCTCGGCCAGGCCGGTGTCGGCGAGCAGCGAGCCGAAGATGATGCCGGTGCCGAAGAGCAGGATCGTGCCCCAGTCGATGCGGGCCGCGTCGCTCCAGTTGAGGGTGGACTCGCGGCGCGCCCAGTTCGTCGGCAGGATGAACAGCAGCGCGGCGCCGAGCACGGCCACGATGCCCTCGTCGAGCCGGTCGCTGACGGTGGTGTACGCGGACGCCTCGGTGCCCACGGCGAGCGCGACGATGCCCGGGGTGATCCACAGCGCCACGGTGATGCCGAAGGCGATCAGCGTGTTCCACTCCGCCCGCGAGAACGTGCCGAGCGCGGCGCGCTGGTCGCGTACGTACTCCTCCACGCCCTCGATCCGCCGGATCTCCGGTTTGTTGAGCAGCAGCAGGACGATGACGAGGATCACGAACATGCAGGCGCACAGCGGCAGCGCGGTTGCCGTCCACTCGGCGAAGGAGATCTTCTCGCCGGTGGCCTCCTCGATGAGGCCGCGGCCGATGAGGTTCGGCGGGCTGCCGACCGGGGTGAGCAGGCCGCCGACGCTGGCGCCGTAGGCGAGCATGAGCACCAGTGCGGCCCCGATGCGCAGCCGCGTGGGGTCGAAGTCCTGCTCCACCAGGCCGCGGTCCTGGAGCATCTTGGCGATCACGGTGAGGATCCCGAGCGCGGTGGGCAGCAGCATCGCCACCGTCGCGGTGTTGGAGACGAACGCCGACAGCAGGCAGGTGATCACACCGAAGGCGGCGATCAGCCGGAACGTCGAGCGGCCCACGCCTGGCAGGCCCAGGATCCAGAACGCGAACCGCCGGGCCACGCCGTGCTTGAGCATCGCCTGGGCGAGGATGAACGCGCCGATGAAGGTGAAGATCGTGGAGGAGCCGAAGGGCGCCAGCGCGTCGTCCGGCGGCACCACGCCGAGGACGACGATCGCGCCGACGCCTATGAGCCCGCCCACCGGGATCGGCACGGGCTCGGTGACCCACAGCACGATGACGCCGAGCAGGATGCCGGCCAGCGTCTGCTGGCTCGACGCCATGTCCAGCGGAAGCGCGAGAAAAATGACGGAGACCAGCGGGGCCAGCCAGAACCCGGTGGTCCGCCGCCCCCGTTCGAACTTCTCCTCCTGCGGCGAGAGTCTCTGCTCACCGAGGCTGCGGTACGTCGCATGGCCGAGCAGTGCCTGCTCGACGTCGGTCCTGGTACGTGGCGCCGTGGCGTCGGACTTCATCGTCCCCTCCGGATAACCGTGCTCTGGCTTACATTCAGGGCTGCTCCGTAAGGTGGGGCACAACTCGGCTGAGGGGAAGGGGTCATGACAACACATCGGATCGCGGTCATCCCCGGCGACGGCATCGGGCAGGAGGTCACGCCCGCCGCGCTGGAGGTGCTGGACGCCGTCGGACGGCGGCACGGAGTGGAGTTCGCGTACACCCGCCTCGACTGGTCCTGCGCCCGCTACCAGCGCGAAGGCGCGATGATGCCGGAGGACGGCATCGAGCGGCTGCGCGCGTACGACGCGGTGTTCCTGGGCGCCGTGGGCGCGCCGGACGTGCCGGACCACATCTCCCTGTGGGGACTGCTCATCCCCATCCGCCGGGCCTTCCGGCAGTATGTGAACCTCCGGCCCGTGCGGGTCTTCGAGGGCATGGAGAGCCCGCTGCGCGGCGCCCGGCCCGGCGACGTCGACCTGGTCGTGGTGCGCGAGAACACCGAGGGCGAGTACAGCGAGATCGGCGGCCGGCTGCACCGCGGCTTCCCGGAGGAGATGGCCGTGCAGGAGGCGGTCTTCACCCGGGCCGGTGTCACCCGCGTCCTGGACTACGCCTTCGGCCTCGCCGGCCGCCGCACCGGCCGGCTCACCTCGGCGACCAAGTCCAACGGCATCGTGCACACCATGCCGTTCTGGGACGAGATGGTGCGCGAACGGGCCGCGGAGCACCCGAAGGTGGCGTGGGACCAGGAGCACATCGACGCGCTGTGCGCCAAGGTCGTCCTCGACCCCGGGCGGTTCGACGTGATCGTCGCCTCCAATCTCTTCGGCGACATCCTCAGCGACCTCACCGCCGCCGTCGCCGGCTCCATCGGCATCGCCCCGTCGGCGAACCTCAACCCCGAGGGCACCTACCCCTCGATGTTCGAGCCGGTGCACGGCTCCGCGCCGGACATCGCGGGGCGCGGGATCGCCGATCCGATCGGCGCCATCTGGTCGGCGGCGCTGATGCTCGACCACCTCGGCCACGAGCGGGCCGGTGCGGAGGTGGTCGGCGCCATCGCCGCGACGCTCGCCGGCACCGACGTCCGCACCCCGGACCTGGGGGGCTCGGCGAGCACCGAGGAGTTCACCCGTACGGTGATCACACGGCTGTGACGACGCGCGGCGCCGTGGCACGGTGACGCCGCGGGACGCGGTACGCGGTCTCGCACTGCGAAACTCCGCGCGCCGCGGCCGTACCGCGCCCCACACTCGGCGCATGGGGAAAACCTACGAACGCATCGACGGCCGGCTGCGCGCCTTCATCGAGGCGCAGCACATGTTCTTCACGGCGACCGCGCCGCTGGCGGCGGACGGCACCGTGAACCTCTCGCCGAAGGGGCTGACGGGCTCGTTCGCCGTCCTCGACGAGCGCACCGTGGCGTACCTCGACTTCGCCGGCAGCAACGCCGAGACCGTCGCGCACCTGCGGGAGAACGGCAGGATCACGCTGATGTGGTGCGCCTTCGAGGGCCCGCCGAACATCGTGCGGGTGCACGGCAGCGGTGAGGCCGTCTTCCGCGACGACCCCCGCTTCCCCGCCCTGCTCGGGCACTTCCCCGCCGTCGACCCGTCCCGGCACGGACTGCGGGCGGTCGTCGTCGTGACCGCCGAACTGATCCGCGACACCTGCGGCTACGCTGTGCCTTTCATGACCTACGAAGCCGACCGCGACCTGCACGGCCGGCGCTTCGCACGGGAGGACGACGCCGGGCTGGACGCGTACTTCCGCAAGAAGGAGCACATCGCGGCCAGCATCGACGGGCTGCCCGGGCTTCCGCTGCCGCTGCCACCCACCCCGTGACCGAGAAAAGAGCCGCACCGATGCTGAGCACACCCCTGGCCGAAGGCGCGGAACTGACCACGCTGGAGCCGTGGCAGGCCGCGGAGCTCGCCGCGTTCACCGACCGCAACCGGGCGCACCTGGAGCCGTGGCTGCCCTGGGCGCACGACGTCACCGACGAGGAGACCGCCCGCCGCTTCCTCCAGGCGTACGCCGACAAGCAGGCCCGCGACACCGGCCGGATGTTCGCCATCCGGCTGGACGGCGAGCTGGTCGGCGGCATGATCTACCGGCTCTTCAGCCCCGAGCAGGGCTCCTGCGAGCTGGGCGCCTGGCTGGCGCCCGAGGCGCAGGGCCGGGGGCTGGTCACCGAGGCCTCCCGCCGGATGATCGAGTGGGCGGTGGACGTGCGCGGCCTGTCCCGCGTGGAGTGGCTGGTCGACCCGGCGAACAAGGCCAGCATCGCGGTCGCCAAGCGTCTGGGCATGAGCCACGAGGGCACGCTGCGCAGCCTGTTCGAGATGGCCGGCGAGCGGCACGACCTGGAGGTCTGGGCGCTGCTCGGCCAGGAGTGGCGGGAGGCCGGGGGCAGGTGAGCCCGGCCGCACCGCCGCGGCTCAGCGGCGGTGCAGTACGTGGTCGACGACCCGCTGGATCTCGGCTGCGGTCAGCGGCTCGTCGCGCAGCAGCGACTGCAGGCTGAGCCCGTCGAGCGCGGCCGAGAACGCGGCGATGGCGACCGGATCGGCGGTGAACCGGCCGGCGATCTCGGCCAGCAGGTCGTGCCAGCGGCCCAGGACGGGGCGCAGTTCGGGGTGGCGGGCGGCGTAGAGGTACAGGTCGAACTCCGCGGCGCAGCGCGCGCCGTGCTCGTCCAGATACGCCGCCAGGTACCGCCCCAGATCGGCGGTGCCGTACGACTCGGGCAGCGCGCCGGCCAGCGCGGTCGCGTAGGCGTCGACGCTGTCACTGAGCGCGGCGGCCAGCAGGTCGGCGACGGCCGGGAAGTGGTACGTGGCCACCGACTTGGGCACGCCCGCCTCGGCGGCGACGGCCCGGTGCGTCACGGCGGCGACGCCGCCGCGGCCGATGACGCGGACCGTGGCCGCGAGCAGCAGCCGCCGCCGCTCCTGCCCGCGCTGTACGCGCCCGTCCACGGCGCCGGGCTCAGTGCGCACCGCCGGCCTCCAGCGCGACGACGCCCGCGGCCACCAGCACCAGCCCGCCGATCTGCACCCCCGTGAGCCCGTCGCCGAGGAACGCCGCGCCGATCAGCGCCACCAGCGCGACGCCGGCGGCGGCCCAGATGCCGTAGGCGATGCCGATGGACATGCCGCGCTTGAGCACCAGGCTGAGGAGGGTGAAGGCGGTGAGGTACCCGAGGACGACGACGATCGACGGGAGGATCTTCGAGAAGCCCTCCGAGAGCCGTAGCGAGACGGTCGCGGTCACCTCGCTGAGGATGGCACCGATCAGCAGCACGTAGGTCATCGTCCGCCCTTCCCTATCCCGGGAAAACTAGCTGGACATCTGTCCAGGTTTTTCAGTGTACGGTACCGCCGCGGCGCCCGGTGGGCTGCCCTGGCCGTGCCGCTGCTCGCGGGCGGGCGTCCCCCACCCCGCCCCTCCCCGAACCGGGGCTGCGCCCCGGACCCCCTGGGCCGGCACCGCTCGCGGTCGTGCTCCGGATCCCCGGGGCTGCGCCTCGGGGCTGAGCCCTGGGCTGGGCCCCGGAATTCCGCGGGCCTGTGTCCCCGGGTCCTCCCTGGGCTGCGTCCCGGGCCCGCTCGGCTACGCCCTCGATCTCCTCCGCGCTGCGCTCCGCCCGGCGGGGGGCCGCACCCCGGGCCTACTCCCCGGGCCTACTCCGCCGCCCCGAGTCGCAGCAGCGCCTCCGGGGCCTCGGCCACCGTGTCGACCAGCGCGATCCGCGGCGCCATCGGCCTGCCCGACGCCAGCGCCGACAGCAACTGCCACGCCGGCAGCCGTGCCGACCAGTGGTCGCGGCCCACCAGCACCATCGGCCGGGGCTCGCCGCGCGACTCGTAGTAGTTGGGCGTCGCCGCGTCGAAGATCTCCTGCACCGTGCCCGCCGCGCCCGGCAGGAACACCACGCCCGCGGTGCTGCGGGCCAGCAGCCCGTCCTCGCGCAGCGCGTTCGCGAAGTACTTCGCGATGTGCCCCGCGAAGGCGTTCGGCGGCTCGTGGCCGTAGAACCAGGTGGGGATGCCGATCGAGTCGCCGCCGCCCGGCCACCGCTCCCGTACCGCGAACGCCGCCTCCGCCCACTGGGCCACCGAGGGCGTGAACGACGGCGCCTTGCCCAGCATCCGCACCGCCTCCTCCAGCATCGCGTCGCCGAACTCCGCCGCGTACGCGCCCAGGTTGGCCGCCTCCATCGCGCCGGGACCGCCGCCGGTGGCCACGTCGAACCCGGCGCGCACCAGCGCCCGGCCCAGCCGCGCCGCGCCCGCGTAGTCCTCGCCGCCGCGCTCCAGCGCGTGCCCGCCCATGACGCCGACGACGGGACGGCCGGCGCGCAGCCGCTCGTCCAGCGCGTTGGACATCGACTCGTCGTGCATGCCGCGGATGACGGCGGCGAATATGTCGTGCTCGGCGCGGGTGCGCTGGAACCAGGCGTACGAGCGGGCGTCCGGCGTCCGTTCGTAGCCGCGCGCCAGGCCCGCGAACAGCTCGTCCGGGGTGTAGAGCGCGCCCCGGTACGGATCGAAGGGCAGATCCGGCACGACGGGGAAGACCAGCGCGCCGTCGCGCTGCACGCGGTGCGCCGCCTCCTCGGCCATCGGGCAGCCGAGGAACACCGCGCCGTGCACGTCGGCGGTGAGCAGCAGCCGCGTGCGGTCCGTCAGATCGACGGACTGCACGCGGAACCCGCTGATGGAGCCGGAGGCGACGGCGGCGTCGAACTCGGCGAGTGACTCGATCTCGAAGGGGGAGTGCGGCATGCGCCCCACCCTAGGCGCGCTCGCGCACCCGTTCGGCGATTCCGGTCGTCAACTCCCGGTCCAGGGCCGGGAGATCCCACCCGCCCGCGCGGGTGGCGGCGTTGCTGATCCAGAACACCAGCGTGCCGTCGTCCAGGAAGCGGGCGACGCGTCCCGAGGTCCAGTCGTTGCCGCCGTCGTGGGTGGCGAGGGGGGCGCCGTCGAGGTCGAGCAGGCTCCAGCCGTAGCCGTAGAAGGACCCGGCGCCGCCGCCTTCGGGGACGTACCGCGTGAACAGCAGCTTCTTCGCCTGCTCGGGAAGGACGCGGTCGCCGAGGAGGGCGCGGTGCCAGCGGAGCATGTCGCGGGCGGTGGAGAGCATGCCGCCGTTGCCGCGGAGGTGCCAGTACGGGCCGTCGTCGGCCCAGGGGTGGTCCATCGGCTTGCCCTGCGGGCGGCCCTTGCGGTCGTACTCGACGGCGATGCGGTCCGGGTCCCAGCCGGGGAGGACGTAGCCGGTGTCGGTCATGCCGGCGGGGCGGAAGAGGTGGCCGGCGAGGTACGACTCGTAGTCGGTGCCGGACGCCTCCTCCACGACGGCGGCGAGGAGGCTGTAGCCGGTGTTGGAGTACGCGTGGCGCTCGCCGGGCGGCGACCGGAGCGGGGTGGCGAAGGCGGCAAAGACCAACGCGGTGCGGGAGACGGGGTCGTAGTCGTCGCCGAGGGACTCGGGCAGTCCGGCGGTGTGGGTGAGGAGGTGGTGCAGGGTGATGCCGCGCTTGTCGGCGGGTACGCCGTCGAGGTGGCGGGAGAGGGGGTCGGCGACGCGCAGCCTGCCCTCGGTCTGGAGCTTGACGATGGCGGCGGCGGTGAACTGCTTGGTCATCGACGCGATGTCGTACACGGTGTCGCAGCGGGCGCGCCCGCCGGTCCCGGGATCGGCGGGCCCGCGGCCGGAACAGGTCACGGACGTGCCGCCGCGGGCGGCGACGACGGTGCCGGGGGCGTCCTTCGGCCACACCTCGTCGAGGTACTTCTCCACGGCGGGGGCGGCGGGGTCGTCGGCGCGCCCGTGCGTGCGCATCCCGGTGGCGCCGTCGTCCCGCACGTCGCGGTCCCGGTCACGGTCCGCCCCGCACGCGACCTGCGTCGCGAGCACCAGCAGCCCGAGCAGGGCGGCGAGGATGCGCCGGGCGGGGGAGTCTGCGTACGTCGTCATGCGGGGAGGCTAGGCAGCGCACGGTCCCCGGGTCGTCACGCGCCCGAGCCAACCGCGGGCGCTCGCAGGGGGGACGGGCCCTCCCCCGCGCGGGGGAGGGCCCGCCGCGGTGTCAGGATCCGCCGGGGCCGTCGTAGCGGATCCTCTCGTCTCCCCAGGTGCCCGCATGCAGCATCGCGTCCCGGGTGAACGGTCCGTAGAGACCGTCGACGGTGGTGCCCACCCGCGCCTGCACGCGCTTGAGCGCCGCTTCCGTCACGGTGCCGAAGTCACCGTCCTCCGCAAGGTCCTGGCCGTAGCACTGGTTGAGGCTCACCTGCAGGGCGAGGACCCCGGGGCTCTTGTGTCCCCTGCGCAGTTCACAGGAGGTGTCCGTGCCCGAGCAGACGGGCAGCCAGGCGGTGCCGGCGGCCGTCTGGACCGCCGCGTAGTCGTCACAGGGGTTCACGGGTGCTCCTTCGGTGTCGGACGACCGGACATGCGTGTCCGGCTGGTTGCGGCGAGGATGGAAACATGAGCACGACAGAGCAGCGGGCCGCGGGCCTTTACGACGTGTCGGACGCGGAGACGTTCTACGGGACCATCCAGATGGACCGGTTGAGCATCTGGTTCGCGGACTCTTCGAGCTGCTGGTCCTGCAGGCGGTTGCGGGAGCGCTACCGCCTGCTCGCCGGGATCTACGAGGGCAGGGTGGAGTTCTGCCGCGTCGGACGCGAGTTCGCCCCAGTGGTCTGTGACCTGTTGAGCGTCGGTGCGGCCCCTGCCACCTTCGCGTTCCGTCGTGGTGAGGCGCTGGACTGGCCGTGGCCGTCGGGGGTTCCGGCGAAGTCCCGGGCGCAGTACCGCCAGTGGCTCGACACGCATGCGTGACTATCCGTTCAGAAGGCTTCGAGGCGATACCGGGGACCGGCGCCCTGCTTTCTGAACCGGAAGGCGAGCGCCGAAGCGGGCAGCGAGACGCGCTGCTTGAACTGGACGAGTTCTGCCCCCTGGTACACGCCGTCGACGGTCAGGTCGACGGCAGCGGTCGATGACCCGTCCGGCGGAAACGCCAGCTCGTGCTGCGCGACGTTCTCCCGGAGGTCCGCACCGGTCAGGGTGCGCTGGCTCCCCGAACCGGCGGAGCTGCCCGAGCGGTACAGCCAGCGGAGCAGCAGATAGTCCTGGGACTTGGCCCGCGGCGTGAGGTCGAACACGAGCTTGATCTTCTTGATCTCCTGCTCGGGCTCGTACAGGAGCGACACCCCGGAGGGGCCGACCTCGGGTTCGAGGCGGGTCACGGCACCGTGGAGCCCGGTGCCGGGCTGGAAGTCGACCGAGACGGTGACGCGCGCGGCGGCGGGGAAACCGCCCCACTCGTCCGAGATCCGGTCTTCCACGACACCGCCGCCGGCGCCGAATGCACCCGTGCCGCACGGATGCATCGAGGAGTCGGGGCTCTCGTAGACGCAGTCGACCACGTACCGCGAAACGAGCCACTCGGGCGCGCTGCCGACCACGACTTTCAGCGTTTTGAACCGGGTCGGCGGAGGGCAGCCCTGCCAGCGGAGGTGCAGGTCCTGACCGTAGGACTGGACCTGCACCTTCACCAGCTTCCCGGAACGGGTGCGGACCGCGACCACGCTTCCCGGCACGAGCGTGTTCGTGCCCTGAGGGCCTCCGGGGATGCCCTCGTCGTGGTAGGTGAGCGCCGCGAGTTGCTGGTAGCCGAGCGGCTCGTACGCCACGGCGCCCAGCGCACACACGCGGGCGCCGAGGAGGGGCATGAGTTCGCGGCGACCGCCTGCCGCCTGCCGCCACCAGACGTCGGCCCGTCCCATGCCGGTGGCTTCGATCCCCGCCTCCAGGTCGAACCTGCGGTTGCCCCGAAGAACACCTGCTCCCGATGAGGCGGTGATCATCACGTTCCTCACTCCTTGATGCGCAGGCCGATCGCGAACGTCTGTTGTACCGGTCCCTGGCCGTGGCCCTGGCGCAGTTCGAGGACGAGCCTCGACGACGCCGGGGCCTGGGCCCTGACCGGGAACCGGAAGACGGCCACGGTGCCGCCTGCCCCCATACCTCCGCCGGACTTCGGCGGCCTCACGACCACCTCGGGGCAGCCGAGGTTCTTCTGGTCGTACGAGGCGACTTTCCACTTCAGACCGGTGAGCATGTTGACGGGCAGCGTGACGACGAGCACGTCATCGAAGTGGAGGGTGATCGTCTTTCCGTCGTCCGTGTGGTCGACCTTTACGTCAGGCACGTCTTCGTCCCTTGGGAGGTGGAGGGGGTGTGGGGTCAGTGGACCCCGACGCCGAACATCTGGTAATCGATGCCCGCCTGTCCATAGCCGATCTTGAAGAACCCGGAGGCTCCCCAGTGGGGGCCCCAACTGTTCTTGCAGATCCATGCCCGCTCGTCATCGCTGTAGCCGATCACGCAGACGCAGTGGCCGCCCCAGTTCGTGCCCGGGGAACTGCTGACCCGGTAGACGGCCGACGGCTGGGTGTTGGCCGCGAAGAAGTCGAAGAAGTCCTGGTAGACGGTGAATCCCGTGACCAGGGGGGAGTACTGCCCCACCGAAAGCCAGGACTTCATCTGCTGGGCGTTGTTGAGCGCATAGTAGTTGTCGATCCGTGTGAGGCGGCCGGCCGCATCCCCGCATTTCGTGCAGCCGGGGGTGGGGTGCGACGTCGTCGCCGGGCCCACGTAGGGGAAGCAGCCCTCGTCCACCACGCCGACGTCGCGCCACCACGCGAGAGCTCGTTCCGGCCACCAGCCGCCGTTCGACTCACCGTAGTTGCCGCAGGTCCGGCCCTCGGCACGCGCGTGGCAGAAGAACAGGTGAGCCTCGGAGAAGTCGGGGTTCCGGTCCGGATGGTACCGCTTCAGCGCGCCCTCGACGGCGGCGGTCGCCCCGAAGGAAACGCAGCTACCGCAGTTGCCCTGGGCTTTCACGGGGGAGATGTAGTTGTACCCGTTGATGTTGCGGAAGTCGAAGTTGCCGGCCACGGCGGTCGGCGCCCCCATGGCCAGGTTGGCGCTCTGGGCGTGGGTGTAGCTGGCTTGTGCCTTCAGCTCGCGCCCCCACAGGCTGAGTTCGCCGTGCTGCAGGTCGGGCGTGAAGCCGAGCGGGTACGGTGCGCGCGTCGCCGGGCCGGCGGCGGACTGTCCGGGCGCCGGGGGCTGCCCGGGCTGGCCCGGCTGGCTGGGAAGGACGAAGCCGCTGCCCGGCGCCGTCCCCGCCCCGCTGCCCTGCGCCGGAGTGGGCGCGGTGGGATGCGGAGGCGTGCCGTAGGTGGCCGTCAGCCGCTGGCGATAGGCGGGGTCACGGAGGGTCGCCTCCAGCAGCCCGGCCGGAATAGCCGGCTCACCCAAGGCCACGGTGCCGTCGAATCCCACGGACATGGCCGTCTCGAAGAGCGAGATCGTGCCGGAGGCGTTCTTGCCGCGCCAGTCGCCGGTCAGCCCTTGCAGCTTGTACTGGACCTTCGGGGTGCTCTCGCCGGTCCAGTCATTGGGATGGAACGGGAAGAGGATGTCGTGTGTCGGCAGGTTGCTGACGTTGCCGCCGGCGTCGACCGACACCAGGGTGTGCCCCGCCATCTTGGGACGCGGCGGTTCGTTCGGACGGGTCGGCGGTGTCCACTCCCACTTGAACAGCGCCTTGGAGTTCGGGTCGGCGACGTAGGCGGCGTCCGTGAAGATCAACTGTGTGCGCTGGACCCATACCTCGGGGTAGAACGCGAAGCCGGCGCCCGTGTCGGAGATCGGCAAGGTCTCCCTGTACTTGTAGCCGACGTGCGGCGGCTTGAAGTCGACCAGCACTTCGAGTTGCGCCGACGTGGGCGCGTGCGGAGGCGTGTACTGGATGATGCCCGAGGTCTCGCCGCCCTCCTCACCGCTGACGGCGGGGCAGTGCACCATCCTCGGCCCGGTCGGCGTCGTGTAGCTGGCGGAGGGAACCATCCGCTTGACCATGGAGCTGTTGGAGAGGAGCACCTTGAAGGGGAGCTTGATGTCGTCCTCTTCGACGAACAGGTGCTTGCGGGGGTCGAACGCGCCCAGCTGCTGCTCGAAGTTGAAGGAAACCTGGTGGATGTTCTCGCCGATGCCCGTGAAGGTGAGTGTCTGGTCGAACTGCGCGGTGTCGGAGAGGGAGACACTCTTCATGGCCACCGAGACGCCGCCGAAGAAGCCGCCGGGTGCCGACGCCTCGACGGGCTTCGGGTCCGGCTGGATCCACTGGCCCACCTCAAGCTTCACGTACTGGTCGAAGATGGCGTCGAGCAGCTTCGTCAGATCGACGCCGGTGGGCGGCTGACCGATGACGCTGACGTCGAGTGCATGCTGCTGGCGGAGGTCGGCGCGCACCCTCTGGTAGTCGAAGGACCCGTTGACCAGGCCGAAGTAGCTGGCCCGCGCCTTGGCGTTCCACGAGAAGTAGTCGTACGCCTTCTTCTTGAAGCCGGTGGCCTTGATCTGGCACTGCGGGATCAAGTACTGGTAGCGGTAGGTGAACATGATGGCCACCTGCGGCGGGTACGGAGCGGGACTGGCCCCGAGCATCGCCGCGAAGTGATCGGCCCCGTCCGGAGTCAACTCGATCGCGAAGCCGATCGAGGAGGAGGAGCCGACTTCCACTCCTTTGAGCTGCTGCCCCGGTTTGGCGTACATGTCCAGGCCGAAGACGTCCATCTTCCCCGGGCTGAGCCGCAGCGGCTGGAAGGTGAAGGCGCCTCCGGTGGGGTTGATGTTGTAGAGCGTCTTGATCAGGTTGGTCCACTGCTGGCGCTGGCCCTCGCCGGGCAGTTCCACGACCAGCTCGACCATGAAGCTGAGGATGCCGCCCAGGGTGGTCTTGCTGCCGTCGGGGTTGTTCCTGACCTTCTTCGTCACGAGGAAGGCCGGCTCGCCGTTCGGGTTCTTGGCGATCCGCCCCCAGCGCGGCGCGTAGAACCAGGTGTTCGGGTTGTGGCCCTTGAAGAGGACGAAGGGCATCTGCGGGTCGGTCGCGATGGCGACCGTGCCGTCCACCAGATTGAAGTTGGGGGGCGGCGCCGCCGTCAGGTCGATGGTCGCCGAGGGGTCGAAGGGGTCGGGCACCATCGCCGGCAACGGCGTGGCAGCCGGCAAGTCCGCGGGGCCCAGTTGCGGGTACCTGATCGCCTGACCCGCGGGCGCGACGGCCAGCGGTTTGTCGAGGGTGACCCCTGGCGGCGGGACGAGCATGCCGGGCTGGTGCTCCGCCGACGGCGACGCCGGTTCGGGCGTGTCCGTCTGATCCGGTGTGCTCGGCTTGTCTCCGGGGGGCGGAGCGGGCTCCTCGCCCTTGGCCGACGGCTCCGAGTTCTCCGGGTCTGGGCGCTCAACCATGCGTGTGTGCCTTTCCTGCATAGAAATATGCCATTGGCATATCGAATGGGAATGTGCGAACCTCAGGACGCGGGATTCAGGACGAAATCACGGCGCAGTGACTATGTCGCTGGTATATGTCAGAACACGGCAGGGTGTGATCGGGCGCCACCGGAGTGCGGCAACCGGGTGAGAGCATCTGCCGCGGGCTGGATCCCGGGGCCGACTCCCGACACGCGCCGTCACGATGGGCGATCAGGGGATGCGGCCGCCGCCGTGGATGGCCGCCCGGGCCTTCCGGGCCGGCAGGATCCGGACGAGGGCTCAACGGGACGACGGCACCGGCGGTTTCCGCACGCGGCGCCATCGCCGCGGCCCCGAGTTGCACCGCCGCAACCGTCGTCGGAATCTGTAAGTGACATGGCTCCGCACGGGAAGACGCCTATGGCAGGCAGGTGGGGGCGAGCGCCGCTGACCGGCCGCGCTCATCGGCACGGAAGAGATCGAATCGCGAGGCCGGAAGCGTCGGCGGAGCAATCGGGTCATGGCAATACGGACGTATGGCGGGCGCATGAGGCATCCGCGTCCGGATGACCCTGAAGAGAGGTGATCACGGTGTCACGCATACGCATGGCGGTGGAGATCCGCAATGATTCGTCTGTTCCCCTCGTCTGGGCCAAGGACGAGTTGGAATCAGGCGAGTGGACCGATCCGTGGCAGCCCTCTCGGGCCAACCCCATCGCCCCCGGTGCCGTCGCGGAATGGCGAGCCGAAGGAGACTTGTTCCTCGAACCGACAAGCGGTACCGAGGGCAGAGTGTATTACCACGTGGACGGTGACCCGGCACGGCAGTTGTACGTCCACTTCAACAGCCCTCTCATCGAGTCGCAGTACGGCAATACGTTTCACGTATGGGCGCCGCCGGGGTTCGAAGTGGCGTACAGTGGCGGCCAGGGTCACGAGGCGCGGCTCACCATTCGATTCCGGGAGACCGCGCGCCGTCGGGTTCCCCACTTCACCCCGTCGGTCAACGGCTTCCAGTTCTCCAACCGCTGGAATGCCGGTCTCCCCGCGATGACCGTGGGCTTCCTCTGGAATCGACTGCTCGACCAGCTCGGCGGGGACGCCGCCGAGCTGCTGGAAATCGCCCGTGTCGATGACAACTGGCTCCCGATCACGGAGGCCCGCGCCGGAATGTGCGGCGGCATGACGTTCGGTGCCATGGACTACTTCGCCGCCGGCAAGCTGCCGCCTGCCACGACCACGTCGCCCGATTCCGAAGCCGACCCTCTTTTCCAGTTCATCAGAGACCGGCTGCTCGACAGCTTCGATATCACCGGCTCCGGGCACCGGTGGCTGGGCTACTCATCGCCGCACTATCCCAACGGCGATGAGGGCGTTATTCAAGTCGCGGGTCTGGCCCGTGGGCGCTCCTGGGTGACCTACCGGGACGAGTGGCCCCGTATCCGGGACGACATCGATGCGGGAAGGCTCTCCCCGATCGGGCTGATCCAGACGGACTCGCTCGACATCGGCGAGAACCACCAGGTGCTCGCCTACGCCTACGAGCAGAGTGGTCAGGAGGTCAAGCTGTGGGTCTACGACAACAACTACCCGCGCGAAGACGACCTGCACCTCAAGTTCGACATCACCGATACAACGGGCGAGGTCCACGTCCAGCGCCTCGGCCCCTATCGGGCGGGTGAGCCGCGGATCTTCTGTATCTTCCGCACCAACGGCTACAACCCGCACACGCCGCCGGACGGACGTCCGTTGCCGCCGGCCACACCGGCGCCGGCCGAGATGTCTCCTGCGGAGACCCTTCATGTGCTGGGAGGCATCGGCGTGGACTTCAGTGTCGCGGAGTCCGATCTGCGCGACTGGCTCGGCAATCCGCAGCACACCCCCTATCCCGCCCTTTCGCAGGCGCTGCTGTCCAGCGGCTGGAAACTGAAGGCCCCGGTGTTCCTCGACGTCATCGCGTGGAACTACGAGCACACGCCCGGGGTAGCCTCCCCCCGTCGCAGGGAGGAGGTAGACCTGGAGATCCTGAAGGCGGCTGTCCTGGAGGGATCGAACGTGCGTCATGGGACGCACGTCACCGATTTCCAGCAACTCCTCAAGCCTTGAACTGCCGGGCCTGCTCTGCCTGCTGCGGTCGGTGACCACCTCCGCGTTCAGCCCCACACGCACACGCCACGAGTGACGGGGCAGGCTTCAGCGCAGCGGCAGCGACGCCAGTTCGCCCAGAGCCACGGCCAGGGGGGCGAAGACCGTCAGGACGATCGTCGTGCGGAGCAGGGCCGCGCGGCGCAGGAGCCGGGGAGAGGCGCCCAGGCGCAGGAGGGCCGTCGTGGTGTGGGCGCGTGCGCGTGTGGACTCCAGTGCCGCCATGCACACCGTCGCCAGCGCGCAGCCCACCACCAGAGCCGCGCCCAGCACCGTCAACGGGCCCAGCGACCGGGCGTCGTCGCCGTCCGGCCACACCAGCGTGCACAGCACCCCGCCCGTCGCCACCGCGCACAGCGCGCCCAGCGGGCGGCCCACCCGGCGGGCCTCCTGCTGGAGCACCCGCCCGGCGAGCAGCCGCAGCGCACCCGGGCGCAGCGCGCACAGCAGCCGGCCGCACAGGTGCACGATGCCGGGGCCCGCGAGGATCAGGCCGGCCGCGATCAGCGCCCAGCTCGCGACGACCGCGGGCGCCGCGTCGCCGGAGCCGCCGGGCAGCGGCAGCTTCAGCGCCGCGTCGTCGCCGGCGCTCGCGAAGCTGCCCGCGTACGCGCCGAGGGCCAGGCCCGTCGTCGCCAGGGCGGTGCCCCACGGCAGGTCCGCGGGGACCGGCGGGTCGTCGCCGCCGTGCCGCGGCGCGGTCCACGCCATGCCGGTCGCGTCCGCCGCCTCGCGCCGGGCCCGCAGCCGGGCCGCCGCCGCGGCGGAGCCCTGGGCCGCCGTACGCCGCGGCCGCAGACTCAGCGCGCTCGCCGCCGCGGCCAGCGCCGGCACGCAGGCGAGCAGCGTGAGCGATCCGACGACGGGCAGGGGGCCGCCGGCGCCGAGGAGCGCGGCGGCGGCGCCGTCGAACGGCAAGCCCGACAGCTCGCCGCGCAGGTGCAGGAAGAACAGCAGCGCCAGTGCGCTGCCCAGCAGGCACGACACCGCCGTCGTCACCGCGGCGACCGCCGGCGCCGCGGCCGGGCCGAAGCCCGCCGAGGACAACGCCTGCGACGGCTTGGCGTGGGGGTCGGTGCGGGCCACGGCCACCGCGAACTGGACGGTGGCCGCCAGCGGCGCCGCGCACCACAGCAGTTGCTCGGGTGAGGCGGTGCCCAGGGCGGTCAGCAGCAGGAAGCCGACGCCGGCCGAGGCGCACGCCACGAGCAGCCGGCGCAGCAGGACCAGCGGGTGGGAGCCGCGGGCTAGGCGGAGACTGAGCACGAGTCCTCCGAGTTCTCCGTCGCCCCCGCCGGACCCCCCGCGGGACCCGCCGCCCTCGCGTCCGTACCCCCGTCCCGGTATCCCGCGACCTCCGCCGCAGCCGTACGCGATCCGCTCGCCCGGCGCCCGTCGACCAAAGGGAACGTCCGGTCCGCCGACCCCGTGACAGCGGCGTCGCCCTCGGGCCCGGTGAGCACGACGCTCATCCCGTGCGAGCGCGCCGCCGCGACGAGCGTGCGCAGCGCCTGCGCCCCCTCCGCCCGCCGCAGCGGCGCGGTGGGCTCGTCGGCGAAGACCACGTCGGGCCCGGCGACCAGCGCGCGGGCGATGGCGATGCGCTGGCGCTGCTCCTGCGGCAGCAGTGCGGGCCGGCAGCGCGCGATGTCGCCCGCGTCGAGGCGCTCCAGCCACTCCATCGCCGTGCGCCGGGCCGCGCGGTGCGTCTCGCCGGCCAGCAGCAGCGGCAGCGCCGCGTTCTCCCAGCAGGTCAGCTCCGGGACCAGCTCGGGGCGGGTGCCGATCCAGCCGAAGCGGTCCCGGCGCAGCCGCTCGCGCGCGCCGGTGGACAGGGTGTGTACGGGGCCGCTGTTGAACCACACCTCGCCCTGCTGGGGCAGCAGTTGCCCGGACAGGCACTTCAGCAGGGTCGTCTTGCCGCTGCCGCGCGGCCCGGTGACGGCGAGGATCTCGCCCGGTGCGACGCCCAGGGAGACCCCGGCGAGCGCCGGGGTGCCGCCGTGGGCGTAGTGCAAGGAGCGGGCCCACAGCACGTCGTTGTCGGGTGGGGCGGTCCGAGTGGTCGTCGCGGTCATCGCACACCTCTTTCCCTGGGTCCCCTTGCGTCCCCACGGTGGTGGAACGAGGACGGCGGGGCTCCGGTCACTCGCACCCTAGGAAGGGGCGGCGGAACCGCAGGTGAGGCGGCGGGCGGCGCGCCGGGGGGTCCGCTCGTACGGACGGACCGCCCGGCGCGGGCACCGGGACGGGCAGTGTCAGAGCTGCGCCCAGGCGTCGGTGAGGACCCCCCGCAGGATCTGCTCCGCCTCGTCGAAGACCGCCTGGTCGGCGACGAGCGGCGGGGCGAGCTGCACCACCGGGTCGCCGCGGTCGTCGGCGCGGCAGTACAGACCGTTCTCGAAGAGCGCCTTGGAGAGGAAGCCGTAGAGCACCCGCTCGGTCTCCTCGGCGGTGAAGGTCTCCTTGGTGGCCTTGTCCTTCACCAGCTCGATGCCGTAGAAGAAGCCGCTGCCGCGCACGTCGCCGACGATCGGCAGGTC
This sequence comes from Streptomyces sp. B5E4, assembly GCF_039871555.1. Taxonomy (NCBI): domain Bacteria; kingdom Bacillati; phylum Actinomycetota; class Actinomycetes; order Kitasatosporales; family Streptomycetaceae; genus Streptomyces; species Streptomyces sp. B5E4. The sequence goes on from NZ_JBDPMI010000022.1 coordinate 48,439, forward strand.
GAGCAGCCGGCGCAGGGTGGCGTGGAAGGCCTCCTCGTTGGCGCGTACGTGGCCGTTGAGGTCCTCGCGCTCGAAGATGTCGAGGTTGGCGAGCGCGACCGCGCAGGAGACGGGGTGGCCGCCGAAGGTGTAGCCGTGCGGGAAGGTGTTGCCGCCGGCGTAGAAGGGCTCGGCGACGCGGTCGGAGACCAGGCAGGCGGCGAGCGGCGAGTAGCCGGAGGTCAGGCCCTTGGCGCAGGTGATGAGGTCCGGCACGTAGCCGAACTTCTCGCAGCCGAACATGTGGCCCAGCCGGCCGAAGGCGCAGATGACCTCGTCGGAGACGAGCAGCACGTCGTACGTGTCGCAGATCTCCCGCACCCGCGCGAAGTACCCGGGCGGCGGCGGGAAGCAGCCGCCGGCGTTCTGCACCGGCTCCAGGAAGACCGCGGCGACCGTCTCGGGGCCCTCGAAGAGGATCTGCTGCTCGATCTGGTCGGCGGCCCAGCGGCCGAACGCCTCCGGGTCGTCCCCGTGCACGGGCGCGCGGTAGATGTTGGTGTTCGCGACCTTGTGCGCGCCGGGGACCAGCGGCTCGAAAGGGGCCTTGAGCCCCGGCAGGCCGGTGATGGACAGGGCGCCCTGCGGGGTGCCGTGGTAGGCGACGGCGCGGGAGATCACCTTGTACTTGCCGGGCCGGCCGGTGAGCTTGAAGTACTGCTTGGCCAGCTTCCAGGCGGTCTCGACCGCCTCGCCGCCGCCGGTGGAGAAGAACACCTTGTTCAGGTCGCCGGGGGCGGCGGTCGCGAGCCGCTCGGCGAGTTCGACGGCCTTGGGGTGGGCGTAGGACCAGATCGGGAAGTACGCCAGCTCCGCGGCCTGCTTGGCGGCGGCCTCGGCCAGCTCGGTGCGGCCGTGTCCCGCCTGCACCACGAACAGGCCGGCGAGGCCGTCGAGGTAGCGCTTGCCCGTCTCGTCGTAGATGTAGGCGCCGTCGCCGCGGACGATGGTGGGCACGGGGGCGTTCTCGTACGACGACATCCTGGTGAAGTGCATCCACAGGTGGTCGTACGCGGCCTTGGAGGTGGCCGAGGGGGTGGCGCCGGATGCGGCGGTGCTGTCCTTGCTCACGGTTATCAGGTTCCCCACGAGTAGGTCTGCTTGCGCAGCTTCAGGTACACGAAGCTCTCGGTGGCGCGGACGCCGGGCAGCGCCCGGATCCGCTTGTTGATGAGCTCCAGCAGGTGGGCGTCGTCGTGGCAGACGACTTCGGCGAGCAGGTCGAAGGAGCCGGCGGTCACCACCACGTAGTCGACCTCGTCGAGGCCGGCCAGCGCGTCCGCGACCGGCTCGACGTCGCCGTCGACGGTGACGCCGATCATCGCCTGTCTCATGAAGCCGACCGTCAGCGGGTCGGTGACGGCGACGATCTGCATGACGCCCTGCTCCAGCAGCTTCTGCACCCGCTGGCGCACGGCCGCCTCGGACAGGCCGACGGCCTTTCCTATCGCGGCGTACGAGCGGCGGCCGTCCTGCTGCAACTGCTCGACGATCTTCAGCGAGACCTCGTCCAGTGCCGAGCCCGCCTGCTTCTTGTCATGTGTGGCCACGCTGTCACTCTGCCCGAGCGCCGGAGCCCGCCGCAAGGGGCTCGGAAACTGAATCCGTGGATGAATGGCGTACAAGCGATGGATTCGCTTGTTCCGTGATGCTTGAGCTGTCAATCTCGTACGAGGACGGGAATGTGGCCGCGCCGGCGAGGCCGCGGGCGGCGACGAAAGTCTTCCTGTTCAGGCGCCCCGTGACGGGCAAATCTCCCGCCGTTAGGGTGGGGCGCATCAGCGGACCGACTACTGGAGGGTCGCAGTGACCAGCGAACCGCGCCGTCTGCGCAACTACATCAACGGAGAATTCCGGGACGCCGCCGATGGCCGGACCATGGACGTCGTCGACCCGGCCACCGAGGAGGTCTACGCGACCGCGCCCCTGTCCGGCGCCGCCGACGTCGACGCGGCCATGCAGGCCGCGGCTGCCGCGTTCCCCGGCTGGCGCGACGCCACCCCCGGGGCCAGGCAGCTGGCGCTGCTGAAGATCGCCGACGCCCTGGAGGCGCGGGCGGACGAGCTGCTGGAGACCGAGTGCAAGGACACCGGCAAGCCCCTGGAGCTCACCCGCGAGGAGGAGCTGCCGGCGATGCTGGACCAGATCCGGTTCTTCGCCGGCGCGGCCCGCATGCTGGAGGGCAGGTCCGCCGGCGAGTACATGGACGGGCTCACCTCGTACGTACGGCGTGAGCCGATCGGCGTCTGCGCCCAGGTCACGCCCTGGAACTACCCCGTGATGATGGCGATCTGGAAGTTCGCCCCCGCGCTGGCCGCGGGCAACACGGTGGTCCTCAAGCCCTCCGACACCACCCCCGCCGCCACCGTGCTGCTCGCCGAGATCATGGGCGGCGTCCTGCCCAGGGGCGTCTTCAACGTCGTCTGCGGCGACCGGGACACCGGCCGGCTGATGGTCGAGCACTCCACTCCCGCCATGGCCTCCATCACCGGCTCGGTCCGGGCCGGCATGGAGGTCGCCGGCAGCGCGGCCAAGGACCTCAAGCGGGTGCACCTGGAGCTGGGCGGCAAGGCGCCGGTCATCGTCTTCGACGACGCCGACCTCGCCAAGGCCGTCGAGGACATCGCCGTGGCGGGCTACTTCAACGCCGGCCAGGACTGCACCGCCGCCACCCGGGTGCTCGTCCACGAGTCCGTCCACGACGAGTTCGTCTCGGCCCTCGCGAAGGCCGCCGCGGAGACCAAGACCGGCCCCGGCGAGGCGGACGCGCTCTACGGGCCGCTGAACAACGCCGCGCAACTGGAGCGCGTCGCCGGCTTCGTCGACCGGCTCCCGGCGCACGCGCGCGTCGAGGCCGGCGGCCGGCGGATCGGCGACAAGGGCTACTACTACGCCGCGACCGTCGTCTCCGGGCTCCGGCAGGACGACGAGATCATCCAGAACGAGGTCTTCGGCCCCGTCATCACCGTGCAGTCCTTCACCGACGAGGACCAGGCCCTCGCCTTCGCCAACGGCGTGCAGTACGCGCTGGCCTCCTCGGTGTGGACCAAGGACCACGGCCGCGCGATGCGGCTGTCGAAGGCGCTGGACTTCGGCTGCGTGTGGATCAACACCCACATTCCGCTGGTCGCCGAGATGCCGCACGGCGGGTTCAAGAAGTCCGGCTACGGCAAGGACCTCTCGTCGTACGGCTTCGACGACTACACCCGGATCAAGCACGTGATGACCGCGCTCTGAGCGCGCCTCCCGCACACCTACCTAGGTAGACCGCGGCCCCGGCCCGCGCGGATACGTATACCGATCCGCGCGGGCTACCGATGTCCGCGGCCGTTTCGCGGGGCAGGCTGATCTCCGCACAGACGCTGAAGACCAGCCTGGACGACGATGGGCACGGCCACATGACGCTGATCGGGCGCCGGGCGGACACCGCACGCCTCGGGGAACTCTTACGTGATACGCGGCTGGTGACGGTGACCGGACCCGGCGGGGTCGGCAAGAGCGCGCTCGCGGCCGAGGCGATCGGCCGCCTCGGCCGCGGGCGTTCCGCACCCGAGGTGCTGCGCGTCGACATGGCGCCGGTGCGCGAGGCGGCGGCCGTGCACCGAAGGCTGGCGGAGGCGGCGCGGCGGCTGCCGGACAGCGGGCGGCGGGCGGCGGTGCTGCTCGTGGACACCTGCGAGCACGTCGCCGGGGCGGTGGTGGACGGTCTGGAGGTGCTGCTGCGACAGCGGACGGGGCTGCGGGTGGTGGCCACGAGCCGGGTGCCGCTGGGCGGCGCCGCGGGGGCGGCGTGCGCGACCGGAGCCGGAGCCGCGGGTGCCGCGGCCACCGGGGCCGGAGCCGGAGCAGGGGCCGTCGGCGGCGTTGCGCGGCGGCACACCTGGCCGCGCGGGGCGACCCTGCGGCTGGAGCCGCTGGCGCCCGCCGATTCCGTAGCGCTGCTGGAGAGTCTGGCGCCGCACGCGATGCTCGACGACGACGCCGACCGCGAGGCACTGCGCGCCACCTGCGCCCTGCTGGAGGGCCTGCCGCTGGCGGCCAGGATCGCCGCCTCCCAGCTCGCCCGGCACTGCCCCGACCGGCTGCTGGAGCGCATCTCCCGCCCCGCCGGCTGCCTCGACCTGGCCGTCGAGGGCCCCCGGTGGCCGGCCAGACAGCGCTCGCTGCGGGCCTCGCTGCGCTGGACGCACCGCCTGCTCACGCCCGCCGAGCAGTTGCTGTGGGCCCGCTGCAGCGTTTTTCCAGGAACGTTTCGCCTCCCGGACGCCGCCGAGGTCTGCGCCGACGAGCGGCTGCCGCCTGACGCGCTGCCCGCCGTCTTCCGCGCACTGCTGCGCCAGGGCGTCCTCGCCGTACGGCACCGGGGCGGCGGCGCCCGGGCGCAGGCCGGGGCGGCGGAGCGGCCGGTGCGGATGGCGCGGCCGGTGCGCGCGTACGGGATGGATCAACTGGTGCGGCTCGGGGAGGAGGCGGACTTCCAGCGCCGCTGTCTGGACTGGACGATGGTGACCGAGGACACCTGGGAAGACTGATTCCGTCGCTTCTCCAAATGAAGACGACGGAATCCCTTGCCGGATATAGCACCTCCTGTCATGATCAGCCATCAACCCCGGCCGAAACGACATCCGGAGTGGTTCGATGGCCCCTCGCCTCGAAGCGGCGGCACGCTTCGCCCCCGGCGCGCAGTTCGTCGCCGGCCGCCTGGTCGCCGGCACGTCCGGACGCGCGCAGAGCGTCACGGACCCGGCCACCGGCGATGAGGTCCTGCGGTACGAACTCGCCGGCCCGGCCGACGTCGACGCCGCCGTCGCCGCGGCCGTCGCGGCTCAGCCCGGCTGGGGCGCCGCGACCCCCGGAGAGCGCTCCGACGCGCTGCACCGGCTCGCGGGGCTGCTCGCGGAGCGGGCGGAGGAGTTCGCGTACGCCGAGTCGCTGCAGTGCGGCAAGCCGATCCGGCTCAGCACGGAGTTCGACGTCCCCGGCACCGTCGACAACGCCGCGTTCTTCGCGGGCGCCGCCCGGCTGCCGGAGGGCAGGGCCGCCGCGGAGTACAGCGCCGACCACACCTCGGCGATCCGCCGCGAGCCCGTCGGCGTCGTCGGCTCCGTCGCGCCGTGGAACTACCCGCTGCAGATGGCCGCCTGGAAGGTGCTGCCGGCCGTCGCCGCCGGGAACGCCATCGTGCTGAAGCCCAGCGAGCTGACGCCGCTGACCTCGCTGATGTTCGCCCAGGCCACCGTCGATGCGGGGATCCCGGCCGGGGTGGTCAACGTCGTCTGCGGCGCCGGGGCCGACGCCGGCGAACACCTCGTCGCGCACCCCGACGTGGCGATGACCTCGTTCACCGGCTCCACCGCCGTCGGCCGCCGCGTCGCGGCCCTCGCCGCCGCGGCGGGCGCCGGCGTCAAGCGGCTGCATCTGGAGCTGGGCGGCAAGGCCCCCTTCGTCGTCTTCGACGACGCCGACCGAGAGGCCGCCGTGCACGGCGCCGTCGCCGGCGCCCTCATCAACACCGGCCAGGACTGCACCGCCGCCACCCGCGCCTACGTCCAGCGCCCGCTGTACGACGCCTTCGTCGACGGCGTCGCCGCGCTCATGGCCCGGGTCCGGCTCGGCGACCCCTTCGACCCCGCGACCGACCTCGGCCCCCTCGTCTCGTACGCCCAGCGCGACCGCGTCGCCGCCTTCGTCGACCGGGCCCGCGCCGCCGGCGCCCGCGTCGTCACCGGCGGCCGGGCACCGGACCTGAAGGGCGCGTACTACGCACCCACCCTTGTCACCGGTGCCGCGCAGGACAGCGAGATCGTGCAGAGCGAGGTCTTCGGGCCCGTGCTCACCGTGCTGCCCTTCGACGCCGACGACGAGGGCATCGCACTCGCCAACGACACCCCCTACGGCCTCGCCGCCTCCGCGTGGAGCCGCGACGTCTACCGCACCGCGCGTGCCGCCCGGGAGATCCGGGCCGGCTGCGTGTGGCTCAACGACCACATCCCGATCGTCAGCGAGATGCCGCACGGGGGTTACAAGGCCTCCGGGTTCGGCAAGGACATGTCCGCGTACTCCTTCGAGGAGTACACCCAGATCAAGCACGTGATGCAGGACATCACCGGGACCGCGCGCAAGGAGTGGCACCGCACCGTGTTCACCCCCTGAGCCGCCCGGCGCCCGCGTACGCCCGCCGCCCACCGCTCGTGCGGCCCGGCACCGCACCCGCACCACGCGCCCGCAGCCCACTGGCCCGTCCCCGAGGAAGGCCGACCCCCATGGATCCGTTCGCCTCACTCCCCGAACCCGTAGCGAGGGCCTGGGAGCGCAGCCTGACCAGCGGCCGGGCCGCGATGTCCCGGCGCCGGCTGCTCGCCGCGGGCGGCGCGCTGGCCGGGGCCGCCGCGCTGCCGGCGCTCGGCGCGTGCGGCATCCCGGCCGCCGACAGCGGCGGCCCGGACGGCGAAGCCGCCGCGGCCAGGGACTACTCGAAGCAGGAGAAGGAACTCGCCTTCTCCAACTGGCCGCTGTACATCGACGTCGACGACGAGAACGAGAACGTCCGCCCCACCCTGGAGCGCTTCCAGGAGCGCAGCGGCATCCGCGTGACGTACACCGAGGACGTCAACGACAACGTCGAGTTCTTCGGCCGTATCAAGCCGCAGCTCGCCGCCGGCCAGGACACCGGCCGCGACCTGGTGTGCCTGTCGGACTTCATGGCCGGCCGGCTCATCCGGCACGGCTGGGCGCAGCGCCTGGACCCGCGCAACCTGCCGCACGCCAACGTCAACCTCGAACCGCGCTTCCGCAACGCCGCGCACGACCCCGGGCGGCAGTTCACGATGCCGTGGGCGGGGCTGGCCACGGTCGTGGCGTACAACAAGAAGGCCACCGGGGGCCGCGAGGTCTCCTCCGTCGCGCAGTTGCTGGAGGACGACTCGCTCAAGGGCAAGGTGTCGCTGCTCACCGAGATGCAGGACACCATCGGCATGACGCTCATCGACATGGGCAAGTCGCCGACGAAGTTCACCGACGACGACTTCGACGCCGCCCTCGCCCGGGTCCAGAAGGCCGTGGACGACGACCAGCTCCGCCGCTTCACCGGCAACGACTACACCGAGGAGCTGGTCAAGGGCGACATCGCCGCGTGCCTGGCCTGGGCCGGCGACATCGTCCAGCTCCAGCTCGACACCGACGACATCGAGTTCGTGATCCCCGGCAAGGGCTATCTCTACGCCACCGACGACCTGCTCGTCCCCGCCCGGGCCCGGCACAAGACCAACGCCGAGAAGCTGATCGACTACTACTACCGGCCCGACGTCGCCGCCGAGCTGGCGGCCTGGGTCAACTACATCTGCCCCGTCGTCGGCGCCCGCGCCGAGATGAAGAAGATCGACGCCTCGCTCGCCGACTACCCGCTGATCTTCCCCGACCGGCAGATGATCGACAAAGGCCAGGTCTTCATGTCGATGAACGACGACAAGGAGACCGCGTATCAGGACAAGTGGTCCAAGGTGATCGGGGCGTGAGCGCGGTGGCGGAGCAGCGGGCGGGCGTCACGCTCACCGGGATCAGCAAGAAGTTCGGCGACGTCACCGCCGTACACCCCCTGGACCTCACCGTCCCCCGGGGCTCGTTCTTCGCGCTCCTGGGCGCCTCGGGCTGCGGCAAGACCACCACCCTGCGGATGATCGCCGGCCTGGAGCAGCCCACCACCGGCTCCGTGCGCCTCGGCGACGAGGACGTGACCGCCCTGCCGCCGCACCGGCGCAAGGTCAACACCGTCTTCCAGAGCTACGCCCTCTTCCCCCACCTCGACGTCCGCGACAACGTCGCCTTCGGGCTGCGCCGCCGCGGCATCCGGTCGGTGGCCAAGGACGTCCAGCAGACCCTGGAGCTGGTCGAGCTGGGCCCTCTCGCGCGCCGCAAGCCGCACCAGCTCTCCGGCGGCCAGCAGCAGCGGGTGGCGCTGGCCCGCGCGGTCGTCAACCGGCCCGAGGTGCTGCTGCTCGACGAGCCGCTGGGCGCCCTCGACCTGAAGCTGCGCCGGCAGATGCAGTTGGAGCTTAAGCGCATCCAGACGGAGGTCGGCATCACGTTCGTGCACGTCACGCACGACCAGGAGGAGGCCATGACCATGGCCGACACCATCGCCGTGATGAACGCCGGCCGGGTGGAGCAGCTCGGCGCGCCCGTCGAGCTGTACGAGGATCCCGCCAGCTCCTTCGTCGCCAACTTCCTCGGCCAGTCCAACCTGATCGCCGCCGAGATAACCGGCACCGCCGGCGCGGACCTGCTGCTGTCCGCCGCCGGTGACGTCAAGCTGGTCCTGCCCGCGGCCCGCTGCCGTGCCCGGTCCACCGCCGTGGGAGCCCGGGTACTCGCCGGGATGCGGCCGGAGAAGATCTCCCTCAGCCACCGCGACGCCGCCGTCAACGGCGCCGTCGCCGACGGCCGCAACCGGATACCCGGCACCGTCGTCGACGCCTCCTTCACGGGCGCCGCCACGCAGTACGTCGTCGACAGCCCCGTCTGCCCCGAGCTGTCGGTGTTCGTGCAGAACGTCGACCGCGACCCCGGGCTCGTACGGGGCGCGGAGGTGGTCCTGCACTGGAACCCGGCGCACACCTTCGGTCTGGACGGCGACCAGGATATTGACGCGGGTACGGGCGAGGAGGCCCTGTGACCGCGCTCGCCGCCCCGCCGGAGGCGAAGCCCGACGCGCCCGAACCGCCGCCCCTGCGCCGCCGGCTCACCCCATACTGGCTGCTGCTGCCGGCCGCGCTGTGGCTGCTGGTCTTCTTCGCCGCCCCGCTGGTCTACCAGGCCTCGACCTCCGTGCAGTCCGGCTCCTTCGAGGAGGGCTTCGAGGTCACCTGGCGGTGGGCCAACTACACCGAGGCGCTCGATCAGTACGCCGAGCACTTCGCCCGCTCCTTCGGCTACGCCGCCGTGGCCACCGTCCTGTGTCTCGCCATCGGCTACCCGCTCGCGTACATGATCGCCTTCCGCGCCGGGCGCTGGCGGGGGGTTCTCCTCGTCCTCGTCATCGCCCCGTTCTTCACCAGCTTCCTCATCCGCACGCTGGCGTGGAAGACGATCCTGTCCGACAACGGCCCGCTCGTCGGCGCCCTGGACGCCCTGCACGTCCTCGACGTCACCGCGACCCTCGGCCTGACCACCGACGACCGGCTGCTCGCCACCCCGCTCGCGGTCGTGTGCGGACTGACGTACAACTTCCTGCCGTTCATGATCCTGCCGCTCTACGCCTCGCTGGAGCGCATCGATCCGGGACTGCACGAGGCCGCGCAGGACCTCTACGCCCGCCCGCCGACCGTCTTCCGCCGGGTCACCTTCCCGCTGTCGATGCCCGGCGTCGTCGCCGGCACGCTGCTGACCTTCATCCCCGCCTCCGGCGACTACATCAACGCCCAGCTCCTCGGCTCGCCGAAGGAGCAGATGGTCGGCAACGCCATCCAGAAGCAGTTCCTCAACGTGCTCGACTACCCCACCGCCGCGGCGATGTCGTTCCTGCTGATGGCCGCCATCCTGATCACGGTCACCGTGTACATCCGCCGGGCCGGCACCGAGGAGCTGGTGTGATGCGCTGGATCCGCCGCCACCTCGTCGTCATCGCCGGCACGCTCGCGCTGGTCTACCTGCTGCTGCCCAACGTCGTCGTGCTGGTCTTCTCCTTCAACGACCCCGCGGGCCGCTACAACTACACCTGGCAGTCGTTCTCCACCGACGCCTGGACCGATCCCTGCGGCGTCGCCGGCATGTGCGACTCCGTCGGCCTCAGCCTGCGGATCGCGCTCGCCGCGACCGTCGCCGCCACCGTCATCGGCACCCTCGCGGCCTTCGCGCTCGCCCGGCACCGCTTCCGCGGCCGGGCCGCGGGCAACTCGCTGATCTTCCTGCCGATGGCGATGCCCGAGGTGGTCATGGCCGCCTCGCTGGGCACCCTGTTCCTCAACATGCGCGTCGAGTTCGGCGTGACGACCATCCTCATCGCGCACATCATGTTCTGCCTCAGCTTCGTCGTCGTCGCGGTCAAGGCGCGGGTGGCGAGCATGGACCCGAAGCTGGAGGAGGCGGCCCGGGACCTGTACGCGGGGCCGCTGCAGACGTTCCTCCGCGTCACGCTGCCGCTGGCGGCGCCGGGGATCGCCGCCGGGGCGATGCTGAGCTTCGCGATCTCGCTGGACGACTTCATCATCACGCAGTTCAACGCGGGACCCTCCACGGTCACGTTCCCGATGTACGTCTGGGGCGCGTCGCAGCGCGGCATCCCGGTGCAGGTCAACGTCATCGGCACGGCGATGTTCGTGGCCGCGCTGGCGCTGGTGGTGGCCGGGCAGGTCGTCGGGGCGCGGCGGAGGTCACGGGCGTGACGGACCCCGCACGCGCCCTGGCGTCGGCCGCCCCGCGGCCGTACTGGCTCGACGACCCCGACCGGCCCGCGGCGCTGCCCGCGCTCACCGGCGCCGAGGAGGCCGACCTGCTCGTCGTCGGCGGCGGCTACAGCGGTCTGTGGACGGCGCTGCTCGCCAAGGAGCGCGGCCCCGGCCGCGACGTCGTCCTCATCGAGGCCGCCGAGTGCGGCTGGGCCGCCTCCGGCCGCAACGGCGGCTTCTGCGCCGCGTCGCTCACCCACGGCCTCGGCAACGGGCTGGAGCGCTGGCCCGGGGAGATCGGCACGCTGGAGCGGCTGGGCGCGGAGAACCTGGACGCGATCGGCGCGGCGGTCGACCGGTACGGCATCGACTGCGACTTCCGGCGCACCGGCGAGATCACGGTGGCCACCGAGCCGTACCAGCTCGACGAGCTGAGCGAGTTCGCCGAGGAGGCGACGCGCCGCGGTCTCGGCGCGGGGCTGCTGCTGATGGACCGGGACGCGGTACGCGCGGAGGTCGACTCGCCGACCTTCCTCGGCGGGCTCTGGGACCGCGACGGCGTCGCCATGGTCCACCCGGCGCGGCTGGCCTGGGGCCTCAGGCGGGCGTGCCTGGAGGCGGGCGTACGGATCTACGAACACACCCCGGGTCTCGCCCTCGCCCCCGCCGGCGGAGGAGGCGGCGGGGGCGGGGCGCTCCGCCCCACGGGCGCCCCGGGCGCGCGGGGGCGCGGCGGCGGCGCGATGGAGGTGCGCACCCCGTACGGGCGGGTGCGCGCGCCGCACGTCGCGCTCGGTACCAACGCCTTCCCGAACCTGGTCCGCCGGGTCCGCCCCTACCTCACCCCCGTCTACGACTACGCGCTCATGACCGAGCCGCTGACCGCCGCACAGCGCGACGCCGTGCGCTGGCACCACCGCCAGGGGCTCGCCGACAGCGCCAACCAGTTCCACTACTTCCGCATCACCGCCGACCACCGCATCCTGTGGGGCGGCTACGACGCCGTCCACCACTTCGGCGGCGCGGTGCGCGCCGAGTACGACCAGCGCCCCGAGACCCATCTGAAGCTCGCCCGCCACTTCCACCGCTGCTTCCCGCAGCTCGCCGACGTCCGCTTCACCCACCGCTGGGGCGGCGCCATCGACACCTGCTCCCGCTTCGCCGCCTTCTTCGGCACGGCGCACGGCGGCCGCGTCGCGTACGCCGCCGGCTACACCGGCCTCGGCGTCGGCGCCAGCCGCTTCGGCGCCGAGGTGATGCTCGACCTGCTCGCGGGCGAGCACACGGAGCGTACGGAGCTGCGGATGGTGCGCGGCAAGCCGCTGCCGTTCCCGCCGGAGCCGCTGGCGTGGGCGGGCATCGGGCTGACCCGGTGGTCGCTGGCGCGGGCGGACGCCGGCGGCGGGCGGCGGAACCTGTGGCTCAGGGCGCTGGACCGCATGGGCATGGGCTTCGACAGTTGACGGAAGCAGGGAGTGGGCGGATGCGCATCTTGCTGGTGGGCGCGGGCGGCGTCGGCACGGCGATCACCCGGATCGCGGCGCGCCGCGACTTCTTCGAGGCGATGGTCGTCGCGGACTACGACGCCGGCCGCGCGGAAGCCGCGGTCGCCCACGTACGGGCCGCCCACCCGGGGCCGTCCGGCGCCCGGTTCACCGCGGCCCGGGTGGACGCCGGCGACCGCAGGGCGGTGGCCGCCCTGCTGCGTACCCACCGCTGCGACGTGCTTCTGAACGCCACCGATCCCCGCTTCGTCATGCCGCTCTTCGAGGCCGCGTACGACACCGCCGCCACCTATGTCGACATGGCGATGTCCCTGTCCCGCCCGCACCCCGTCCGCCCGTACGAGGAGTGCGGTGTGAAACTCGGCGACCAGCAGTTCGCCGCCGCCGACCGCTGGGCCACCTCCGGCCGGCTCGCCCTCGTCGGCATGGGCGTCGAACCCGGCCTCTCCGACGTCTTCGCCCGCTACGCCGCCGACGAACTCTTCGACACCGTCGAGGAGATCGGCGTTCGCGACGGCGCGAACCTCACCGTGGACGGCTACGACTTCGCGCCGTCGTTCTCCATCTGGACGACGATCGAGGAGTGCCTCAACCCTCCGGTGATCTGGGACGCCGACCGCGGCTGGCACACCACCGAGCCCTTCAGCGAACCGGAGGTCTTCGACTTCCCCGCGGGCATCGGGCCGGTGGAGTGCGTCAACGTCGAGCACGAGGAGGTGCTGCTCGTGCCGCGCTGGATCGACGCGAAGCGGGTCACCTTCAAGTACGGGCTGGGGGAGGAGTTCATCGACGTCCTCAAGACCCTGCACAAGCTGGGCCTGGACCGCACCGCGCCGGTCGCGGTCGGCGACGCGAAGGTCTCGCCGCGGGACGTGGTCGCCGCGTGCCTCCCGGACCCGGCGGCACTCGGCGACCGGATGCGCGGCAGGACGTGCGCGGGGACGTGGGTCCGCGGCACGAAGGACGGCGGGCCGCGGGAGGCGTACCTCTACCACGTGGCGGACAACGAGGAGACGATGGCCCTCGACGGCGTCCAGGCGGTCGTCTGGCAGACCGGCATCAACCCGGTGGTAGCCCTGGAACTCCTGGCCACCGGCCAGTGGACGGCCACGGGCGTCCTCGGCCCGGAAGCCCTCCCGCCGAAACCCTTTCTCGGCCTCCTGACGGCCTACGGCTCCCCCTGGTCCCTCCGCGACGGCGGCTGACCCGGGGCGCCACAGGCCCGTGACCCGGCCGCGCGGCAGCCCGGCCGCGGCTCACGCCCCGCCGGTCGGCAGGTCTTCCCAGGCCGCCGTCTCGCCCTTCGTCAGCTCCGTCGCCAGGTCCGCCGGACTCAGCTCCGTGCGCAGGCGGGCGGTGATGCGGTCGGTGTCGGTGCGTTCGGCTTCGGGGAGGGGGGCGCCCGCGGAGATGCGGAGGGCTCCGGCCTTGCCGAGGAGGCGGGCGGCCCCGGCGGCGTTGCCGGCCAGGGACTCCGCGCCGGCCAGGCCCTCCAGGGCCAGGGCGAGGGCGCGGGGGTCGCCGGTGGGGCGGGCGGAGGCCAGGCTCTCGCGGTGGTGGGCGCGGGCCTGCTCCGGATCGCCGGCCAGCTCCGCGACGAAGCCCAGCTCGGCGAGGATCAGGGCCGTGCCCACGTCCGACTCGATCTTCCGGTCCCAGTCCAGCCAGCGCCGCAGATGCGCCTCCGCCTCCGCCAGCCGGCCCTGCCGGCGGGCGCCCATCGCCAGGCCGATGCCCGCGAACTCCTCGCCCACCACGTACCCCTGCTCGGCGGCCAGCCGCGCGGCCCGGCCGTGGAGGTCGTCGGCCTGCACGAGGTCCCCCGTGAGCAGTGCGACGCGGCCCAGCATCGACAGCTTGTCCGACACCTCCGACCACAGTCCCAGGTCCTCGGCCATCCGCAGGCCCTCGCGGTGCAGCCGGGCGGCCTGCGCGTAGTCGCCGGTGATCTCCGCGTACGTACCGAGCGCGTACGTCGCGTGCAACTGGCCCCAGCGGTCGCCGAGTCCGGCGAAGAGCACCATGCTGCGCTCCCCGTACTCCGCGAGCGCCGGCAGGTCGCCGCGGAGCACCGCCTGCCGGGCGATGGTGCTGGACACCGCGGCGGTGCCCCACTGGTCGCCGAGCGCGCGGAAGACCTCCTCGGCGCGGGTCAGCGGGTCATCGCCGCCGGGCAGCGGGCCGAGGCCGAGCCGGGTGAGGGCGAGGAAGGCGTCCGCGCGGGCGCCGGCGGCCAGTTCGGGGAGGGTGCCGGGCTGCGGCGGGCGGACGGCGGGCAGCGCGTCGGGGGTGAGGGTCTCGCCAAGGCGGAGGGTCATGGCGGCGCGCCAGGTGAGGGCGGCGGTGCGGGCCGCGGACTCTGCCTCGGGGCCGGCCGCCGGCGGCGTCGTCAGGGCCGTGGTGAGGAAGCGGCGGCCCTCGCCGAGGCGGCCGCGTAGCACCCAGTACCACGCCAGGTCGCAGGCCAGGCCGAGCGCCGTGACCGCGGCGCCGGTACGTACCGCGTCCTCCAGCGCCGCGCGCATGTTGGCGGCCTCGGCGTCGAGGCGCAGCAGCCACTGGCGCTGGGCGGGGCCGCGCAACTGGGGCTCGGCCTCGGCGGCGAGGGAGGCGTAGTACGCGGTGTGGCGGCGGCGTACCGCAAGGAACTCGCCGGCCTCGCAGAGCTGTTCGTGGCCGTAGGCGGCGACGGACTCCAGCAGGTGATAGCGCGCGGGGGCGACGCCGTCGCCCGGGGTGGTCATGACCAGGGAGCGGTCGACGAGACGGGCGAGGAGGTCGAGCACGTCGTCCTCGGCGATGCCGTCGCCCGCGCAGACCGCCTCGGCGGCGCGCAGCGTGCAGCCGTCCGCGTGGAGGGAGAGGCGGCGGAGAACCGCCTGCTCGGGGGCGGTCAGCAGCTCCCAGCTCCAGTCGAGCATCGCGCGCAGGGTGCGCTGCCGGGCGGGCGCGTCGCGGGGGCCGGCGGACAGCAGCCGGAACCGGTCGTCCAGCCGGGCTGCCAACTCGTGCACCCCGAGGGCCCGTACGCGGGTGGCGGCCAGCTCCAGGGCCAGGGGGATGCCGTCGAGCCGGCGGCAGACGGCCGCGACGGCCGCGGCGTTGCCCGCGTCGACGGCGAAGCCGGGGGCGACCGCGGCCGCCCGCTCGACGAAGAGCCGCACGGCCCCGGAGGCGCGCAGGGCGGCGAGGTCGGGCGCGGGGGTCCGGCCCGGGGCGAGGACGGGCGCCGGGTGTGTGGTGCCGCTCGCGATGGCCGCGGTGGGAGCTGCGTTCGCCTCCCCCGGGGTCGCGCTCGCCACCGGCGGCGGGACGTCCAACGGGGCCACCGGCCACAGGTGTTCGCCGCCGACGCCCAGCGGCTCCTGGCCCGTCGCCAGTACGTGCACACCCGGTGCCGCGGCCAGGAGCCGGGCGCAGAGCGCGGCGACCGCGTCCACGACGTGCTCGCAGTTGTCGAGGACCAGCAGCGTCCGCTTCGTCCGCAGCGCCTCGGCCAGCCGCTCCGCCGGCGCCGCGCCGCCCGCGCCGGTCAGCAGCCCGCCGCCGGCGGTCTCGTCCCGTACGCCCAGGGCCGCGGCCACCACCTCCGCCGCCTCCTCGGCGTCGGGGGCGACGTCCTCCGGCGCCGCCGCGGGCCGGGGCGGCGCCAGCGTCGACAGCTCCACCAGCCACACCCCGTCGGGGAACGCCCCCGGCAGCCCCCGGGCCGTCTCCAGTGCCAGCCGGGTCTTGCCCACCCCGCCCGGCCCCGTCAGCGTCACCAGCCGGCCCGTGGCCAGCAGCCCCCGGACCGCCGCCACCGACTCCTCCCGGCCGATCAGCTCACCGTGCGGCGCCGGCAGGTTCCCCCGTACCGCCGTCTCTTCCCGCTCCGGCGGGCCGAGCGCCGCGTCCTGCTCCAGGATCGACTGGTGCAGCGCGACCAGCTCCGGGCCCGGATCCAGGCCCAGGTCCTCCGCGAGTTGCGTGCGCAGCCGGCCGTAGCTCGCCAGCGCCTCGCTCTGCCGCCCCGCGCGGTACAGCGCGCGCAACTGGGCGGCGCGCAGCCGTTCGCGCAGCGGGTGGCGGGCGACGAGGTCGCCCAGCTCGTCGGCGAGGAGCGCGTGCTCGCCGAGTTCGAGCCGGGCCTCGGCCTGCTCTTCGAGGGCCGTCAGCCGCAGCTCGTCGAGCCGGGCGATCTCGGCGCGCGCGAACTCCTCGTCGGCGAAGTCCGCCAGCACCTCGCCCCGCCACAGCGCGAGCGCGTCCGCGAGCAGCGCCGCGCGTGCCCGGGGGCCTTCGGCGCGGCGGGCGGCGGCGGTCAGGGCCGCGAAGCGGCCGGTGTCGGTGGCCTCGGGGCCGACGTCCAGCAGGTAGCCGGGCGGGCGGGAGACGACGAGCGCCCGGGCGCCGGGCTCGGCGTCCTCCAGTGCGCGGCGCAGCTGGGAGACGCGGGTCTGCAGCGCTCCGACGGGGTTCGCCGGCGGGGTGTCGCCCCACAGGTCGTCCACGAGCCGGTCGGCGGGCACGGCGCGGCCGGCGTGGATCAGCAGGTCGGCCAGGAGGCTGCGGACCTTCACCTCCGGTACGCGGACCGCCTGGCCGCCGGCCGTCCACACCGCCAGCGGACCGAGCACCCCGAAGCGCATGCGTTCACCGTAACCCAGCCCACTGACAGCCCTTGTCGCCGCAGGTCAGGACCGTATCCGCAGCGGATCTGAAGCGGATCCGAAGGAGACCTGGAGCGCCCTGCCGCACCGTGGTCCACGTCGTCGCCGCGAGTGGGAGGAGGCCCCGGATGAGTACGGACGTCACGCTGCGGCTGACCGTCCTCGGCGGTCTCGGGCCCGGCCGGGCGGCCGGTGCCGAGGCCCGGCGGCTCGCCGGTCTCGCGGGCCGGCGGGCCCGGCTGGAGGTCGACCTCATCGACCTCGCGGCGGCCTGCCTGCCCGAGCCGTGCCCCGGCGTGCTGCCCGGTCACGCGCCGGAGCCGCCCGCCGTACGGGAACTGCGGCCGTGGCTGGACGCGGCCGACGGGTTCGTCGTCGTGGCCCCGGCCCCCGCCGGGCCGCACCCCGCCGGACCGTACCCCGCAGGGCAGCACTCCGCCGGGCCGCTGCAGCGCGCGCTGGTGTGGTGCGCCGAGGCGTTCAAGGCGCGGCCGGTGGCGCTGCACGTACGCGCCGGAGAGGAGACCGCACGCGCTCTGCGCACCCTGCGGGCCGACCTCGCCGAGGCGCACGCGCTGACCGTCCACGAGACCGACTGTCCCGACCACGCGCTCGACGAACTCATCTGGTGGGCCCGCGCCTTGCGTACCGCTCGCGCCCACACCCCGTACCCCTTCTGATCCCCGCCGTCCCCGAACCCCGAAACGAGAAGAATCATGTCCGCAATCGCCCCGGAGGCCCCCGTGCTGCGCGCCGGCCCCAGGCAGTGGCTCGGCCTCGCGGTGCTGCTCGCGCCGACGATCCTGCTGTTCGTCACGATGACCGTGCTGTTCCTCGCCACCCCCGACATCGCCGCCGACCTCGAACCCAGCAGCGGCCAACTGCTGTGGATCAACGACATCTACGGCTTCATGATGGCCGGCCTGCTCGTCGCCATGGGCACCCTCGGCGACCGCATCGGCCGCCGCCGCATCCTCCTCTTCGGCGCCGTGGCGTTCGGCGTGGCGTCCGCGCTGGCCGCGTTCGCGCCCAGTGCGGAGATGCTCATCGCGGCGCGCGCCGTGATGGGCCTGGGCGCGGCGGCGGTGATGCCGTCGACGCTGTCGCTGATCAGCAACATGTTCCAGGAGGCCAAGCAGCGCGCCACCGCCATCGGTCTGTGGGCGGCGTCCGTGTCCGTCGGAGTGGCCGTCGGCCCGCTGGTCGGCGGGCTGCTGCTGGAGAACTTCTGGTGGGGCGCCGCCCTGCTGGCGGGCGCGCCGGTGATGGGTCTGGTGCTGCTCGCGGCGCCGTTCCTGGTGCCCGAGTACCGGGCACCGCAGCCGGGGCGGCTCGACCTGCCGAGCGTGGCGCTGTCGGTGGTCACCATCCTGCCGATCGTCTACGGGGTGAAGGAGATGGCGGCGCACGGCGTGAACGCCACCGCGATCGTCGCCCTCGTACTCGGCGTCGTGCTCTCCACCGTGTTCGTACGGCGGCAGCTCCGGCTGACCGACCCCCTGCTCGACATGCGGCTGTTCCGCGACCGTACCTTCAGCGGCTCGCTGGCCGTCTTCCTCCTCAGCGCGGTCGCGCTCGGCGGCGTCTACCTGCTCTTCACGCAGTACCTGCAGCTCGTCGAGGAGCTGACGCCGCTGGAGGCGGGGCTGTGGATCCTCCCGGCGGCGGTGCTGCTGGTGATCGTCTCGATGCTGTCGCCGGTGATCGCCCGCAGGGTGCGCCCGGGGTACGTCGTGGCGGCGGGCAGCCTGCTGTCCGCGGCGGGGTACGTGGTGCTCACCCAGGTCGACAGCGTGGGCGGGCTGCCGCTGCTGATCACCGGCTTCTACCTGCTCTACCCGGGCATCGCGCCGGTGATGGCCCTGGCCACCAACCTCGTCATCGGCTCCGCCCCGCCGGAGAAGGCGGGTGCCGCGTCCGCGGTCAACAGCACGGCCAGCGACCTCGGCGTGGCCCTGGGCATCGCCCTGCTGGGCAGCGTCGGCACCGCCGTCTACCGCGGCGACATGGCGGACGCGGTTCCCGCCGACGTCCCCGAGGGCGCGGACGCCGCCGCCCGCGACACCCTGCCGGGCGCGCTGAGCGCGGCGGAGAACCTGCCGGCGGCGCTGGGCGAGGCGGTACTGACGCCGGCGAAGGAGGCGTTCGCCAGCGGCCTCAACGTGGCGGCGGCGGTCGCGGCGGGCCTGGCGGTCGCGGCGGGGGTCCTGTCGGCAACGCTGCTCCGCCGCGTCCCCGCCTCGGGCACCCCGCAGCCGGAGCCGGAAGCCGCACCCGAGATCCCGCCCGCGCGGGACGAGACCCCGGTACCGGCGGAAGCCGGCCGCTGAGGCCCGTACGCCGCCCTGGACAGCCGGCGCACGGGAGCGGAAGAGAGCCGCGTGGCGGGGGAGTCGAGCCCCTGCCACGCGGCACCCGCCGTCGAGGTGCTTCTCAGGAGCCGAGGTGGCGGCGCAGGCCCGCGATGCGGTTGCTGGTGATGGCGTCGACGCCCATGGCCGTCAGCCGGCGCCAGTTGCGGGGCCAGTCGACCGTCCAGCACGACACCTTGTAGCCCGCCTCGTGGTCCTCCCGGACAGTCGCCTCGTCGAGGAGGCCGAAGCGGTAGTTGAGCCACTGCGGGCGCAGGCGCCGCAGCAGGCCCGCACGGTACGGGACGGGCGAGGAGCACGTCAGCGCTATCTCGGCGTCGGGGTCCGCGGCGCGGATGGTGAGCAGGGCCGCGGTGCCGCCGCAGTAGTACGTACGGGCCGCCGCCTCGCACTCCAGCACCTCGGCGACGACGTGTTCGGCCGCCGCCGGGTCCGGCAGGTCGATGAACGAGCGGACGCCCGGGCTGTCCGCCATGACCTTCAGCGCCTCGCGCAGCGTCGGGATGCCGCCCTCGGAGCGCTCCTGGACCTCGGCGTACGTCAGCGACGCCAGGTTCACCTCCTGCCCCCACAGCCGCTGCAGCGTGCGGTCGTGCAGCAGCACCGGCACGCCGTCCCAGGTCAGCCGGACGTCGAACTCCACCGCGTCCGCGCCCGCGGCCACCGCCGAGCGCAGCGAGCCGAGGGTGTTCTCGCGGACGACGTACGGATCGCCGCGGTGGGCGACGGCCAGCACGGCGGGCGCGGCCCTCGTCACGTGGCGGGCTGGGTGGCGGGCCGGGCGGCGAGGTACGCGTCGATCTCCGCCGTCAGCGCCGCCTTCGCGGCCGGCTCCATGAACGACGCGGTGACCGAGTTCTTCGCCAGCGCCGCTATCCCCGCCTCGTCCAGGCCGAGGAGGCGGGCGGCGACCCCGTACTCCGTGTTCAGGTCCGTACCGAACATCGGCGGGTCGTCGCTGCCCAGCGCCACCAGGACGCCCGCGTCGACGATCTGCCGCAGCGGGTGCTCGTCCAGCGAAGGGACCGCCTTCGTCGCGATGTTGGACGTCGGGCAGACCTCCAGCGCGATCCCCGCCTCCGCGAGGTGCGCCAGCAGCTTCGGGTCCTGCGCCGCGCTCGTGCCGTGCCCGATGCGCTCGGCGCGCAGCTCGGTGACCGCGTCCCAGACCGTCTGCGGCCCGGTCGTCTCGCCCGCGTGCGGGACGCTGCGCAGCCCGGCCGCTATGGCCCGGTCGAAATACGGCTTGAACTGCCCGCGCGGCACGCCGATCTCGGGACCGCCGAGGCCGAAGGCCACGAGCCCTTCGCAGCCGATGTCGACCGCGATCCGCGCGGTCTCCTCGGCCGCCGCGAGCCCCGCCTCGCCGGGGATGTCGAAGCACCAGCGCAGCACGACGCCCAGCTCGGCCTCGGCCCTGCGCCGGGCGTCCTCCAGGGCGTCGAGGAAGGCGCGGTCCGGGATGCCGCGGCTCGTGGAGCTGTACGGCGTGACGGTCAGCTCCGCGTACCGGATCTGCTGCCGGGCCATGTCGCGGGCGATCTCGTACGTCAGCAGGTGCACGTCTTCGGGGTCGCGGACGAGGTCCACGACGGACAGGTAGATCTCGATGAAGTGGGCGAAGTCGCGGAAGGAGAAGAACTCGGCGAGCGCGGCCGCGTCCGCGGGCACCGCGGAGTCCGGGTGCCGCGCGGCGAGTTCGGCGACGATGCGGGGCGACGCGGAGCCCACGTGGTGGACATGGAGCTCGGCCTTGGGCAGACCGGCGATGAAGGAGTCGAGATCGGCCATCGCATCATCGTAGGCCAACGGACTGACGCCGCCGCCCCGGCTCCGTAGCATGTGCGAACGCGCGTGCGCGCGGGGCGCGCGGGCAGCGGAGGGAGCGGACATGGCGGCGAGCAGTCCACCGGCGCCGGCCGCGGCCGGGGCGCGGCAGGGACCGGCCGGTCTGGGCACGAAGGCGATGGTCTGCGGCATCGTCGGCGTCACGCTCCTGCCCACGGTCTACGGCATCGTCCTCTCGGTGCTGCTCGGCCCCGCGGCGCTGGTGCTCGGCCTGGCCGCGCGCAGCCGCGCCCGGCGCGACGGGGTCCCCGCCGGGCGCAACGCGGTCGTCGGCATCGCGACGGGCGCGGTGGCGTTCGCGGTCGCGGCGGTGGTCATCGTGCTGACGCTGACGGGCGTGATCTTCTCCGGGGACGACGAGGAGGAGAAGCCCGCGGACCGCCGGGAGGGGCCGAGCGTGCAGGTCATGGCGGACCGGTCGGGGACGCTGCCGTGGCCTGGCGGCGCGGGGTGAGCCGGTCCGACGGGATACGGGCGGCTCGTACAGTTGAGCCCATGGACACCGACCGGCGGGACGACGCGGCGGAGCAAGGTGCGCTTCGCGTGGAGGAGGGCCGGGAGACGGGGGATCCCGCCGGGGATTCCGCCGGGGCGGAGGCGGGCGGCGAGGTGCCCGCCGGTGACGGTACGGGTGCGGACGAGCGCGCGGGGGTGGCGGACGGTCCGGTTTCCGGCCCCGCGGAGCACGCGGCGGGCGGGGGGACGGACCCCACGGCCACCCCCGGCACCGCCCTTCCGCCCTCGCCCGACGGCGGCCCGCCCGTCCCCCTCGCGCCCGGCTGGCAGCGGCCGCAGCCGGGGGCCGACCCCGGCCCGTACGGCCCGAAGCCCTACCTCCCCGGCCCCTACGCCTGGGTGCCGCCCGCCGGGCCGCGCAACGGCTCGGGGATCGCGGCGGTGATCCTCGGGGTCATCGGCGCCGTGCTCTCCTCCACGCTCCTCCTCAGCCCCCTCGCCGTCATCCTCGGCGGCCTCGCCGTCGGCTTCGGCATCGTCACCCTCCGCCGGGTGCGGCGCGGCGAGGCGCGCAACAGGGGGTCCGGACTGTCGGGCATCTGGCTCGGCAGTGTCGCGGCGGTCGTCGGTATCGGCATGAGCATCCTGCTCGTCGTCCTCGCGGTCGACTTCTTCGCCCCCGTCTCGCCCGAGACGGACAGCGCGGTCGAGGCCGGCGAGACCATCTCGTACGACGACGGCCTGGAGGTGACCCTCCACGCGGAACGGGCCCGGGCCGGCCACCTTGACGTGTGGGTCCGGGTCGAGAACCGCACCGGCGAGCTGGCGACCCTGGCGAACAGCGAGGTCAGCGCGTACCCCATCGGCTCCGACGGCGGGAACCTGGAGCAGGAGAGCGGCCACGGGCTGCCGCTGACCCTGGGCGACGACCGCGTCGCGGTCGCCATGTACCGCTTCGTGCTCGACGACGGGACGGGCGAGGTCGAGTTCGAGGTCTCGCCGGGCGGGCCCTACGAGTACGCGTACTGGTGGAAGGACCTCGACGGCCGCACCGGCGAGCGGCCCGCCTGAGACCCGCCACGCGCGCCGTGCGCTCCGGCGTACGCCCCTGCTGAGCGTGCTGATCCACCCCACCGTGGCCATTTTCGTCAAGCCGCATAAGAGCTGAGGCCCTGCCCCCTCTCCCCACTGACAACCGGTCTGGCAGGACCGGTGCGAGGGGAGACGAGGAATGAAGCGTGATGACTGGTGCGGGGTCGGAATCCGCGGTCGAGTGGCTGGTGTCGGCGGCCTCAGAACCCGAGACCTGCCGGTGGGAGTGGGAGCGCAATCCGCTGGGGGTGTCGCTGCTGCCCGCCGGCCGCGTGTGGGACGTGCTGATCCTGCCGGGTGAGCTGGGGCGGGCCACGCTCGACGTGATCGCCCGGATCACCGGCCGGCCGGGCCCGGTGCTCGCGGACCTGACGGACGCGCGGCTGGGGTTCTTCGTGCCGCCGGGGACTGCCGCGCGGTGGGTCGGCACGGGGGTGCGCAGCGCGGGGCGAGGGACGTGGATCGTGGTGCCCTACCCGGGGCGGTCCACCGGTGCGGTGCGGTGGCTGGTGCCGCCGGACGGCAGCGGGCGGCTCACGGATCCGGTGCTGCTGGAGCTGGCGATGCACGAGGCGGCCGCGCACCTCGCGGACGCGCCGGACGCGCCGGACGCGCCGGACGCGCCGGATGCTACGGGCGGCGCGGCCGGCGGAGACGGTCCGGTCCGTGGGGAATGACGCGAGCCGTGGCGTACGCCGTGAGCCGGGCGGCTCCGTAGCGGCAGCCGGCGAGCAGCACCCCGGCCAGAGACCACCCCGCCAGCACGTCCAGCGGCCAGTGGTACTCCCGCCACACCAGCCCCGCCCCCACGCCGAGCACCACCGTCCCCGCCGCGGCGACCAGCAGCCGCCGGGCGGCGGGGGAGCGCAGCAGCGGCAGCAGGAGCAGCACGACGGCGCCGTACGCGACGGCGGCGGTGGTGGAGTGGCCGGAGGGGAAGAAACCGGCGTAGTCGTCGGCGAGCGGGCCCTTGGGACCGGGCCGGGCCTGCGCGGACTTCAGCGGCAGGACGACGGCGGGCAGCACGGTGAAGGCGGCGGCGCCGGCGAACAGCGGGACCCGCACGGCGGCCGGGACGCGGCGCAGGAGGGGGTGCAGGAGACCGAGGAGGCGAAGGGTGCCGAGGGGGCCGCGGCCCGCGGGGGCGTGCGCGGTACGTTCCCCGCCCCCGGGCGCCGCCTGGGCGCGCACCGGCGTACGCCACACCGCGTACAGCATCGCCGCCGCCAGCACCGGCAGCGCCACCCACACCCCGCCCAGGTCGGCCAGCAGCTCCGCGCCCGGCGGGGCGTGCCGCGACAGCGCGGGGCCGGTGCGCTCGTCCAGCTCGCGCACCGGCCCGTCCACCGCGACCTGCCAGGCCAGCAGCCCGTACAGCACGGCGCAGCCGAGAACGGCCCACGCCGCGGCGGTCCACCGCCGCGGCGCGGGTGCCGGCTCCTGCCCCTGCTCGCGGCCCGGTGCCGGCTGCCGTGCCCGTTCCGCACCCCGCGCCGCCGAGCGGCGCGGGGTGCGCCGTGCCCGTACCGCCTGCCTCACGCGTTCCGCGAGAGCGCCCCTTCCAGAATGTCCAGCCCTTCGGCCAGCAGGTCCTCGCCGATCACCAGCGGCGGCAGGAAGCGCATCACGTTCCCGTACGTCCCGGTGGTCAGCACCAGCAGCCCCTCCGCATGGCACGCCTTGGCCAGCGCCGCCGTGAGCTGCGGGTCCGGGTCCTTCGTCCCCGGCTTGACCAGCTCGATGGCCAGCATCGCACCCCGGCCGCGCACCTCGCCGATGGCGTCGTGCTTCTCCTTGAGCGCCGTCAGCCGGCCCTTCATGATCTCCTCGATGCGCCGGGCCCGTGCGTTCAGGTCCAGCTCGCGCATCGTCTCGATGGCGCCGAGCGCGGCGGCGCACGCCACCGGGTTGCCGCCGTACGTGCCGCCGAGGCCGCCGACGTGCGGGGCGTCCATGATCTCCGCGCGGCCGGTGACCGCGGCCAGCGGCAGCCCGCCGGCGATGCCCTTGGCCGTGGTGATGAGGTCGGGGACGACACCCTCCGCCTCGGAGGCGAACCACTGACCCGTACGGCAGAAGCCGGACTGGATCTCGTCCGCGACGAAGACGATGCCGTTGTCCTTCGCGAACTGCGCGATCCGCGGCAGGAAGCCGGGCGCCGGCACGATGAAGCCGCCCTCGCCCAGGATCGGCTCGATGACGATCGCCGCCACGTTCTCCGCGCCGACCTGCTTGCTGATCAGGTCCATGGCCTGCGCCGCGGCCTCCTCGGCGCAGTTCTCGGGGCCGGTCAGCCAGCGGTAGGGGTAGGCGACGGGCACGCGGTAGATCTCCGGCGCGAAGGGGCCGAAGCCGTGCTTGTACGGCATGTCCTTGGCGGTGAGCGCCATGGTGAGGTTCGTCCGCCCGTGGTAGCCGTGGTCGAAGACGACGACGGCCTGGCGGCCGGTGTACGAACGGGCGATCTTGACGGCGTTCTCCACGGCCTCGGCGCCGGAGTTGAAGAGCGCCGACTTCTTGGCGTGGTCCCCGGGGGTCAGCTCGGCGAGCTGCTCGCAGACCTCCACGTAGCCCTCGTACGGGGTGACCATCATGCAGGTGTGCGTGAAGTCGGCGAGCTGCGCGGACGCGCGGCGGACGACGGCCTCGGCGCTGTTGCCGACGGACGTGACGGCGATGCCGGCGCCGAAGTCGATGAGCCGGTTGCCGTCGACGTCCTCGACGACGCCGCCGGCGGCGCGGGCGGCGAAGACGGGCATCACGGTGCCCACGCCCTGTGCCACGGCGCCGTTCTTGCGCGCCATCAGCTCCTGGGACTTCGGCCCCGGGATCGGGGTGACAAGCCGCCGCTCCTGGGGGAGCGCGGCGCCTGCGGTGGCGGAAGCGCTGGTCATGGGGGATCTCCTCCGGGTCCGGACGACGATGCTCTCCCCCGCAGGCTAGGGCCGGGTGCCGGGTGCGGGCATGCTACGCGGGGGAGCGGTCTGCCGTGTCGCTTTGTCCACGATGGACAGGGGGCGGGTGAGCTGCGGAAACGCGGGGGTGCGCGGAGGGGAGGGGGCGGGCGTACGGCGTACGGGCCGGGGGCGCCCCGCGCACGGGCCAGGGCGCCCGCGCACCGCGTACGTGCCCACGCCCTGCCCCGCGGACCGCCTCGCGGACCGCGCCGCGTACGGGCTACGGCTCAGGGAACCGGACCGACGTCAGCTTCTCCGGATTGCGCTGCACGTCGATCGCCGTGATCCGCCCCCCGTCCACCGTGAACGCCACCACCGACACCTCCCCCTCCGGCCCGTACCACACCAGCCCCGCGGCCCCGTTGACGGTGACCACCCGCATCATGCCGGGCGGCAGCGGCGCGCGGCCGAACGCGACGAGCCCGTACGCCACCTGCTCCGCACCCCGCACCACCCCCGGCAGCGACGTGACCAGCCCGCCGCCGTCCCCGCGCCACGTCACCTCCGGATCGAGCAGCCGCACCAGCCCCTCCAGGTCGCCCTCCCGGCAGGCGGCGGCGAACGCGTGCACCAGCCGCCACTGCTCCGCGCGGGGCGCGGGCTCGTGCGGGCGGTTCCGCTCGACGTGCCGCCGGGCGCGGGAGGCCAGTTGGCGCACGGCGGCCGGGGTGCGGCCGACCACCTCGGCGACCTGGTCGAAGGGCAGGCCGAAGACGTCGTGGAGGAGGAAGGCGGTGCGCTGCGCGGGCGACAGCTCGTCCAGCACGACGAGCAGGGCCATGCTCACCGACTCGTCGAGCGTCACCTGCTCCGCCGGGTCGGCCGGGACCACCCCCGCCGGCTCCACCAGCGGCTCGGGCAGCCAGGTGCCCACGTACCGCTCGCGCCGGGAGCGGGCGCTGCCGAGCGCGTCGAGCGCGAGCCGGCCGACGACGGTGGTGAGCCAGCCGCGCAGGTCGCGTATCGCACCGGGATCGGGCACGCGGCGCAGCCGCAGCCAGGCCTCCTGCACACAGTCCTCGGCCTCGGCGAGGGAGCCGGTGGTGGAGTAGGCGACCCGTAGCAGCCGGGGCCGCTCGTTCTCGAAGTCCCGGGCGAGAGCGTCGTCGTGCGCCACGCTCACCGCCTCCCTTGCGCATGTGCCTGGGCGGTCGATGGGCGTGGTCCCCCGGAGGTGGTGTTTCTCATGTCTTCAGGACGATGCGGAGCGCGGATATGTGACTCCGGGGATGCACGTGAGCGCACGGGAGCGGTTGGCGCGTGCCGCGGACGGGCACCGGGTCGGTGGGCGGCACGCGCTAAGTTGGGCGCGATGGCGCCGAGTCGCCGGTCGGCGGCGGGCGGGGCGCAGAGCCGCAAGGTCAGGGCCGGCCCCGGAACGAGGGCCGGGCCCCGGAAAGGAAAGAGCGGAACATGGGCGAGGACGGCCGACGCGGGCCGCGGAAGTCGGGACCGGAGCACGGGGATCGGCCCCGCCGTCCCGTGTGGCCCACGCAGCCGCCCATCGGCCCCGCGGTGCCGCCGCAGTCCCGGGGAGAGACGCCGGGTGCGGAGGCCGGAGCGGGGGAGGGCGGGGCCGAGGCGTGGGAGCCCCCGTTCGTCCGCTGGATGCGCACGCCGCGACCGGCGGCAGGGCCCGGGATCTGGCGGTTCGGCCACGTCCCGAGGCCGTCCGACGAGGCGGACCGGCTCTCCGACCGCCAACTGCTCGGCGGCGCCGCGCTCGCGCTGCTCAGCGGGTTGATCGTGTGGTCGCTCTGCTGGAACGGCGTCATCACCATATGGCTGTGGCCACTCGACTGGATCACCCTGGACGCCTGGCGGGACACAGGCGTGATGGTCGCCGCCGGGTACCTCTACTACGGCCTGTTCATCCTGCTGCTCGTGTACGTCTTCGGCCGCATGGGGCGGTGGCGCGAGGTGTGGACCCGCTTCCTGGAGCCCGTGCTCAGCGCCCCGCAGCCGGACCGGAACCAGGAGGACCCCGAAGCCGAAGATCCTGTGGCGTGGCCCGAGTTGCGGGCTGCCGGGTTGGTGGGGGAGGCCGAGGTGCTCGGGGGGGCCGCGCGGGGTGGGGGGATGAACGACGTCGATCTGGCGCGGATAGCGCGGGCCTGGGAGTCCGTACGGGCGAGGCCCGAGCGGCTCCGGGCGTTCGCCGACTCCGTACGGCGCGACGGGCCCGCCGCCTGCCCGCACCCCTCGGGGCTCCGCGACCTCGGCCGGCGCGGCTACCGGCACGACCTCGTCACCGGCCAGGTCCGCATCGGCGCCGCCCCCGACGACAAACGCAACCCCTACGCCTACCGCGGCGGCGCCATCGCCCTCGAAGCCGCGCTTCTCGGCACCGGATTACTCGCCGTCGGCCCCGCCGGCAACGTGGTCAGCGACCGCGTCACCGGACCCGTCGCCGAGCTGCTCTGCCTGCAGGCGCTCGCCGGGCAGGCCGCCGTCGTCGTCGTCGGGGCGGCCGGCGCCCCGCTCGGCGACGACGACGCCTACGACGTCGTCATCCGCATCGCCGATCCCTCCTCCCCCCACGACCTCGACCTCTACGGCGGCACCGCCGACCCCGACGAGGCCGCCGCCCTGCTCGCCGAGGCCCTCCTCGGCGGCGACGAGACCGACTGGGCGCACGCACGGCCGGCCGTCACCGCCCTCGGCCAGCTCATCGGCGCCTACCAGTCGGCGTACGGCGCCTTCCCCGGCGTCGCCGAGCTGCGCGGCCTCCTCGACGGCGACCGCGCCGCCCTCGCCGCCCTGCGGCGCGACTGCACCGCCGTGGCCGAGGGCACCTCCGAAGACGGCGCCGCCCCCTTCGCCGCCGACCGCGCCGCCGCCGCCCTCCGCGAGCTGGACGCCCGCGAGCGCCAGCTCTCCCGCCCCGGCGACGTCGGCGCCCTCCTCGCCGGCCGGCTCGCCGTGCTGGACCGCCCCGTCTTCGCCCGGTTCTTCGACACCCGCGGCCGCGGCCGCCAGTTCTCCATGCGGGCGCTGGAGCACCCGATGCGGGTACGGATCGTGCTGCCGGAGCGTACGCACGCCGAGGCGTCCCGCGTGCTGGCCCGGCTGCTGCTCGCCCAGTTCACCGCCGCCGCCCCGGCCCGCTCCGACCGCTCCCTCTTCGCCGCCCTCGTCCTCGACGACGCCGCCCGCACCGCCAGCCCCGAGTCCGTACGGGCCATCGGCCGGCTGCGCGCCGCGCACGCCGGCGTGGTGCTCGGGCTGCGCGGTCTCGACGACGTCGCGGAGCCGGTGCGCGGGCCGCTGCTGGCCGCGGTCGGCTGCCGGATGGCGCTGACCGGCGTCAGCACCTGGGACGGCCGGCACTTCGCGGAGGCGTGGGGTGCGGAGTGGGTGGAGGCGGAGGACGTCACCCATGTCCCGGATGTCTCCGGCGGGCTGATCCGGAAGCTGCTGAGGTGGGTACGGCAGGTCTTCACGGGTACGAAAGCCATGAGCCGCTCGGTGACGGTGCGCACCGTGGAGCGGGAGCGCTGGTCGGCCTCGGAGCTGGCGAACACGCTGCCCCCCGGGCACGCGGTGCTCTCCGTGACGACCGTGGACGGCGAGCGGACGCCTCCGGTGCTCGTCGACTTGCACCACTGAGGCACAATGGCCGGAGCCGTTCATACGGAGCGGCGTAAGACAGAGCGACAGTCTGAAAGCGGTCGGAGACCTCCGCGACGGTCGGAGGACGGTGCGGATCGCCGGACCCCGGAGGGGCAGCCAGCCCGCCGGGGCCGGACGGGGACGGTCAGGGCCGGTCGCGTACGACGACCGGTCCTGCCGGGGCGGTTGCGCAGACAGTCACGAACAGCACGGCGGCCCCGGCCGCCGCAGCAGCCAGAAGGTGCCATGCCCACGCTCGCCTCGCTCGTCCGCCATCCCGCCCTCAAGCTCTCCGTCCTCACCGGCGCGGACGAGCTCGACGTGGCCGTGCGCTGGGCGCAGACCAGCGAGTTGATAGACCCCGTGCCGTACCTCGAAGGCGGCGAGCTGATCCTGACCACCGCGCTCAAGCTCGACGTCGAGGACGCCGACGCCATGCGCCGCTACATGCGCCGGCTCGCGGACGCGGGCGTGGTCGGGGTGGGCTTCGGCGTCGGCGTGAACGTCGAGACGGTGCCGGAGGCGATGCTCGCGGCGGCCCGCGAGGCGCGGGTCGCGCTGCTGGAGGTGCCGCGGACGACACCGTTCATCGCCATCTCCAAGGTGGTCTCGGCGGCCATCGCCGCCGACCAGTACCGGTCGCTGACCCGCGGTTTCGAGGCGCAGCGGGACCTGACCCGGGCGGCGCTGGGCGCGGAGGGACCGGCGACGGTCGTCGGCCGGCTGGCGGCGCACGTACACGGGTGGGCGGCGCTGTACGACACGGCGGGGGAGGTGCTCGCGGTGTCCCCGGCGGGGGCGGCGGCGCGGGCCGAGGCGCTGAAGGGCGACGTGGCGCGGCTGCGCCGGCGGCCGGCGCCGGCGAGCGCGGTGGTGGCGGGCGTACGGGCCGAGGAGGCGGCGGCCGCGGAGGAGCCGGCCGGGGCGGAGGACGCGGCCACCGGCGGGACCGTGGCGGAAGGAGCATCGGCGGGCGGGGCGGACGAGGCGGGCGGCGCGGCGCCGGAGGATTCGGGCGACGGCGCTCCCGGCCGCTCCCCGCGGGCCGCCGCCGACCCGGCCGAGGACCGGGTCGAGCTGCAGTCACTCGGCTCCGGCCGCCGCTGCTGCGGCGTCCTCGCCGTCGGGACCGGCGGCAGGCTCGCCCCCGCCGAGCGCTACGCCGTGCACGCCGCCGTCTCCCTCCTCACCCTCGTCACCGAGCGCTCCAGCGCCTTCTCCGCCGCCGAGCAGCGCCTGGGCACCGCCGTGCTGCGGCTGCTGCTCGCCGGCCAGCCCGACCACGCGCGGGCCGTCGCCGGGCCGCTGTACGGAGGGCTGCTGGACGCGCCCGTACGCCTCCTGGTCGCCGAGGCCGCCGCCCCGGTGGCGCCGGTGGGGGAGGGCGAGCCCGAGCCGCTGCCGGAGGCGCTGGGGGAGCTGGCCGACACGCTGGACGCCGCGGCGGCCGGGTCGGGCGAGGCGTTCCTCGCGGTGCCCGACGCCGGGCGGCTGGTGGTCCTGGCCACGGACGGCGGTGCGGTCGCGGAGGCGGCGGCGCAGCACGCGGCGCGCGTCGAGGCCGCGCACCCGGGCGCGGTGGGGCAGGCCCGCGGGTCCGGCGCGGGGCAGGGGACGCTGCCGCTGGTCGCGGGGGTGTCGGCGCCGGCGGGTCCGGCGGTGGTGACGGTGGCGTACAAGCAGGCCGAGCAGGCGCTGTCGGTGGCGCGGCGGCGCGGGCGGGTGCTGGTGGAGCACGAGGACGTCACGGCGGGCTCGGTGGTGGACCTGCTGGCGGACGACGCGGTGCAGGCGTTCGCGGACGGCACGCTGCGGGCGCTGCGCGAGCACGACGAGCGGGGCCGCGGCGACCTCGTCGCCTCGCTGCGGGCGTGGCTGTCGCGGCACGGGCAGTGGGACGCGGCGGCGGCCGACCTCGGGGTGCACCGGCACACGCTGCGCTACCGGATGCGGCGGGTCGAGGAGATCCTCGGGCGCTCCCTGGACGACCCGGACACGCGGATGGAGCTGTGGCTGGCCCTCAAGGCGTAGCCGGAGCCGCCGCCCCGCCGGCTGCCGGCCGGCGGAGCGGCGGGGGAGTCACGGCGTGCGGGCCTTGCAGGTGTCGCGGATCTTGTAGAAGTACGACAGGTACTTCGCGTGGTAGTCCGCGCTCGTGATCCGTACCATCGCCTCGTCCGCGGAACGAAGCCCGGATCCGGTCCAGTTGTGGCTGCCGGTGTACACGCGCGGCGTGATGCTGCCGTTGTAGTCGCCGTCCAGCAGCCAGAACTTCGTGTGGGTGCGCACGTCGATGCCCGGGCCGTTGGGGAAGTTGCAGTACTGGCGCTGGATGCCCGCGGCGTCGAGGATGCCCTCGACCGTCGCGTCGCCCTCGCTGTAGACGACGTCGACCCAGCAGCCCTGCGCGCGCTTCTGCGCCAGCTTCTGGGCCACCTGCTTGCGGGAGCCGAGGAACTGGAACATGGCGACGCGGATGTCGGTCTGGTGCCGCTTGCCGTCCGTGCCGGTGTACGCGCACGCCACCTCGTCGAGGGTGTTGACGATGGTGTCGGTGGCGGGGTTGCCGTAGTTCGCGTCGCCGCGCGGGAAGAAGAACGCGCGGTAGGGGGAGCCGGTGGGCGTGGACCAGTAGTACGTGTTGTCGCCGGTCGCCGAGTGGCGCAGGCGGCGTTGGTCCTCGTGGAACTTCGCGTAGCCGTCGTGGACGGTGGCGTCGACGAAGGTCACGGCGTCGTTGTACGACTCGTTCCGGTACCAGTCGTTGAGGTTGGAGGACGACTGGAAGACGACCTTGTCGTAGCCGGTCCCGTCGTCGAAGGGGCCGACCCTGGTGAAGACGAAGAACTTGTTGTGGTTGTACGCGGGCCCCGGCGGCGGGGTCGGGAGGCAGCCGCGCTGCACGTTGTCCTTGCCGGGGTCCTCGAACCGGTCGTCGCAGACGACGATCCACGACGTCTTCGTGTCGTCCGTGCCCAGTGCGGTGCGCAGCGAGGTCCAGGCGGCGCTGCCCTTGTCGCGGGTGTTGTCGTCGACGATCAGTTTGACGGCGACGCCGCGGCGCTGGGCGGCTATGAGCGCGTCGGCGACGGCCGAGTCCTCCAGCTCGAACACCGAGGCCCGGATGGTCTGGCCGGCGGGGGTGGCGTCTATGAGCGCGATGAGCTGGGTGAAGACGGCGCCGCGCTGGGCGGCGGAGCCGAGCGGGTCGTTGAAGACGGGTCCGTTGACGACGGGCTTCGCGACTGCGGCGGCCGGTTCCGCGGCCGCCGTCCGGGCGGCGGCGGGCGGCGCGGGCGCGGGCTCCGGCTCGGCGGCGGTGGCGCCGGAGACGAGCGTCGCGGTGAGCGAGAGCAGGACGGCGGCCACGCCCGCGGGCCGCCAGGCGCGTATGCGTCTCATGTGGTGAATCCCCCTGGGTGCCTGGGAATCGGCGGGTCGCCGAGCACCTTAGAGGGCTGCCCCGTGATTGTCAGGGGCCTGTCACGGACCATTCACGGCCGTTCCGTTCGTCTCCGGCGGACATGCCAGGACCCCCGGGGTCGTCCCGGGGGTCCTGGCGCCGGCCGGCCGTCGTCAGAGCGCGTCGAGCCCCGTGAAGACCATGACCTTCTCGTACGTGTAGTCCTCCATCGCGTACCGCACGCCCTCGCGCCCCACGCCGGAGCGCTTCACGCCCCCGTACGGCATCTGGTCCGCACGGTACGACGGGACGTCGCCGACGATCACGCCGCCGACCTCCAGCTTCCGCTGCGCCCGGAAGGCGCTCTGCACGTCGTGCGTGAACACGCCCGCCTGCAGGCCGTACTTCGAGTTGTTGACCGCCGCGAACGCGGCGTCCTCGTCGTCCGCCCGCTGCACCGTCACGACCGGCCCGAACGCCTCCTCGTGGGAGATCCGCACACCGCCCGGCACGTCTGTGAGCACCGTCGGCGTGTACGACGCACCGTCCCGCTTGCCGCCCGTCAGCAGCCGGGCACCGGCGCCCACGGCCTCGTCGACCCACGACTCCAGCCGCTGGGCCGCGGCCTCGCTGACCATCGGGCCGACGTCGGTGGACTCGTCCGCCGGGTCGCCGGTCACCTGCGACTCGACGGCCGCGACGACCTTGGGCACCAGGCGGTCGTAGACCGAGGCGTCGGCGATCACGCGCTGTACGGAGATGCACGACTGGCCCGCCTGGTAGTTGGCGAACGTGCCGATCCGCTGCGCGGCGTGGTCGAGGTCGGCCTCCGAGGAGTAGTCGCCCAGGACGACGGCGGCGCCGTTGCCGCCCAGCTCCAGGGTGACGCGCTTGCCGGGGACGGAGTTGAGGATGTCGTAGCCGACCTTGTCCGAGCCGGTGAAGGAGATGATCGGCAGCCGCTCGTCCTGGGTGAGGGCGGGCATCCGGTCGTTCGGCACCGGCAGCACGCTCCAGCTCCCGGCCGGCAGGTCGGTCTCCGCCAGCAGCTCGCCGAGCAGCAGACCGGACAGCGGGGTCGCGGGGGCGGGCTTGAGGATGATCGGGGCGCCGACGGCCAGGGCCGGGGCGACCTTGTGGGCGCACAGGTTCAGCGGGAAGTTGAACGGCGCGATGCCGAGGACCGGGCCGTACGGGAAGCGGCGGGTGAAGGCCAGCCGCCCGGCCCCGCCCGGGTCGGTGTCGAGCCGCTGGCCGTCGCCGCTGCCCCACCTGCGGGCTTCCTCGGTGGCGAAGCGGAACGTGGACACGGCGCGGCCGACCTCGCCGCGGGCCCACTTCAGCGGCTTGCCGTTCTCGGCGGAGATCAGCCCGGCGATCTCCTCGGCCCGGGCGGCGATCTGCTTGGTCACGTGGTCGAGCGCCGCGGCGCGCACGTGCGCGGGGGTGGCGGCCAGCTCGTCCTTCACCGCATGCGCGGCGGCGACGGCCTCCTCGATCTGGGCGTCGGTGGGGATGCTCACCGTGCCGACCGTGCGGCCGTCCCAGGGCGAGGTGACGTCTAGGGTGTCCTCGCCGGTCGCCTGCCGGCCGGCGAGCCAGAACGCTTGTGTGGAAGTCACGGCAGAGTCCCTCCGGAGAGTGCAAGTACCTCTGCTGCCCACCGTAGGCGCTCGGCGGGGCAGGGTGCGTTGTCCGGCGCGTAGCACTCGGCGGGTGCGGCGCTACGCGACGGAAGGGTGGGGCGGCGCGGGGGTGCGGCGCCGGGGCTGCGGGCCCGCGGCCCGCCGGTAGCGCACGGGCCGCGGGGACCGAGGGTACGGGGCCGGGGCCGCCGCGGCGCTGGACGCGGGGCTCGGGAGCCGGGCCCGGCCGCCGCCCGGGTGATCTTGTCGGTCGGGCGGCCTACCCTTGGGCGGGCGTGCGGGACGAGCCTGGGAAGAGTGCGCGGAGAGCCCGGAAAGAGTGCGCGGAGAGCCCGGGGGACGCGGGGGCGTGGGGGCGCGCGGCGGGGGGCGGGGCACCCGATTGGCGCGCGCGGGGTGGTGTCGCCCGGCCGAATCGGGTACATACGCACAAGTAGCACCGGCTGGTAACCCCTACGCAGCGGCGAGGTGAGTCCCCTCATGACCGCACCATCCACACGGCCGTCCGTCACCGAGAAGGAAGCCAGGGAGGTCGCCGAGGCCGCACGCGAGCAGGACTGGCGCAAACCCAGCTTCGCCAAGGAGCTGTTCCTCGGCCGCTTCCGCCTCGACCTCATCCACCCCCACCCCGAGCCGGCCTCCGCGGACGTGGCGCGCGGCGAGGAGTTCCTCGCCCGGCTGCGCGATTTCTGCGAGACGCAGATCGACGGGGCCGTGATCGAGCGCGACGCGCAGATTCCCGACGAGACCGTCCGCGGGCTGAAGGAGATCGGCGCCCTCGGTATGAAGATCGACCGGAAGTACGGCGGTCTCGGCCTCACGCAGGTCTACTACAACAAGTCCCTCGCCCTCGTCGGCACCGCGAGCCCCGCCGTCGGCGCGCTGCTCTCGGCGCACCAGTCGATCGGCGTGCCGCAGCCGCTGAAGATCTTCGGCACCGAGGAGCAGAAGGAGGAGTTCCTGCCCCGGTGCGCCCGTACCGACATCTCCGCCTTCCTGCTCACCGAGCCCGACGTCGGCTCGGACCCGGCCCGGCTGGCGACCACCGCCGTCCCCGACGGCGAAGGACCCGACGCCGACTACCTGCTCGACGGCGTCAAGCTCTGGACCACCAACGGCGTCGTCGCCGATCTGCTCGTGGTCATGGCGCGGGTGCCGAAGTCGGAGGGGCACCGGGGCGGCATCACGGCGTTCGTCGTCGAGGCCGCCTCCGAGGGCGTCACGGTGGAGAACCGCAACCAGTTCATGGGCCTGCGCGGCATCGAGAACGGCGTCACCCGCTTCCACCAGGTGCGCGTCCCCGCCGCCAACCGCATCGGCCCCGAGGGCGCGGGCCTGAAGATCGCGCTGACCACGCTCAACACCGGGCGGCTCTCGCTGCCCGCGCTGTGCGTGGGCGCCGGCAAGTGGTGCCTGAAGATCGCCCGCGGCTGGGGCGGCGCCCGCGAGCAGTGGGGCCGGCCGGTCGCCAAGCACGAGGCCGTCGGCGCGAAGATCTCCTTCATCGCGGCGACGACCTTCGCGCTGGAGGCGGTGCTCGACCTGTCGTCGCAGATGGCCGACGAGGACCGCAACGACATCCGCATCGAGGCCGCCCTCGCCAAGCTCTACGGCTCGGAGATGGCCAGCCTCATGGCCGACGAGCTGATCCAGATCCGCGGCGGCCGCGGCTACGAGACCGCCGAGTCGCTCGCCGCCCGCGGCGAGAAGGCGATCCCGGCCGAGCAGATCGTCCGGGACCTGCGGATCAACCGGATCTTCGAGGGCTCGACCGAGATCATGCACCTGCTCATCGCCCGCGAGGCGGTCGACGCCCACCTCAAGGTCGCCGGCGACCTCATCGACCCGCAGAAGAACCTCTCCGAGAAGGCGCGCGCGGGCGCCCGGGCCGGCGGCTTCTACGCCCGCTGGCTGCCGAAGCTGGTCGCGGGCAAGGGGCAGGTGCCGCGCACGTACGGCGAGTTCCACCCGCCCGGGCACCGCGATCTCTCCACCCACCTGCGCTTCGTCGAGCGCAGCGCCCGCCGGCTGGCGCGCTCCACGTTCTACGGGATGTCCCGCTGGCAGGGGCGGATGGAGACCAAGCAGGGCTTCCTCGGCCGGGTGGTGGACATCGGCGCGGAGCTGTTCGCGATGAGCGCCGCGTGCGTACGGGCCGAGATGCTGCGCGCCGCTCCCGGCCGGGGCGGGCACGGCAAGGAGGCGTACGAGCTGGCCGACGCCTTCTGCCGGCAGGCCCGTATCCGGGTCGAGGAGCTGTTCGGACGGCTGTGGACGAACACCGACGACCTCGACCGCAGGGTGGTACGGCAGGTACTGGACGATGCGTACACCTGGCTGGAGGAGGGCATCGTCGACGCGTCCGGTGACGGTCCGTGGATCGCCGAGGCCGAGCCGGGCCCGGCGAAGAAGCCGAACCTGCACCGGCCGATCCGCTAGCGTCCGCGCGGCCGTCAGGCCGGCTGCCGCTCCAGGATCGACTTGAGCTGCGAGGCGAGCATGACCCAGCCGCCGCTGACGCTCTGCAGCATCTTGCTCTCCGCGCTGTCGAAGTGACCGTGGGTGATGGTCAGCTTCACGCCCAACTTCGGGATCTCGGCCGGCTCGATGTCGAAGGCGACCTGCGAGCGCTCCTTGCTCGCCTCCGCGAACTCCGCGTCCGGCATGCCCAGCATCTCCTGGTGCATCGGCTGCAGCGTGTGCCAGGTGTACACCAGCCGCTTGCCCGGCTCGGCGACCAGCACGCGCTGGCCCAGGTCCTGGGGCTCGCCGTTCTCCTCCAGCGGCCAGTAGACGGTGGAGCCGGCCCGCCAGTCGGAACGGGGCGCCCAGCCGCCGTGGTACTGCTTGAGGAACTCGGGCGTCGTCAGCGCCTCGTAGAGCTTCTCGGCCGTGGTCTCGATGTAGATCGTGTAGACGAACGCGGGCTTCTTCAAGGGATTTCCTTCCAGCGCTTGCTTGAGCGCGGACAGGGCCGTGAGGCGCCCGCGCTCGTACCGGCCGATCCAGCGGTCGGCCAGCTCGTGGATCGGCACGGGGTTGAGGTAGTGCAGCTTCTCCCGGCCGTGGCGCACGGCGGCGACCAGGCCGGCGGACTCCAGCACCGCCAGGTGCTTGCTCACCGCCTGCCTGCTCATCTCCAGTCCCGTGCACAACTCCCGCAGGGTCTGGCCGTTCCGCTCGTTGAGGCGGCCCAGCAGCTCTCTGCGGCTGCCGTCGGCGAGCGCCCGGAAGACGTCGTCCATGGTCACCACCTCGGTGGGTCAGATTGGCAACCAAATGGTTGCCTGTCAAGGCGGGGCCGCCGAGTGGCGGAGCTCACGTGGGGCGGGCCAAAATGGCAGAAGGCTATCCCTAGCATCCCGATAGGAAATCCCTAGTATCGATGTCTATGGACTTTTCGTGGTCGATGGTCGTGGCCGGAGCCCTCGTGGGCTGCATGGTCGGCCTGACGGGCATGGGCGGCGGCGCCCTCATGACCCCCATCATGGTGACGGTCTTCGGTGTCAACCCCACCCAGGCCATCGGCAGCGACCTGGCGACCTCGGTGTTCATGAAGCCCTTCGGCGCCGCCGTGCACCAGAAGGCGGGCACCGTCCGCTGGGACGTGGTGCGCTGGCTGCTGCCCACCGGGGTGCCGGCCGCGTTCTGCGGCGCCTTTCTGCTGCAGTTCCTCGGCGAGGGCGAGGACCTGCAGAGCCGGGTGAAGATCGTCATCGGCGCGGCGCTGCTGCTCGCCGTCACCGGCATGCTCGCCCGGATGTGGCTGGACCGGCGGCGCGCCGCGCAGGACGGCGGGGAGACCGAGGACGCGCACGTGCCCGTACGCCCCGTGGCCACGCTGGTCATCGGGCTCGTCGGCGGCCTCGTCGTCGGCATGACGTCCGTCGGCTCGGGCTCGCTGATCATCGTGATGCTGATGCTCGTGCACCCCCGGCTCAAGGCCAACCACCTCGTCGGCACCGACCTCGTCCAGGCCATCCCGATCGTCGCCGCCGCCGCGGTCGGCCACTTCATCGTCGGCGACGCGAGCCTGGGACTGGCCGCCGTGCTGCTCCTCGGCGCCATCCCCGGCGTACTCGTCGGCGCCGTGCTCTCCACCCGCGCCCCCGGTGCGGTGCTGCGCTGGGTGCTGGCGATCATCCTCCTCGCCACCGGGCTGTCCCTGGTGCACGTGCCGGAGACCGTCATCGTCCCCGCCTGCGCCGTGCTCGCCGCGTACGCGGTGATCAGCAGCCGCCCCCGCCGCCCGCGGCCCGCGGTCGTCCCCGCCGGCATTCCGGCAACCGACGGCGAATCGACCGGCAAGCCGACAGGAGACGGCATCGAGAGGGCATCTGCTCGGCGCCAAGTCTGAGCGGTCACAATGGGGCGATGACCGAGACCTCTGCTGCTCCGCTCGCCGATCCGCACCTGCGTCCCGCGACCGCCGACGACGGCCCCCGCGAGATCGTCATCCTCGGCTCGACAGGCTCCATCGGCACTCAGGCCATCGACATCGTGCTGCGCAACCCCGACCGGTTCCGGGCCACCGCCCTGTCCGCGGCGGGCGGCCGGGTGGAGCTTCTGGCCGAGCAGGCGCACAAGCTGCGGGTACGCCGCGTCGCGGTCGCCCGTGCCGACAAGGCCGGCGAGCTGCGCGAGGCGCTTTCCGCGCGGTACGGGGCAGGGGAGCCGCTGCCCGAGGTACTGGCGGGTCCGGACGCCGCCACCGAGGTCGCCGCCGACGAGTGCCACACCGTGCTCAACGGCATCACCGGCTCCATCGGCCTCGCGCCCACCCTCGCCGCCCTCAAGGCCGGCCGGATGCTGGCGCTGGCCAACAAGGAGTCGCTGATCGTCGGCGGACCACTGGTCAAGGACGTGGCCAGGCACGGCCAGATCGTGCCGGTGGACTCCGAGCACTCGGCCCTCTACCAGGCCCTGCTCGGCGGCACCCGCGGCGAGGTGCGCAAGCTGCTCGTCACCGCCTCCGGCGGCCCGTTCCGCGGCCGGACGCGCGAGGAGCTGTCGGACGTCACCCCCGAGCAGGCGCTCGCCCACCCCACCTGGGACATGGGCCCGGTCGTCACCATCAACTCCTCCACCCTGGTCAACAAGGGCCTGGAGGTCATCGAGGCGCACCTGCTCTACGACGTGCCCTTCGACCGCATCGAGGTCGTCGTCCACCCGCAGTCCTACGTGCACTCCATGGTCGAGTTCACCGACGGCTCCACCCTGGCCCAGGCCAGCCCGCCCGACATGCGGATGCCGATCGCGCTGGCGCTGGGCTGGCCGGACCGGGTGCCGGACGCCGCGCCCGCCTTCGACTGGTCGGCCGCCGGTACCTGGGAGTTCTTCCCGCTCGACGAGAAGGCGTTCCCGTCCGTGCCGCTCGCGTGCCACGTCGGCGCCCTCGGCGGTACCGCCCCGGCGGTCTTCAACGCGGCGAACGAGGAGTGTGTCGACGCCTTCCTCACCGGCAAGCTCCCGTTCCTTGGCATCATGGACACGGTCAGCCAGGTCGTCGCGGAACACGGCACGGACGATCCGGGAACCCGGCTGACGGTCGCGGACGTCCTCGAAGCCGAGACCTGGGCGCGCGCCCGGGCCAGGGAGCTGGCCGGGCTGCCGGCCGACCAGCACGACAAGTGACGATCGACAACTGACGACGAAGGTGCGCCCATGACGACCCTCATGACGATTCTCGGCATCGTCGTCTTCGCCTTCGGGCTCCTCGTCTCCATCGCCTGGCACGAGCTCGGCCACCTCAGCACGGCCAAGTTGTTCGGCATCCGCGTCCCGCAGTACATGGTCGGCTTCGGCCCCACGATGTGGTCCCGCAAGAAGGGGGAGACCGAGTACGGCATCAAGTGGATCCCCCTCGGCGGCTACATCCGCATGATCGGGATGTTCCCGCCCGGCGATGACGGGCGGGTGCAGCAGCGCTCCACCTCGCCGTTCCGCGGGATGATCGAGGACGCCCGGCAGGCGGCGTACGAGGAGCTGAAGCCCGGCGACGAGAGCCGGCTGTTCTACACGCGGGCCCCGTGGAAGCGGGTCATCGTGATGTTCGCCGGGCCGTTCATGAACCTGGTGCTGGCCGTCGTGGTGTTCGTCGGCGTGATGATGACGTTCGGCATCGCCACCCAGACCACGACGGTCGGCTCGGTGTCGGACTGCGTGATCAAGGCCGAGTCGGTCGCCGAGAACCCGGACCGCAAGTGCAGCGACGCCGACCCCGCCGCGCCCGCGAAGAAGGCGGGGCTGGAGCGCGGCGACCAGATCGTGGCGTTCAACGGCCGCCCGGTCGACGACTGGGAGACCCTGCAGAACAGCATCCGCGAGACCATCGGCCCGGCCACCGTGACCGTCGAGCGCGACGGCAAGCGCGTCGACCTGCACCCCACGCTCACGGAGAACACGGTCAGCAAGAGCGACGGCGACGGCGGCTACGTCGACGGCGAGTACGTGAAGGCGGGCTTCCTCGGCTTCACGCCCGCCACCGGCGTGGTCAAGCAGGACTTCGGCCAGTCCGTGGACCGCATGGGCGACATGGTGGTCAACGGCTTCGACGCGCTCATCGCGCTGCCGTCGAAGGTCCCCGACCTGTGGAGTGCGGCGTTCCAGGGCGA
Source organism: Streptomyces sp. B5E4 (assembly GCF_039871555.1). NCBI lineage: Bacteria > Bacillati > Actinomycetota > Actinomycetes > Kitasatosporales > Streptomycetaceae > Streptomyces > Streptomyces sp. B5E4. The sequence continues at coordinate 89,017 of NZ_JBDPMI010000022.1, forward strand.
GGAGCGCCAGGAGGACTCGCCGGTCGGCGTCGTCGGTGCGGCCCGGGTCGGCGGCGAGGTGCTGAACCTCGACATCCCGCCGGAGCAGCGGGTGGCGTCGATGCTGCTGCTGGTGGCGGGCTTCAACCTGTCGCTGTTCCTGTTCAACATGCTGCCCCTGCTGCCGCTGGACGGAGGGCACATCGCGGGGGCGCTGTGGGAGTCGGTGCGGCGCGCGTTCGCGCGGGTCTTCCGGCGACCCGACCCGGGTCCCTTCGACGTCGCGAAGCTGATGCCGGTGGCGTACGTGGTCGCCGGGGTCTTCATCTGCTTCACGCTGCTGGTGCTCGTCGCGGACGTGGTGAACCCGGTGAAGCTCACGGGCTGACCCGGGCGGCGCGCGCAGGTCGCGACCCGCGCCACCACGCGGCAAACGTACGGTGCCGGTTTATCGACACTTCCGGTGACCACCCCGGCACCGGCCGCGGCGGGGCGCACGGGTGCCGTAATCTCGGTAGCCGGGCCCTCATCCGGCGGGGGCCATGATCCGTACAACAGGGGTTGCCGCCAGATGACTGCCGTTTCGCTGGGAATGCCGTCCGTTCCGCTGAAGATGGCCGAGCGCAGGGCGAGTCGTACGCTGCAGGTCGGGTCCGTCGCCGTCGGCGGCGAGGCACCGGTCTCCGTCCAGTCGATGACCACCACCCGCACCTCCGACATCGGTGCCACCCTCCAGCAGATCGCCGAGCTGACCGCCTCCGGCTGCCAGATCGTCCGGGTGGCCTGCCCCACGCAGGACGACGCCGACGCGCTGCCCGTGATCGCCAGGAAGTCGCAGATCCCCGTGATCGCGGACATCCACTTCCAGCCGAAGTACGTCTACGCCGCGATCGACGCCGGCTGCGCCGCGGTCCGGGTGAACCCCGGCAACATCAAGAAGTTCGACGACCAGGTCAAGCAGATCGCCCGGGCCGCCTCCGCCGCCGGCACCCCCATCCGTATCGGGGTGAACGCCGGCTCGCTCGACCGGCGGCTGCTCGCCAAGTACGGCAGGGCCACCCCGGAGGCGCTGGTCGAGTCCGCGCTGTGGGAGTGCTCGCTCTTCGAGGAGCACGGCTTCAGGGACATCAAGATCTCGGTGAAGCACAACGACCCGGTCGTCATGGTCAACGCCTACCGGCAGCTCGCCGCCCAGTGCGACTACCCGCTGCACCTCGGCGTCACCGAGGCCGGACCCGCCTTCCAGGGCACCATCAAGTCCGCCGTCGCCTTCGGTTCGCTGCTCGGCGAGGGCATCGGCGACACCATCCGCGTCTCCCTCTCCGCCCCGCCGGTGGAGGAGGTCAAGGTCGGCATCCAGATCCTGGAGTCCCTCGGGCTGCGCGAGCGCCGGCTGGAGATCGTCTCCTGCCCGTCCTGCGGCCGCGCCCAGGTCGACGTCTACAAGCTCGCCGACGAGGTCACCGCCGGTCTGGACGGCATGGAGGTGCCGCTGCGCGTCGCCGTCATGGGCTGCGTCGTCAACGGCCCGGGCGAGGCCCGCGAGGCCGACCTCGGCGTCGCCTCCGGCAACGGCAAGGGCCAGATCTTCGTCAAGGGAGAGGTCATCAAGACCGTCCCCGAGTCGAAGATCGTCGAGACGCTGATCGAGGAGGCGATGAAGATCGCCGACCGGATGGAGGCCGACGGCGCCGCCGCCGGTGAGCCCGAGGTCACCGTCGGCTGACCGCCGGGCACGGCGCGTACCCGCAGGAAGCGGGCGGACGCGCGCACAGGTACAGTGCCGCTGTGTTGACGACCACCACCACACGGCTGCTGGAGCCCGCGGAGCTCGAAGCCGCCCGCGCCGTGCTCGACCGCGAACCGGTCGCCAACGCCTTCGTCGCCTCCCGGGTCGCCGTCGCGGGGCTCGACCCCTGGCGGCTCGGCGGTGAGTTGTGGGGCTGGTACGCGGGCGGGCGGCTGGAGTCCCTCTGCTACGCCGGCGCCAACCTCGTGCCCGTCTGCGCCACCCCCGAGGCCGTACGCGGCTTCGCCGAGCGCGCCCGGCGCGCCGGGCGGCGCTGCTCCTCGATCGTCGGCCCGGCCGAGCCCACCGCGGAGCTGTGGTCCCTGCTGGAGCCCGCCTGGGGGCCGGCGCGCGAGGTGCGCGCGCGGCAGCCGCTGATGGTCACCACCTCGATGCCCGCGGAGGTCGAGCCCGATCCGCTGGTCCGCCGCATCCGCAAGGACGAGATGGACCTGATCATGCCGGCGTGCGTGGCCATGTTCACCGAGGAGGTCGGCATCTCGCCGCTCGCCGGCGACGGCGGGCTGCTGTACCAGGCGCGGGTCGCGGAACTGGTGGGCGGCGGCCGGTCCTTCGCGCGCGTGGAGGACGGCGAGGTCGTCTTCAAGGCGGAGATCGGCGCGGCGACGGCGCACGCGTGCCAGATCCAGGGCGTGTGGGTGGCGCCCGAGCACCGCGGGCGCGGGCTGTCGGAGACGGGCCTCGCGGCGGTCCTGCGGTACGCCCTGCGCGAGGTGGCGCCGGTGGTCAGCCTGTACGTGAACGACTTCAACACGGTGGCCCGCGCGGCGTATCGCCGGGTGGGCTTCCGCGAGGTCGGGGCGTTCATGAGCGTGCTGTTCTGAGAGCCGGGTCCGCGGGCGCCGGGGGTCCTGCGCGGCTCGTACGGGCGTCGTGTCCGCGGCGTTCCGGCGCGGCGGCGGGGGTGTGGGCACGGGGGTCGGCCGGCGGCCCGCGAGCGCACGGTAGGGTGCGCAGCCATGGATGACGTCGTCGTCGGCCCTCTCGACCTCGCCGCCCGCGTGGACGATGCGCTTGCCGTTCAGGCCGTCGCCTTCGGGCTCACCGACGACGAGATCGCCGTCCGCCGCCATGTCGTGCTGCGGCACCTGACCAACGCGGGCGCCCGCGCGCTGGGCGCCACCACCGCCACCGGGCGGCTCGCCGGGTTCGTCTACGGCATGCCGAACAACCGCGTGTACTGGTGGTCCACCGTCGTCCAGCCGTATCTGCGCGCCGTCGGCGAGGACCGCTGGCTCGACGACGCCTTCGTCATCACCGAACTCCACGTCCACCCCGCCTTCCAGCAGCGCGGCATCGGCCGCGAGCTGATCACGCGGATCACCGACACCGCCGCGGAGCCCAAGAGCCTGCTCTCGGCGATCGACGTGGAGAGCCCCGCGCGCCACCTGTACCGGCAGCTCGGCTACCGCGACCTCGCCCGCCGCGTGGTCTTCCCCGGCGCCCCCAGCCCGTACGTGGTGATGGGTGCCGAGCTGCCGCTGCTGCGCTGAGTTGTCCCCAACCGGCGAGTTGTCCACAGCTTCGGCGGACGAATTTCCGGCGGGCCCGCGTCCGGCGCTAGAGTCCGGGGCATGAGCCAGCACAGCCACGTTCAGCGCATGTCCCGGATGATGCTCAAGACGCTGCGCGACGACCCCGCCGACGCCGAGACCGCGAGCCACAAGCTGCTCGTCCGCGCGGGCTATGTCCGCCGCTCGTCCGCCGGGGTGTGGACGTGGCTGCCGCTCGGCAAGCGCGTCCTGGAGAACGTGGCGAGGGTCGTCCGCGAGGAGATGGACGCGATCGGCGGCCAGGAAGTGCTGCTGCCGGCACTCCTGCCCCGCGAGCTGTACGAGACGACGGGCCGCGCCGAGGAGTACGGCGACCTGCTCTTCTCCCTCAAGGACCGCAAGGGCGTCGACTACGTGCTGGGTCCCACGCACGAGGAGCTGTTCGCCCAGGTCGTCAAGGATCAGTGCTCGTCCTACAAGGACATGCCCGTGATCCTCTACCAGATCCAGATCAAGTACCGGGACGAGGCCCGGCCGCGCTCCGGCGTGCTGCGCGGCCGCGAGTTCCACATGAAGGACTCGTATTCCTTCGACACCTCGGACGACGGCCTCGCCGCCGCGTACGGGCTGCACCGCGAGGCGTACCAGCGGATCTTCGAGCGGCTCGGCTTCGACTACCGGATCGTCTCCGCCGTCTCCGGCGCCATGGGCGGCTCGGCCAGCGAGGAGTTCCTCGCCCCTGCCGCGGCGGGCGAGGACACGTATGTGCAGTGCCCCTCCTGCGGCTTCGCCGCGAACACCGAGGCGCTGACGACGACGGTCGCGCCCGCCCCCCTCGACGGGCACCCGCCGGTCGAGGAACTGGACACCCCGGACACCCCGACGATCGAGACCCTCGCCGCGCACCTGGGCGTCCCCGCCTCCGCGACGCTGAAGAACCTGCTGGTGAAGGTCGACGGCGAGATCACCGCGGTCGGCGTGCCCGGCGACCGCGAGGTGGACCTCGGCAAGCTCGCCGAGCACCTGGCCCCGGCCGAGGTCGAGGTCGTCACCGCCGAGGACTTCGCCGACCGCCCCGACCTGGTCCGGGGGTACGTCGGCCCGCAGGGCATGGCCGGCAAGGCGTTCCGCTACCTGGCGGACCCCCGTGTCGCCCCGGGCACCTCGTGGGTGACCGGCTCCAACAAGCCCGACTCGCACGCGCGCAACGTGGTGTGCGGCCGTGACTTCGAGGTCGACCGGTACCTCGACGTGGTCGTCGTCGAGCCCGGCGACCCCTGCCCGCGCTGCGGCTCCGGCATCGAGCTGGACCGGGCCATCGAGATCGGCCACATCTTCCAGCTCGGCCGCAAGTACGCCGACGCCTTCGAGCTGGACGTCCTCGGCCAGAACGGCAAGCCGGTCCGGGTGACCATGGGTTCGTACGGGATCGGGGTCTCCCGGGCCGTCGCCGCGCTCGCCGAGCAGACGCACGACGAGCTGGGGCTCTGCTGGCCCCGGGAAGTGGCCCCGGCGGACGTGCACATCGTCGCGGCGGGCAAGGCCAAGCAGACGGAGCTGGCGCTGGAGCTGGCGGAGAAGCTGGGCGCGGCGGGCGTGCGGGTGCTGGTGGACGACCGGGCCTCGGTGTCGCCCGGCGTGAAGTTCACCGACGCCGAGCTGATCGGGGTGCCGCAGATCCTGGTCGCGGGGCGGCGCGCGGGCGACGGCGTGGTGGAGCTGAAGGACCGCCGCACCGGCGAGCGCGAGGAATTGCCCGTGGACGAGGCGCTGGCGCGGCTGACGACGACGGCGTGAGCGCGGCGGCCCCGCAGGCCCGCTAGTCCACGGTGGCGGCGCGGAGGAAGTCGGCCGCCACCGGGCCCGCGTCCTTGCCGCCGGAGCCGCCGTCCTCGACGAGCACGCTGAACGCGAGGTCGGCGCCCTCCAGATAGCCGATCATCCAGGCGTGGGTGCGCGGCGGGCTCTTTGTGCCGAACTCGGCGGTGCCCGTCTTGGCGTGCGGCCGGCCCGGGAGCCCGTCGAGCGCCGAGCCCGAGCCGTCGGTGACGACACCGCGCATCAGCGCGCGTACCTGGTCGTAGGTGCGTGCGTCGAGCGTCTCCGGCGCCCGGTACGGCTCGTCCACCGCGTCCGGCACCAGCACCGGCTGCCGGAACCGGCCGTCCTTCACCGTCGCCGCCACCGACGCCATCACCAGCGGGCTCGCCTCCACCCGGCCCTGCCCGATCATCGCCGCCGCCTTGTCGTTGTCGCTCCCGGCCGTCGGCACGCTGCCGTCGAAGGTGGCCGCGCCGACCTGCCAGGTGCCGCCGATGCCGAAGGCGCGGGCCGTACGCGTCAGGGTCCGCTCGTCCAGTTCGTCGCGCAGGCCGACGAAGGCGGTGTTGCAGGACCGCGCGAACGCCTCCGCGAAGGTGGTGCCGGGCGGGAGGCCGAACTCGTCCTGGTTCTCGAAGCGTTGCCCGGCCACATGCGCGGCCGCCGGGCAGCCCACCCGGTCCCCGGCGGCCAGGCCGCCGTCGAGGAGCGCGGCGGCGGTGACCGTCTTGAACGTGGAGCCGGGCGGGAAGCGGCCGGTCAGCGCGTGGCTCTCGCCCGAGTCGGGGCTGTCGGCGACGGCCAGCACCCGGCCCGTACCGGGGTCGATCGCGACGATCGAGGCGCTCTTGCCGAGCCCGCCGACCGCCTCCTCGGCGGCCCGCTGCACACCGGGGTCGATCGTCGTGCGCACCGGCTCGCCCGTGCCCGGCTTCTTGCGGGCCAGGGTGCGCACCGGGGCGCCCGTGGCCCGGTCGGCGATCACGACCTCGGCGCCCGGCGGCGCGTACAGCCGCTTGTCGTAGCGCGCCTGCAGCGCCGAGGAGCCCTTGCCGGTGTCCGGTGAGACGGCGCCGACCAGCGAGCGGGCCAGGTGCGCGACGGGCTGCCTGGAGTCGACGAACTGCAGTCCGGGAACGGCCAGCAGCCGTTCGCGGTGCTGCCGGTAGACCTCGTCCCGCAACGTCACCACCGGCACGGACTCGTCGGGTTCCGCGGCGGCCACGCGCTTCTTCAGCCGCGGGACGTCGAGGTCCGCGCCGAGCGCGGGGTCGGCGAGGGCGGCGTACGCCCGGTCGGGGTCGGACAGCTTCGCGGGCCAGATGGAGACGGCCCACACCGTGGCGTCGCCGGCCAGTTCGGAGCCGTCGGCGGCGAGTATCGGGGCGCGCTCGGCGCGCCGGGTGGTCGTGACGAGGGTCTGGTGGCGCCGCAGCGCCGGGTGCACGAGGCGGGGCTCCCAGCGCACCCGCCAGCCCTCGTCCGCGCCGTCGTCGCCGTCGCCGGCCTTGCCGGTCCCGCCGTTCCCGTCCTCCCCGCCGGCTCCCGGTGGCAGGGCCACCGCGCGGGTCTCGTACTCCCAGGTGCCGAAGCCGGGCAGCCGCAGCCGGACGGAGAACGGCACGGTGTACGTGCCGCCCGCGCCCTTCTCGGCGTCGTCGAGGGAGACGAGCATGTCCTTCGGGTTCAGCCCGCGGTGTACGGAGTCCAGCAGGTCGGCGGCGGCCCGGGGCCGGTCGGTGTGGCTCGCGGCCTCCTCGTGAGCGCCGCGCGCCCAGGCGGCCACGTACGCCCGCACCTCCTCCTGCGCGTCGGCGGCGTCGTCGTCGCCGCCCCTCACGTACGCGATGCTCCCGGCCAGCACTCCGGCCGCGACCACGACGGCCCCGGCGACCAGGGCCCGATGGGACCGTATGCGCGAGGGCGGAGCCAGATCCATGCGGGCATCCTAGGGCGTCGTCCCCGCCGCCCGGAGTCCCCAACAGGCCGTCCGCGGACGGCGGTCGGCGGGCCGCAGGCGGTTCCGGAGCGGTCAGAGCCAGCCCGCGTACTCCAGGTGGAGTTCGCCGCCGTTGAGGTCGCCTCGCGCCAGGGCCGTCACGCCCGTCGCCACGCAGCGGAACAGCGTCCAGTCCCGCAGCCGGTCGCGGTCGACGTCCAGGGAGTCCGCCAGCTTCGTCAGCCGCCGCCGGGTCGCCGCCGCCGCGCCCGGCGCGGCCACGAGGGTGTCGACGCGGTCCCGCGCCGGCCAGGCCAGGTCGTAGGCCCGCTCGCCCACCAGCGGCCGGGGCCCCACCGCGAGCCACGGCATCCGCTGGGCGGCCAGCACGTGGCCCTGGTGGTAGTCGCCGTGCAGCAGCACGTCGGGCCCCGCCGCCGCCCGGTCGCCGAGCAGCTCCTCGCGCCGCTCCAGCGCCGCGTCGACCAGCTCCGCGTACGGCTCGGCCCGCAGCTCGCGCAGCCGCTCCGCGAGCCGCCCGGTGTGCTCGGCCACGGTCGGCAGCCGATGGCCCGCCGGCGGCGCGGTCCACAGCCGCTGCAGTGTCGCCGCCGACTCCAGCTGCGCCCTCGCCTCCGCCAGCGAGCGGAGGCTGACGTCCGCCTGCAGCCGTTCCAGCAGCAGTGCCCCCGAAGCCGCGTCGGCGCGCAGCAGCCGGACGGCGCCGACGCCGTTCCAGTGCTCCAGCGCGTACTGCTCGGCCGCGATGCGCTCCGGCTCGTACGCGACCTTGAGCGCCGCCGGAGTGCCGTCCTCCTGCCGTACGAGGACGAGGATGCTGGTCCGGCCGCCCGGCGCGTGCACCCGCTCCGCGGTCAGCCCCCAGCGCCGCAGCAGGCCGTCCACCAGCCCGGACAGCCCCGCGAGCCAGGTGCGGCCCGGGTCGCCGTGGGCGGAGACGTGGCGCACCAGGCGCTCCGGCGGCTCGGGCCGGTACTGCGGTGCGGTTGCCATGCGGGCGGTGTCCTCCAGCGGGGTCGGGCCGGGGCGGCCCGGTCAGTCCGTGCGGCCGGCGCCTTCCTGCCGGCCCGCGGGTGCGGTGTCGGGCGTGCGTTCGGCCAGCCCAGGGAAGGCTACGCTGCCGCCGCGCCAGCGTGCCGCCCGGACCGCCGCCTCGCGCAGTGCGGCCGCCGCGTCGCGGCGCAGATCGCCCTCAGCGGCGCGGACGAGGTCGGCGTAACTGCCCGCGATCCGGTCCTCCAGCTCGGTCGCCAGCCGTACCGCGGCGGCCTCGTCCGGCACCGCGAACGGCAGCGCGTACGCGGCGGCGGCGGGCTGCGGCCGGTCGCCGAGGTCGCTGACGACGCGGCTGAGGGCGTCGCGGCGGGCGCGGTGCGCGTCGTAGCCGGCGCGCGCCTGGCCGGCCAGGCCGCCGGCGTGGGCGCCGACGACGCCGTAGCCGTAGACGGCGGCGTGCTCGGCGGCCAGCGCGCGCTGGGCCGCGGCGCGGGCCTCGTCGGACGGTTCGCTCACGATGCCTCCTGGGGTACGGGTCGGGGGCGGCCCGCCGGCCGGCCGCCGCGCCGCGTGCGGCTCACGCCGCGGCGCCGGGGGCCGTGCCCCGTCGCACTCACGCCATCGCCCCGAGGAGATAGACGTGGGCCGCGCCCGCCGCGGCGACCGAGGCCAGCAGGCCCGCGAACTCGCCCGGGGCCGTGGCCAGGGCGGCGGTGTGGGCGTCGGCGGTGCGCTTCTCGGCGGCGGCCAACTCGGCGACCGCCCGCGCCGGTTCCTCCGCCACCGGCTCGCCGCCGCGCTTCTTCGAGGGCGGCGGGGGAGCGGCGTCCGCGCGGTCGCCCGGTCCTTCCGCCCCCGGTCCCGGGGACGCGGCGCGGGTGTCCGCGGGCAGGCCGCGGGCCAGCGCGGCCACGTGCTGCGCCACCTCCGCGCGCAGCGGGCCGAGCGCGTCGGCCAGGCCGGGGTGCGCCGTCGTGGTCGCGTCGTAGCGCCGCAGCAGCACGCGCGATTCCTCCGCGGCGCGGCGCCGGAGCCGTTCGGTACGCGCGGGGTCGGCGTCCCCGTCGTCGCCGTCGTCTCCGGAACAGCCTGCGGTGGTGCCTGTCGCCGCCAGCAGGGCGGCACCGGCCAGCACGGTCCTTCTCGCCGGGAGTCCCTTGATCCGCACGAGCCGAGCGTACCGGTGGGCAACGCACAGGTCGTGGAGCGGATACGCTTTGACCGGACACGTGACGTCACACAACAGCACACGCGGCCGAGGAGTCACCCGGATGAGCACCACCCAGAACGAGAGGCTGCGGGATCTGCTGGAGCCGCTCGTCAAGGAACGCGACCTCGATCTGGAGGAGATCGCGCTCACCCCGGCGGGCAGGCGGCGTGTCCTGCGGGTCGTGGTCGACGCCGACGGCGGCGTGGGCCTGGACACCTGCGCGGAGGTGAGCCGGCGCATCGCCGAGGAGCTGGACGCCTCCGACGCCATGGGCGACCGCCCGTACGTCCTGGAAGTCACGTCTCCGGGTACGGACCGCCCGCTGACCCTGCCGCGCCACTACCGTCGTGCCGCGGACCGTTTGGTCAAGGTGCAGCTACGGGAGGGTGGCGAGGTCGTGGGACGGATCACCGCGGTGGACGACGCGGGACTGGACCTGGAGGTGCCGGGGGTGAAGGGTCGTAAGCCCGGCGCCCGGCGGCTGGAGTTCGGCGAGATCGCCGCGGCCCGCGTCGAGATCGAGTTCAACCGCAAGGTGACGAAGGACGAGGAGGGTTCGTAGCAGTGGACATCGACATGAGCGCGCTGCGCGGCTTGGTGCGGGAGAAGGAGATCTCCTTCGACCTGCTGGTCGAGGCCATCGAGTCGGCCCTCCTCATCGCGTACCACCGCACCGAGGGCAGCCGCCAGCAGGCCCGCGTGGAGCTGAACCGGGAGACCGGGCACGTCACGGTGTGGGCCAAGGAGGATCCGGACGACGTGCCGGAGGGCGGGGAGGCCCGCGAGTTCGACGACACCCCGTCGGGTTTCGGCCGGATCGCCGCCACCACCGCGAAGCAGGTCATCCTGCAGCGGCTGCGGGACGCCGAGGAGGAGATCACCTTCGGTGAGTACGCGGGCCGCGAGGGCGACATCGTCACGGGCGTCGTACAGCAGGGCAAGGACCCGAACAACGTGCTGGTCGACATCGGCCGGCTGGAGGCCATCCTGCCGGTGCAGGAGCAGGTGCCGGGCGAGGAGTACAAGCACGGCACCCGGCTGCGTTCGTATGTGGTGCGGGTGACCAAGGGCGTGCGGGGCCCGTCCGTGACCCTGTCGCGCACACATCCGAACCTGGTGAAGAAGCTCTTCGCGCTGGAGGTGCCGGAGATCGCCGACGGCTCGGTGGAGATCGCGGCCATCGCCCGCGAGGCCGGGCACCGCACGAAGATCGCGGTACGGTCCACGCGCTCCGGGCTGAACGCGAAGGGCGCCTGCATCGGGCCGATGGGCGGCCGGGTACGCAACGTGATGGCGGAGCTGGGCGGCGAGAAGATCGACATCGTCGACTGGTCCGACGAGCCGGCCGACCTGGTCGCCAACGCCCTGTCGCCGGCGCGGGTGACCAAGGTCGACGTCGTGGACCTGGCGGCCCGCTCGGCGCGGGTGACGGTGCCGGACTACCAGCTCTCGCTGGCCATCGGCAAGGAGGGCCAGAACGCCCGCCTGGCGGCCAGGCTCACGGGCTGGCGCATCGACATCCGCCCGGACACCGAGCAGCCGGCGGACTGACGCCCCGGCCGGTCGGGCGGTCCGCCGGGCCGCCCGCCGGGGCGTCCGCGGTCCGGGCCGGACGGCCCACCGCCCGCCCCCGGGCCGGCGGCCGGCCCGGGAAAACCGGGTCGCACGGCCGGGCGTAGGTCACGTATCGTCGGGCCCGCCGTGGGCTGTGTGTCGCCCTGGGCGAAAACAGTCGTTCGATCGGTACCCCGAGGCGGTGCCCGTCGGCCGTGGAGGTAGACTTGAGCGTGTCTGGCCGGACGCGCGCCCGGGCCTGCCCCGAGCGCACCTGCGTGGGGTGCCGGGTGCGTGCGACCAAAGGCGATCTGCTGCGTGTGGTGGAGGTCGAGGGCGCGTGCGTCCCTGATCCCCGCGGTACGCTGCCCGGCCGGGGCGCTTATCTGCACCCCGTCAAGGCATGCCTCGACCTGGCGGTCCGCCGCCGGGCGTTCGTCCGGGCCCTGCGGGCCCGGGGTCCGCTCGGCACCGCTGACGTGGACCGTTTCGTGGAGCAGCAGGCCGTGGAGGCAGACATGAGCACGAAGAACACGAGCGCCGCGCGGAACCCCGCACGGCCAGGTACCTCGCGAGTCGGAAGTGGGTCGAGATTGCGATGAGCACTCGATGAGTACGCGATGAGTACGCCCATGCAGAAGTAGCGACGGTCCGGCGGACACCCCCGGACCAGAAGGAGCGAAGTGGCTAAGGTCCGGGTATACGAACTCGCCAAGGAGTTCGGAGTCGAGAGCAAGGTCGTCATGGCCAAGCTCCAAGAACTTGGCGAATTCGTCCGTTCGGCGTCCTCGACCATCGAGGCGCCGGTCGTACGCAAACTGACTGACGCATTCCAGTCCGGCAACGGCTCGGCTGCGGCCAAGCCCGCCGGCAAGCCCGCAGCGCCGAAGAAGGCCGCCGCCAAGCCCGGCGTCCCCGGCGCACCCGCGGCGAAGCCCGCCCCCGTCCGGCCCGAGCAGGCCGCGGAGCACAAGCCCGCGCCGCGCCCCGGCGCCGACGCCGGCAGGCCCGCGCCCAGCCCGGCGCCCCGTCCGGCTCCGGGCCCGACCCCGCCGGCGCAGAAGGCTCCGGCCCCGGCGCCCGAGGCGCCGGAGTTCACCGCACCGCCCGCCGCGGAGCGCGGCGGTGCCCCCAAGCCCGGTGTGAAGCCGGGTCCGCGCCCGCCCGCCCCCGCGCGCGGCGGCGGCGGCGGTCAGGGCGGTGGCCAGCCCGGTGGCGGCGGCCGTCCCGGCGGCGGGCGCTCCGGTGCGCCCGGACCGCGTCCCGGCGGCAGGCCCGCGGGCCCGCGCCCGGGCAACAACCCGTTCACGTCCAGCGGCTCCACCGGCATGGCCCGCCCGCAGGCCCCGCGCCCGCAGGCCCCCCGCCCCGGCGGCGGCCAGGGCGGCGCGCAGGGCGGTGGCCCGCGCCCGCAGGCGCCGGGCGGCTCCCGGCCCAGCCCGGGCGGTATGCCCCGGCCGCAGGGCGGCCAGGGCGGCGGCCCGCGTCCCGGCGGCCCGCGCCCGAACCCCGGCATGATGCCGCAGCGTCCCGCTCCCAGCGGGCGCCCCGGCGCTCCGGCCGGCGGTCGTCCCGGCGGCGGTGGCCGTCCGGGTGGCGGCGGCGGTCCCGGCGGTCGTCCCGGTGGCGGCGGCGGTGGCGGCGGCCGTCCCGGCGGTGGCGGCGGCTTCGGCGGTCGTCCCGGCGGCGGTGGCGGCGGTGGCGGCGGCTTCGGCGGCCGTCCCGGCGGCGGTGGCGGCGGTGGCCGTCCCGGCTTCGCCGGCCGTCCCGGCGGTCCCGGTGGCCGCGGCGGCACGCAGGGCGCCTTCGGGCGTCCGGGCGGGCCCGCGCGCCGCGGTCGCAAGTCGAAGCGGCAGCGCCGCCAGGAGTACGAGCAGATGCAGGCGCCGTCGATCGGCGGCGTGATGCTTCCGCGCGGCAAGGGCGAGACGGTCCGTCTCTCCCGTGGCGCGTCGCTCACCGACTTCGCGGAGAAGATCAACGCCAACCCGGCGTCCCTGGTCCAGGTGATGTTCAACCTGGGCGAGATGGTCACCGCGACGCAGTCCGTCTCCGACGAGACGCTGCACCTCCTGGGCGAGGAGATGAACTACACCGTCCAGGTCGTCAGCCCGGAGGAGGAGGACCGCGAGCTGCTCGACTCGTTCGACATCGAGTTCGGCGAGGACGAGGGCGGCGAGGAAGCGCTCGTGGCGCGGCCCCCGGTGGTCACCGTCATGGGTCACGTCGACCACGGCAAGACGCGCCTGCTGGACGCGATCCGCAAGACCAACGTCCTGGAGGGCGAGGCCGGCGGCATCACCCAGCACATCGGCGCGTACCAGGTGGCGACCGACGTCAACGGCGACGAGCGCCGGATCACCTTCATCGACACCCCGGGTCACGAGGCGTTCACCGCCATGCGTGCCCGCGGTGCGAAGGCGACCGACATCGCGATCCTCGTGGTCGCGGCCAACGACGGCGTGATGCCGCAGACGGTCGAGGCGCTGAACCACGCCAAGGCGGCCGACGTGCCGATCGTCGTCGCGGTCAACAAGATCGACGTCGAGGGCGCGGACCCGTCGAAGGTGCGCGGTCAGCTCACCGAGTACGGGCTGGTGGCAGAGGAGTACGGCGGCGAGACGATGTTCGTCGACATCTCCGCCAAGCAGGGCCTGCACATCGAGGACCTGCTGGAGGCCGTCGTCCTCACCGCGGACGCCAGCCTGGACCTGCGCGCGAACCCGAAGCAGGACGCCGAGGGCATCGCGATCGAGGCCCACCTCGACCGCGGCCGCGGCGCGCTGGCGACCGTGCTGGTCCAGCGCGGCACGCTGCGGGTCGGCGACACGATGGTCGTCGGCGACGCCTACGGCCGCGTGCGCGCCATGCTCGACGACCTGGGCAACCCCCTGGACGAGGTCGGTCCGTCGACCCCCGCCCAGGTGCTCGGTCTGACCAGCGTCCCCGGCGCCGGGGACAACTTCCTGGTGGTCGAGGAGGACCGTACGGCCCGCCAGATCGCCGAGAAGCGCGCCGCGCGCGAGCGCAACGCCGCCTTCGCCAAGCGCACCCGCCGGGTGTCGCTGGAGGACCTGGACAAGGTGCTCAAGGCCGGCGAGGTGCAGCAGCTCAACCTCATCATCAAGGGCGACGCGGCGGGTTCCGTCGAGGCGCTGGAGTCCTCGCTCATGCAGCTGGACGTCGGTGAAGAGGTCGACCTGCGCGTGCTGCACCGCGGCGTCGGTGCGGTCACCGAGACCGACATCGACCTGGCCACGGGCTCGGACGCGATCGTGATCGGCTTCAACGTCCGCGCCGAGGGCCGGGCGACGCAGATGGCCGAGCGCGAGGGCGTCGACGTCCGGTACTACTCGGTGATCTACCAGGTCATCGAGGAGATCGAGGCCGCGCTGAAGGGCATGCTCAAGCCGGAGTACGAGGAGGTGGAGCTCGGCACCGCCGAGATCCGCGAGGTCTTCCGCTCCTCCAAGCTGGGCAACATCGCCGGTGTGCTCATCCGCTCCGGCGAGGTCAAGCGCAACACGAAGGCCCGGGTCATCCGCGACGGCAAGGTGGTCGCGGAGAACCTCAACATCGAGGGCCTGCGCCGCTTCAAGGACGACGTCACCGAGATCCGCGAAGGCTTCGAGGGCGGTATCAACCTCGGAAACTACAACGACATCAAGGTGGACGACGTCATCGCGACGTACGAGATGCGCGAGAAGCCGCGCGCCTGATCAGCAGCACCGCCGGCCGGGGGCGGCCCTTCGCGAAGGGCCGCCCCCGCGCCGCCTTCCATCCCGTATATCCCGTACCGGCGGGTGATCCGGACACACGTGTACGTAGGGACGCTTTCCTGCGACTTCCTCCTCGGCGACGTACGGTCGCTGAAGGAGAAGCGCTCCGTCGTCCGCCCGATCGTCGCGGAGCTGATCCGCAAGTACGCGGTGACCGCCGCGGAGGTAGGGCACCAGGATCTGCACCGCCGGACCGTGATCGGTCTGGCGACGGTCTCCGGGGACGCCGGGCACCTCACCGACGTGCTGGACCGGTGCGAGCGGATGCTCGCCGCCCGGCCGGAGGTGGAGCTGCTGTCCGTACGGCGGCGGATCCACCACGAAGACGACGAGTAGACAAGTGGGCAAGGAGACGGACCAGTGGCCGACAACGCACGGGCGAAGCGCTTGGCGGACCTCATCCGTGAGGTCGTGGCCGAGAAGCTGCAGCGGGGGATCAAGGACCCGCGGCTCGGCTCCCGGGTGACCATCACCGACACGCGCGTCACCGGGGACCTCCGGGAGGCGACCGTCTTCTACACGGTGTACGGCGACGACGAGGAGCGGGAGCAGGCCGCGAAGGGGCTGGAGAGCGCCAAGGGCGTGCTGCGCTCGGCGGTCGGCGCCGCCGCCGGGGTGAAGTTCACGCCCACGCTCGCGTTCATGCCGGACGCACTGCCCGAGAACGCCAAGAACATCGACGACGTCCTGGAGCGCGCCCGGCTCCAGGACGAGCAGGTGCGCAGCGCCGCCGCGGGCGCGGAGTACGCGGCGGGGGCGGACCCGTACAAGAAGGACCGCGACGAGGACGAGGGCGACGACGAGGCGGACCCGGGCGAGCCGGGCTCCGGCGCGGCGCGCGGTGATACGGACGGGGGCCCGGCGGGGGCATGAGGGGGAAGCCGACCGGCCCGGACGGCCTTGTCCTCGTCGACAAGCCGGCCGGGCTGACCTCGCACGACGTCGTCGGCCGGCTGCGCCGGCTGGCCCGTACCCGGCGCGTGGGCCACGCCGGGACGCTGGACCCGATGGCGACGGGCGTGCTCGTCGTCGGCGTGGAGAAGGCGACCCGGCTGCTGGGCCATCTCGCGCTCACCGACAAGGAGTACCGGGCCACGATCCGGCTCGGCCAGACGACGGTGACCGACGACGCCGAGGGCGACGTCACCGCCGCCGCCGACGCCGGTGACCTGCCGCCCGGCGCGGTCGACGCCGGCATCGCCGGGCTGACCGGCGACATCATGCAGGTGCCGTCGGCCGTCAGCGCGATCAAGGTGGACGGCAAGCGGTCGTACAAGCGGGTGCTGGACGGTGAGGCCGTCGAGTTGCCGGCGCGGCCGGTGACCGTCAGCACGTTCGTGCTGCACGACGTGCGGGCGGCGACGGCCGCGGACGGCACCCGGGTGACGGACCTGGACGTCACGGTCGAGTGCTCCTCGGGTACCTACATCCGCGCCCTGGCCCGCGACCTCGGCGCCGGACTGGGCGTCGGCGGCCACCTCACCGCGCTGCGCCGCACCCGTGTCGGCCCGTACGGGCTGGACGGGGCGCGGACGCTGGAGCAACTGGAGGAGCGGCTCGACGTGCTGCCGATCGGCGACGCCGCGGCTGCGGCCTTCCCGCGCTGGGACGTGGACGCCGAGCAGGCGCGGCTGCTGTCGCACGGGGTGCGGGTGGCGGTGCCGGACGGGCTGGCCGAGGGCCCGAACGCGGTGTTCGGTCCCGACGGGCGGTTCCTGGCGCTGGTGGAGCCCGCCGGGGGGCGGGCGAAGGCGCTGGCGGTGTTCGCGTAGTCCGCCGGGCCGCGGGGCCGTCGCGTCGGGGTACGTGACCGCCGCTCCGGCCGCCCGAGGCCGCCGGGATTCCGCCGAACGGGTGCCCCCGGGGGGCGCATCGCGCCATTCGCCGTTTCCCGTGATCAGCCGGTGGCAAGCCATGCCCTGGGGCTCACCCGGGGAGGCTGGTCGTTGCCGCATTCATCGCCGCCGCCGCGCGCGCCCGGCACCGTCGTACGCATCCGCGACCTGGCCGGCCGCCCGCGGGGCACCGGATTCGTCGTGGACGCCGAGGGCACGGTACTCACCAGCCACGAGGCCGTGGACGGGCTCGCCCGGCTGGTGCTGCACGCACCCGGCGCCGCGCACACCTGGCTGATCGAGTCCGCGGACGTCACCTCGCTGCCGGGTGCGGACCTGGCGGTCGTACGGGCCCGGGGGCTGGCCGGCGCCCGGGCCTTCGCGCTCGCCGCCGCGGTGCCCGACGACGCCACGGAGGTGGCGGTCGCACTGCCCGGGGCGCGGGTGCCGGGGCGGGTGGTGGCCGCCGCCACGGCCACGTACACCGCGACCGACCGCTACCACCTGGTCGAGGGGGTGCTGCAACTCGCCCTGGCCCCGCACGAGTCGCTGCACGCGGGCGGCGAGGCGAGCGGCGCCCCGGTGCTGGACGCCGCGAGCGGGGCGGTGGTCGGTGTGGTCGGCACCGCGCTGCACGCGGACCGCAGCGGCGTGGCCCACGCGGTGCCGCTGCGCGGGGCGGCGGACGACGCGGTGGGGACGCTGGGCGCGGCGCTGGACCGGGGCGGGGCGCAGGTGGCGGCGTACGGCCGGGACCTGAACCGGGCGGGGGCGGTGGAGCTGGGAGTCGCGGGGGGCCGGGGCGCTCCGGTTGCCGTGGCTCCGGGGGGACTTGGAGGCTCCGGTGCGCCGGGGTGGGTGGAGCGGCGGGGGGTGCGGGCGGAGTTCGGGCGGTTCTTCGACGGTGGCGCGCACGTGCTCGCGCTCGTCGGCGGGCCCGGGAGCGGGCGGTCCACCGAACTCGCCGGGCTCGCGGCCCGTCGCGCCGCGGACGCCGCGCCGTCGGTGTGGCTGCGTGGCGCGGATCTGAAGGTCGCGGACGCGGGCCTACGGGATGCCCTGGCCCGGGCGTTGCGCGACGCCGCGCGGGTGGTGGCCGCGGCGGCGGGTGCCGCCGGCTGCGCGGGCGACCCGGCGGCGGCTACCCCGGAGGCGGTCGCCGCGCAAGCGCACGTCGCGGGGCGGCCGTTGCTCGTCCTGCTCGACGGTCCGGAGGAGATGCCGCCGGTGCTGGCGGCGGCGCTGGAGGACTGGACGGCGCACACGGCGCGGTGGCTGGGCGAGCACGGCGTACGGCTCGCGCTGGCGTGCCGGCCGGAGTACTGGGAGCGGGCCGGCGCGCTGTTTCCCGCGGAGACGCTGCACGCGGGGCGGTTCCGTCCTGACACGCTGCCGCCGTGCGTCCCGCTGGGGGACTTCACCCCGGCGGAGGCGGCGCAGGCCCGCACTCTTCACGGCATCCCCGCCACCGCCCTCCACCCGTCGGACGCCCGCCACCCGCTGACGCTGCGCCTGCTGGGGGAGGTCCGCGCGGCGCTGCCGCCGGGCGGCGGGGGCACGGGGGCGTACCGGGACGGGACGCGGGAGGCGTGCGGGAGTACGGCGGCGTCCGCGGACCGCGCCTCCGTGCCGGGCGGGGCCGGGCCAGCGGCTCCGCCGCCGGCCGTGGTGGCGTCCTCGGGTGCGGGCGCCGCTCCGGTGTCCGCGGCGCCGTCGCCGGGCCGGGCGGGGCCGTCCGGTGCGGGTCCGGACCTGGGTGAGGGTGTCTGCGTACCGGGCGGGGCCGGGGCGGCGGCGAGTTCGCCGTCCGACGCGGGGGCGGGCCTTGCACCGGTCACGAGTGCGGCTCCCGCTGCCGCGGCGCCGGGCGGCTCCGCAGTCGCGCCGGACGGCGCGGGGGTGCGGCGGTGGGAGGTCTTCGAGTCGTACCTTGCGCTCGTTTCTCTGCGTATCGCCTCTCGGCTCGCTCGCGTCGCCGGCCCCGCCGGTCCGCGGGGGGCCGCCGTGGGGCGGCTGGCCGCGTATGTGGCCGGGCAGGCGCACGAGGCGGCGCGGCGGTGTCTGGGGCCCGGGCAGGGGGAGTTGGAGCGGGCGGCGTTCGAGGAGCTGTTCCCCTGGCGGGTGCCCGATCCTCTCGCCGGGCTCACCGGGTGGGCCTCCGCGGTGCTCGCCGAGGGACTGCTGGTGCCCGCGGGTGCCGGGTACCGGTTCGCGCACGAGGAGTTCGCCGACTGGCTGCAGGGCGCGCACCTCGACGTCGACGCCGCCCTCGCCGTGCTCGTCCACCGGACCTCCGAGCGCTGGCGCCCCGGTGACCTGCCCTCCTCCGCGGACGGCGGCGCCGGGCGGCACGCGCTGCCCGTGCCGCCGCACCGGATCGGGGCGTGCGTCGAGGCGCTGCTGCTGCTGGAGCGGCGGCACGGGCGTACGGAGCTGGGGCACCGGCTGACGGATCTGCTGGCCGCCGCCGACGCCGCGGTCAGCCGCCGCTCGTCGTTCCCGGAGCCCGGGGCCGCGACGCCCCCCGGGGCCGACGGCGGCTGGTGGGCCGCCCATCTGCTCGGCGAGACCCTGCTGCGGGTACCCGACGCCCGCCCGTACCGGCAGGTCCTCCGGCGCCTCGCCGCCTGCCTCGCCGGTCACGCCGCCCGCTTCGGCGGCACCGCCCGGCTCCCCGCCGTGCTCGCCCCCTTCGGCCCGTCGTTCTTCACCCGGCTGCCCCTTCCGCTCGCCGACCGCCTCGACCTGCTGCGTCTCCTCGTGCCCGCCGACACCCGCCGCCCGTCCGCGTACCTGACCGCCGCGGGGGAGCTGCTGCACGCCGAGCCGACCGCCGCGCAGCCGCTCCTCGTCACCTGGTTCGACGACGAACGCGCGCTGCCCGCGGAGGGCGCCACCGTCGCCGACGCCGCCCAGGCGCTCCTGCACACCCACCGGGCCGGCGCCGTGGACGACCTCGCCGACGCCCTCGTCGCCACCGCCCACCCGCGCGCCGGTGAACTCCTCGCCGCGCTCGCCGAGGACGAGCCGTCCGCCCTCTGCCGCGCCGTGGACCGCTGGGCGCGCGACCCCCGCCCGGAGCGGCGGGCGGCCGCCGCGGTGTACGCGCAGCAGACCGCCCGGCACACGCGCGGCGCCGCCGACCGCGCGCTGCTCCGCCACGCCGCGCAGGCCCTGCTCGCGCACGCCGACGACGACACCCTCCACGGCCCCGCCCTCGCCGTGCTCCTCCGCGATCCCGACACCCGCGCCGCGCACCTCGACCGTGCCCTGGCCCTCCTCGCCGCCGACGACCCGCACCTCACCCCCGCCGACTTCGCCCCCGCCCTCGCCACCCACCACGAACCCGTGCTCGACGCCTTCCGCGACCTCCTCCACCGCCCCGGCGGCGCCGCCGCCGACGTGCTGCGCACCCTCGCCCGGGTACGCGCCTTCGCCCCCGCGCCGGCGCGGAGCGCCGCGGACCTCGTCCGCGAGTACGTCGACCGGCACCCCGAAGGCGCCGCGGCCGCCGCCGACTTCGTGGACCGCCGCCTGGAGCACGGGCAGAGCGACCGCGCCGTGCTCTTCCCGCTCGCCGTCGAGCTGCTGACCGCGCACTCGCCGGTGGTACGCCGCGCGCTCGCGCCCGTCGTCGCGGACCCCGGGACCCGCACCTCCTGCGCCCTGCGCCGCGAACTGCTCGCCGTGCTCCTGGACCGCGAGCGCGAACCCGCCGTGCTCGACGCCCTGCTCGCGGCCGTCGGCCGCGCCGACGGCCGGCGTGCGGAGTGCGGCACGCGGGACCTCGTCCAGCGCATCGGGCTGCTGCTGTCCCGTACGCCGGAGGGAGCGGCGGTCTTCGACCGGCGGCTGGTGGCGCTCGCCGCCGAGCTGCCCGCGTTCGCGGCGCACCTGCGCGGCTGGCTGGCCGTGGACCGGGACGCCTGGGCGGCGCTGCTGGGGCCGAGCGCGCAGCTCGCCGTGGGCACGTCGCACCCGCGACGCGCGTCCTGAGCGCGCGGGCGCGCGTCCCGGAGCCGGCGGAGCCGGTACGGACCGGCCGTACCGCCGCGGGAATAGCGGCCGTCCCGTCGGCCCGACCGGCGCCCGGGTCCTGCACCGGACCGCGAGCATGGCAGTCTTGTGTTCCACAGTCCTGTACGGGGCAGGCACGACAACGGCGGACCGAGGAGCGGGCAGAGTGCAGCGCTGGCGTGGCTTGGAGGACATCCCCGAGGAGTGGGGGCGCAGCGTCGTCACCATCGGCTCGTTCGACGGCGTGCACCGCGGCCACCAGCTCATCATCGGCCGGACGGTGACGCGCGCCCGGGAGCTGGGCGTGCAGTCCGTCGTGGTGACCTTCGACCCGCACCCCATGGAGGTCGTGCGCCCCGGCAGCCACCCCCCGCTGCTGGCCGCGCACCACCGGCGGGCGGAGCTGATGGCGGACCTCGGCGTGGACGCGCTGCTGATCCTGCCGTTCACGGCGGAGTTCTCCAAGCTGGCACCCGCGGACTTCGTGGTGAAGGTGCTGGTCGACAGGCTGCACGCGCGCGTGGTGGTGGAGGGCCCGAACTTCCGCTTCGGCCACAGGGCCGCCGGCGACGTCGCGTTCCTCGCCTCGCTCGGCGAGACGTACGACTACACGGTGGACGTCGTCGACCTCCAGGTCAGCGGGAACGCGGGCGGCGGCGAGCCGTTCTCCTCCACGCTCGCCCGGCGGCTGATCGCCGAGGGCGACGTCGCGGGGGCGGCGGAGGTGCTGGGCAGGCCGCACCGCGTCGAGGGCGTCGTCGTACGGGGCGCGCAGCGCGGCCGCGAACTGGGCTTCCCGACCGCCAACCTGGAGACCCTGCCGCACACCGCGGTCCCCGCCGACGGGGTGTACGCGGGCTGGCTGGAGGCCGCGGGCGAGCGGCTGCCGGCGGCCGTCTCGGTCGGCACGAACCCGCAGTTCGACGGCACGGAGCGGACGGTGGAGGCGTACGCGCTCGACCGCGACGACCTCGACCTGTACGGGCTGCACGTGGCCGTCGACTTCCTCGCCTTCGTCCGCGGCCAGGAGCGCTTCGACACGGTCGAGGACCTCAAGACCCAGATGCGCCGCGACGTCGACGCCTGCCGCGAGCTGACCGCGGGACGCTGACGGCGCCCGCCCGGGGCCACCCGGGCCGGCGCCGCCGTCCGGCCCGCGGTGCTACGGCGCCGGGGCCGCCGCCGTCGTCCCGGTCAGGTGGCACGCCACCCCCGGCCGGGTCCCGTCCAGCACCGGCAGGTCCGTGCCGCGGCAGGCGTCGGCGACGCCCGCCGACGCCGCCTCGCCGGAGGCGAGGTGCTGGCAGCGGGCGTGGAACCGGCAGCCGCCCGGGATCCGCGCCGGGTCCGGCGGCTCGCCCGTGAGCACCACCGGCGCCGTCCCCGACTCCGGCAGCACCGACAGCAGGGCCTTGGTGTACGGGTGCCGCGGTGCGGTCAGCACCTCCTCCACCGGGCCCGCCTCCACGATCCGGCCCAGGTACATCACCGCCACCCGGTCCGCGATGTTCCACGCCAGCCCCAGGTCGTGCGTGACGACCAGCGCGGAGAGCCCCAGTTGGTCGCGGAGCCGCAGCAGCAGCGCCAGGATCTCGCCGCGCACCGAGGCGTCGAGCGAGGCCACCGGCTCGTCGGCGACGATCAGTTCCGGGTCGAGCACCAGGGCGCCGGCGATGACGACGCGCTGCCGCTGCCCACCGGACAACTCGTGCGGGTAGCGCAGGAAGAACCGCTCCGGCGGCCGCAGCCCGGCGCGGGCGAGCGCGGAGGCCACGACGGCGCGTTCGTCGCCGCGGTGGCCGTGGATGCGCAGGCCCTCGGCGACGGCGTCGTAGACGGTGTGCCGCGGGTTGAGCGACCCGCTGGGATCCTGCAGCACGAGCTGCACCCGCCGCCGGTACGCCTTGAGCGCGCGGCTGCCGTACGCGAGCGGGGAGCCGCGGAAGGCGACCGTGCCCGCGGCGGGTCGGACCAGGCCGAGGAGCGCGCGGGCCAGAGTGGTCTTGCCGCAGCCCGACTCGCCGACGAGGGCGACGATCTCGCCGGCGCCGATGGCCAGGTTCACGCCGTCGACGGCCCGCGCGGCGGGCGCGCCGTGCCGCCCGGGGAAGACGACCCGCAGCCCGTCGGCGACGAGCAGCGGCCCGGCGGCGGTGCCGTCGCGGGCGTCTTCTCCGCGTACGGGCCCGGCCGCCGGTTCGGCCTTGCGCAGCCCGGGGCGTCCGCCGTCCGCCGCGGTCCCGTTCGCCGGCCGGCCCCCCGCGATCGCGGGCTCCCCCTCGCCGAGGCCGGGTCGTTCGCCGTCGCCCGCGTCTGGCTCGGCTCGTACCTCCCCGTCCGCTCCCCGCTCCGCCGGCCCGTCGCCCCGCGTGCCCGCGTCCTTCTCCTTCTCCGCCGACTCCCCGCTCACCGTGCCTCCTTGACACTGTCCACGTGTACGCACGCCGCCCGGCGCTGCGGGCCCGCCTCCCGCAGGCGCGGGTCCGCCGTCGCGCAGGTCTCCAGAGCCACCGGGCAGCGCGGATGGAACGCGCAGCCCGGCGGCAGCCGGGCCGGGTCCGGCGGATCGCCGGGGAGACCGTGCGGGGCGCGGCGGTCGGCGGCACGGCCGACGGTCGGGAACGCCGCCGCCAGCGCGCCGCTGTAGGGGTGCTCGGCCGCCGTGAACACCGTCCGCGCCGGGCCCTCCTCGACGATCCGGCCCGCATACATGACGGCCAGCCGGTCGCAGGTGTCGGAGAGCACCGCCAGGTCGTGGCTGATCATCAGCAGGCTGATGCCCTGGTCGGCGACCAGCCGCTCGATGAGCCGCAGGATCTGGGCCTGGATCATCACGTCCAGCGCCGTCGTCGGCTCGTCTGCGACGATCAGCCGCGGATCGCACGCCAGCGCCATCGCGATCATCACCCGCTGCCGCTGGCCGCCGGACAGCTCGTGCGGGTACGCGCCGCCGCGGGCGGCCGGCAGCCCGACCTGCTCCAGCAGCCCCTCCGCCCGTTTCCGGGCCGTGCTCGGGGAGGTCTCCAGCCGGTGCAGCAGGATCGGCTCGGCGATCTGGTCGCGGATGCGGTGGACGGCGTTGAGCGAGTGCATCGCGCCCTGGAAGACGATCGACGCGCCCGCCCAGCGCACCGCGCGCAGCCGCCCCCACGACATGGTGAGCACGTCCTGGCCGTCGAGCAGGATCTCCCCGCTCAGCCGCGCCGAGGGCGGCAGCAGCCGCAGCAGCGCCAGCGCCAGGGTCGACTTGCCGCAGCCCGACTCGCCCGCCAGGCCGAGCTTCTGCCCGGCGGCCAGGCTGAGGTCCACACCGCGTACCGCGGGGACGGCGGCCGCGCCCGTACCGTACGTCACGTGCAGGTCGCGCACGTCGAGGAGCGTCACTTCGCCACCCCCAGCTTCGGGTTGAGCACGGACTCCAGCGCCCGTCCCGACAGCGTGAAGCAGAGCGCGACCACCGCGATGGCGATGCCCGGCGGCACCAGGAACGACCAGTGCCCGGAGCTGATCGCGCCCGCCTCGCGGGCGTCCTGGAGCATGCCGCCCCAGGAGATGACCTGCGGGTCGCCGAGGCCGAGGAACGCGAGCGTGGCCTCGGTGAGGATGGCCTCGGAGATGACCAGGGTGGTCTGGGCGAGGACCAGCGGCATCACGTTCGGCAGCACGTGCCGCAGCATGATGTGCGTGTGCCCGCCGCCGAGCGCCCGGGCGCGTTCGACGTACGGGCGGGCCTCGATGGCCAGCGTCTGCGCCCGCACCAGCCGCGCGGTCTTGGGCCAGGCGGCCACGCCGATGGCGATGATGACGGTGGTGACCGACCGGGACATCACCGTGGCCAGCACGATCGCCAGCACCAGCGTCGGCATGACGAGGAAGAAGTCGGTGACGCGCATGATCACGCCGGACAGCCAGCCGCCGTAGTGGCCGGCGAGCATGCCGACGAGGGTGCCGATGCCGACGGTCAGCGCGGCGGCCAGCAGCCCGACGGTGAGCGAGATGCGTGCCCCGTGGACGAGGAGGTCGAGCACCGAGCGGCCGAACTGGTCGGTGCCCAGCGGGAACTCGGTGCTGGGGTCTTCCAGCGCGGTGCCGGGCGCGTCGGTGACGCTGTCGGCGTCGGAGCCGACGAGCAGCGGTGCGGCCAGCGCCACGAAGGCGATGACGACGAGCGCGACGAGGCCCACGAGCCCCGCGCGCTGCTTCCGGTAGGCGCGCCAGAAGCGGGCCGCGGAGCGGCGCCGGCGCGCGCGGGCCAGCGCCCGCGGGTCGGTGGCGGGGGGTTCTGCGGCGGGCGGGACTTTGGGCTCGAAGCCCGGCTCCTTGCCCAGTGCTTCCGTACTCATCGGCCCACCCGGGGATCGAACAGCGGATAGATCAGGTCGGCGACCACGCTCGCCAGGATCATCGAGCCCGCGTAGACGATGAACAGGCCCTGGATCAGCGGCAGGTCGGGGATGCTCAGCGCCTGGTAGAACAGTCCGCCCAGGCCCGGCCAGGAGAAGACCGTCTCCACCAGGATGGAGCCGGCCGCGATGAAGCCGAGGTTGACGAAGACGAGCGTGATCGTCGGCAGCATCGCGTTCGGCACGGCGTGCCGGCGGCGTACGAGGTCGTCGCGCAGCCCTTTGGCGCGGGCGGCCGTCAGATAGTCGCTGCCCATCTCGTCGAGCAGCGAGGAGCGCATGACCAGCAGCGTCTGCGCGTAACACGCGGCCACGAGGGTGAGCACCGGCAGGAACATGTGGTGGATCACGTCCACGACGTACGCGAGGCCGTGTTCGTCGCCCGACTCCATGCCGCCGGTGGGGAAGAGCCCGGGGACGGGGCCGACGCCCACGGAGAAGACGATGATGAGCAGCATCCCGAGCCAGAAGTGCGGCACCGACCACAGGGTGAGGGCGATGCTCGTGTTGACCTTGTCGCCGAGGCCGCCGTGCCGCCAGGCCGCGCGCGTGCCCAGCCAGAGCCCGAGCGCGCTGTAGAGCACCACGGCCGTGCCGGTGAGCAGCAGGGTGGCCGGCACCCGCTCCCAGATGAGGTCGAGGACCGGCTTGTTGAACTGGTACGAGTCGCCGAGGTCGCCGGTCAGCGCGTCACCGACGTAGTGCGTGAACTGCTCCCACATCGGCAGGTCGAGGCCGTACTGCCGGCGCAGCGCGGCGAGTTGCTCGGCGTCGACCTTGCGGCCGTGCGTCATCGTCTTGACCGGGTCGCCGGGGATGATCCGGAAGAGGAAGAAGCTGGTGACGAGGATGGCGAAGAGGGAGACCGCGGCGCCGGCGAGCTTGCCCGCCACATAGCTGAGATAGGCGCGGCGGGAGCTGCCCGCGGAGCCGCGGGCGTCGGGCGCCGTTTTCGCGGCGGCGGGGGTGACGGATGCGTCTGCCGTAGACATGGCCCTCGCTTTGCTGGGGTGCCGTCCGGGGTGCGTGGCGCGCGTGCGTCGCGCGCGGGTGGGAGTGCTGCTGGGGCGGGGGAGTTGCGTCCCGGGCGGTGGGGTCGGCCGGGCGGGGTGTCCGGCGCGGCGCCGGACACCCCGGGGGCGAGGGTGCGTACGGGCTACTCGCGGTCCTCCGCGGTGGCCCGGCGGCGCAGCGTGAAGAACACGCCCGCCGCGACCACCACGACGACCGCCGCACCGCCGCCGAGCACGACGCCCATCGCCGAGCCGTCGTCGTCCGACGCCTGGGCGGCGGGCACCGCGGTGGCCCAGCTCCAGGAGCCGTCCTGGCCCCAGATGTTGCCGTTGCCGGCGGGCATCGCGGTGATCGACTCGATGTGGTCGGTGCGGTAGGCCTCCACGGAGTTCGGGTACGCCAGCACGTTCATGTACCCGGTGTCGTAGAGCACCGACTGCATCTCCCGGACTATCTCCGCGCGCTTGGCCGGGTCGTCGTAAGCGGCCAACTGCTCGGCGTAGAGCCGGTCGTAGTCCTTGTTGCAGATGAAGTTGTCCGTCTGCCCGACGACGTCCTCGGACTCCGGCAGCGCGGCGCAGGTGTGGATGGCCAGGACGAAGTCCGGGTCGGGGTTGACCGACCAGCCGTCGAAGGCGAGGTCGTACTCACCGGCCACCCACGGGTCGCCGACGTTGTCCAGGCACTGCAGGTCCAGGCCGATGCCCAGCGCGCCCCACCACTCCTCCAGGAACTTGCCCGCCGCCTTGTCCTTGGGGTCGGTGGAGTGGCACAGCATCCGGAAGTTCAGGGGCTTGCCGTCCTTGCCGACGCGCTTGCCGTCCTTCAGCTCGTAGCCCGCCCGGTCCAGCAGTTGCGCCGCCTTCTCCGGGTCGTAGCCGATCTTCTGCTCGGCGGACGGCTTCCAGTGGTAGTCGGCGAAACGCGGCGGGATGTAGCCCTCGCCCTCGACGCCGTGGCCCTGGAGCACCTTGTCCACTATCGCCGTACGGTCCACCGCGAGGAACAGCGCCTCGCGCACTTGCGGGTCGAGCAGCGCGGGATGGCCGTCGCCGAACTTGCGGCCCTCGACGTCCCGCGCACCGGGGTTGGTGGCGATGGCCCAGAAACGCCGGCCCTGGCCGTCGTTGACCTTGATGTCGGGCTGGCCCTTCAGCGACGCGGCCTGCGCCGGCGTCAGGTCCGGCACGAAGGACACCTCGCCCTTGCGCAGGGCGGCGACGGCGGCGTCGGTCTCCTTGTAGTACTTGAACGTCAGCTCGTCGAACTTCGGCTTGCCCCGCCAGAAGTTCTCGTTCGGCTCGAAGGTGACGTGCGAGTCGGTCTTGAAGCCGGTGAGCACGTACGGGCCGCTGCCGACGACCGGGAAGTCGGCGTCGTTGTTGAACTTCCCGAGGTCGTCGACGTCCTGCCAGACGTGCTTGGGCACGATCGGCAGGTCCATCGAGTTCATCGTGGCCTGCGGCTCCTTCAGCTCCACGACGAGCGTGCGCGCGTCGGGCGCCGAGACCTTCGCGAAGTTGGCGACGTACGAGCCGTTGGCCGCGCCTGCGGCGTCGTCGGTCATCATCGTGTCGAAGGTCCAGCGGGCGTCCTCGGCGGTCAGCGGCTTGCCGTCGGACCACTTCACGCCGTCGCGGATGGTGTACGTCCACGTCTTGCCCGCGTTCGAGGGCTCCCACTTCTCGGCCAGCCCCGGGATGGGCTCCTGCGTCTTGACGTCGTAGTTGACCAGGGAGTCGTACATCAGCCGGTTCAGGCTCGTGGCCACGAGGGTGACCGCGAGGAACGGGCTGAGCGAGTCGACGCTCTGCGCCACGGCGGCCGTCAGGACCGTCTTGTCGCCGTCGTCGCCGCTGTCGTCCTGCGTGGGCTTCGCCGCGGCCGGGCCGACGGTGGCGGCTCCGAGCAGTGCGAGGGCCGCGGCGCCCGCGCAGAGTGCGCGGCGCAGCCGGCGGCCGGAGCGGGCGGCGGGGGTCGGTCGGCGGAGTGGGCCGGGCGTCGGGGCGTTGTCGTCGGTGGGCTGCATGACACCTCGCGGGCTGAAGGGGGGCGGGATGCCGGCTGACCGGCCTGGGGTCGGGTCTGTCTAGCGAGGTTGGTCTAAACATGTCAACGACCGTGACCGGCCTGTACGAGGGCGATACCCGGCTGAAACGCGAATGAGGCCCGCGCCTTCAAAAAGGCTGCGGGCCTCATTGGTTCAACCCAATGGCGGCAGGCCGGGCGGCCACCCGTCCGGGGCCGGCGGCGCGGCCGGCTCTCCCGCGCGCCTGCGGGCGCGCGTTTGCGCTGGCCGGTCTGCCGGTACGCCCCCGGGGCGACCGGTGTCGCGGGCCGCCGGCGGGTGCGCCCGGGGCGTCACCCGTACGGGCTCGGGCCGGACTGCGCCTGCGACGGGCCGGTGCCGGGTGCGCCACCCGGATAGCCGCCGCCGCCCGGGTACCCCCCGCCCGCGCCGTAGCCGCCGGGGCCGCCCGGGCCACCGCCCTGGCCGGGCAGCGGCGGCATCGCCTGCGGCGGCTGCTGGCCGCCCTCGCCGGTCCACAGGCCCTGCGCCTGCTGGGCGCGGGTGAAGTCCTCGGCGACGAGCGCGGCGAGGTTGAAGTACGCCTCCTTGGTCTTCGGCCGCATCATCGACAGGTCCAGCTCCGCGCCCGCCGACAGGTGCTCGTCGAACGGGATCACCTGCACCGCACGGGTGCGCTGCTTGAAGTGGTTGACGATGTCGTCGATCTTGATCATCTTGGCGGTCTCGCGGACGCCGGAGATGACCGTGATGCTCCGGGACACCAGGTCGGCGTAGCCGTGGGCGTGCAGCCAGTCGAGCGTGGTGCTGGCGCTGGACGCGCCGTCGACGGACGGGGTGGCCACGACGATGAGCTGGTCGGCGAGGTCGAGGACGCCGCGCATGGCGCTGTAGAGCAGGCCGGTGCCGGAGTCGGTGAGGATCACCGGATACTGCTTGCCGAGCACGTCGATGACGCGGCGGTAGTCCTCGTCGTTGAACGTCGTGGAGACCGCCGGGTCGACGTCGTTGGCCAGGATCTCCAGGCCGGACGGCGCCTGCGAGGTGAACCGGCGGATGTCCATGTAGCTGTTGAGATACGGGATCGCGGTGACCAGGTCACGGATCGTCGCGCCGGTCTCGCGGCGCACCCGGCGGCCGAGCGTGCCGGCGTCCGGGTTGGCGTCGATCGCGATGACCTTGTCCTGCCGTTCGGCGGCGAGGGTCGCGCCGAGCGCGGTGGTCGTCGTGGTCTTGCCGACGCCGCCCTTGAGGGAGATCACGGCGATGCGGTAGCAGGACAGCACCGGCGTGCGGACGAGGGCGATCTTGCGCTGCCGCTCCTCCTCGGCCGCCTTGCCTCCGAGCTTGAAGCGGGACAGGCCGCCGCGCTCCGACTTGCGCTGCGGCTTGTGCTTGTCGTGCAGCAGTTGCTCGGAGGACAGCTCGACGGCGGCGGTGTAGCCGAGCGGGGCGTTGTGCACCGGCTGGCGGCGCTGCTCGGGCGTGACGTCGGGCCAGCCGCCGGACCGTGGGTCGCCGCCGGGCTGGGCGGTGGGCGCGGGGGAGGTGGCCGGGGAGAGGGCTCCCTGTCCCGGGGCGCCGGTCTGGCCGCCGCCGGCGGGCGGGAGACCGGGGGGCTGCGGGGCGGGCTGGGCCGGGAGTTGGCCGGGCTGACCGGGCTGGGCCGGGTAGCCGGGCTGCTGGCCGGGCTGGGGCTGCTGCGCGGGCTGGCCCGGGTAGGCGCCGGGCTGGCCGGGTTGCTGTCCCGGCCGGCCCTGCTGCCCGGGCTGGCCCTGCTGTCCCGGCTGGCCCTGCTGGGCGGCGGGGGGCTGGGGCCAGCCGTAACCGCCCTGCGGGGCGCCGGAGCCGGGCTGCTGGCCGGCCGGCGCTACGGGCACGCCGGAGGGCGACGCCACGGTCCAGCCGGGCGGCGGCTCGGCGGCGGGCGCGGAGCGGGGTGCCTCGGCGCTGGCGGCGGGCGTGGCCGGGGTGTGCGGGGCCGGGAGCCGGCTGCCGGGCGCGGACTGCGCGCCGGGCGGGGTGGCCGGAGCGGGCGCGGCCGGGGGCGCCGGGGCGGCGGCGCCCGGCGGCTGCGCGGACGCCGCGGCGGCGCCGGGAGCGGGCTGGCCCGGGTACGGCTGCTGCGGCGGTGCGGCGGCCGGCGGGACGGAGGGCGCCGCCGGGGGGGCCGCGGGGGGCTGTGGCGCGGACGGCTCCGGTGCGGGCTGCGGGGCGGGCGACTGCCAGGGTGCGCCCGCGGCGGGCGGCGGGCCGGACGGCAGGTCCGCGGCCGGAGGGCGCTGCGCCTCGGCGGCGGGGAACTGCGGGGGGAGCGGCGGCAGCGCCGTCGGCGAGGCGGACTCGCCGGGGGCGGGCGCGGGCGCCCACGGGTTGGCGCCGGCGGGCGCGCGGTCCGTCGCGTACGGGCTGGCCTGCGGCGGCGCGTCCTGCGGCTCGTCGTCGCGGGCGGGCGCGGCGTCGGCCGGCACCCGGTCCTGCACCTCGGCGGCGGCGGGCACGGCGTCGTTCGGCTCGTCGTCCGCGGGCGTACGGCCCTGGGCCTCCGCGGCCTGCGCGCGCAGCGAGGCGGGCGAGAAGCGCATGGTGGCGCCGCTCACCACGTCGCCCTGGTCCGCCTCGTCCTGCGCCGCGTCGTCGTCCTGGCCCCGGTCCGTCCGCGCCGCGCCGGGCGCGGCGTGGGCGACGAGCGGGGTGAGCGTGCGCGTGGCGTCGTCGCGGTACGGGGCGGGCGTACCCGCGTCGTCGGCGTCCGGTCGCGGCGGCGGCGCGAACTGCGGTGCGGGGAAGGCGGATGCGCCGGCCGCGGGCATGTCGTCGGCGTCCGGCTCCGGGGCGGGCCGGGTGTCGGGAACGGGCGGCCAGTCGGCCCCCGCCTCCGGCGCCTCGGCGCCCTCGCCGGACGCGTCGGTCGCGTTTTCCGCGGCCTCCGGCGTGCCGGCGAAGGCGGGCCACGCGGACCCGGACCCGGCGGACTCGTCGGTGCCGTCGGCCGCGCTGACCTGCCAGTCGGTGCCGGACGGAGCGTCGGCCGGGTCCTGCGTCCCGGCGGCTTCGTCGACCGCCGCCGGGGTGGCGGCCGTGAACGGCCAGGCCGCGGCCGGCCCGGACGCATCGCCCGCGTCCGCGGCCGGCGCGGCGGTGCTGTACCAGTCGGTGCCGGACGCCGCGGACTCCGCCTCGGGGGTCTCGTCGGTGTCCGCGGCCGCCACGGCCGGTTCGTCGTCGCCGTCCGCCGGGTCGGCCGCGCTCGCGGACGGAACGGGCCACGCCGACTCCGACTCGGAGCCCCGCCACGTGTCGTCGGCCCGGTCGTCCTCGCCGGCCTGCGCGGCGGGGGCCGTCTGAGGGAGGGAGGGCCAGTCGGCACCGGACGCGGAGTCGTCGTCGCTCTGCCCGGCGGGAGTCGCCTCCGGGAGGGACGGCCAGTCGGCGCCGGACCGGGAGTCGTCGTCGGACGTCTCCGTGGTCGCGGACCAGTCGGAGCCGGTGTCCCGGTCGTCGTCCGCGTCGGCGGACTCCGCCGTGGCTCCGGCGGGCTCGTCGTCCGCCTCCGGCCCGGCGGAGGCGGTGTCCTGCTCGTCGTACGCCGCAGCCTCCCGGTCGTCCGGCTCGTCGGTGGCCGCCGGCGTCGCGGAGGCGCCGGCTCCGTACCCACTCGGCGCGCTCACCGGGGAGGACGTGAACTCCTCGGCCTCGGCCGTGGCCGAGGCTCCGGCGTCCGCGTCGTCGTCCGTCCCGGCCTCCGGCGCCGCCGGAGTCGCCGGCAGGGCCGCGAACGCCACCGCTGCCGGGTCCGTCGCCGCCGTCAGCGGCGGGGAGTCGTCCTCGTCCGCGTACGCCTCATCCTGGCCGTCGTCCTTGTCCCGGTCCGCGGCCGGTGCGACGGCCACCGGCCCGGGCGGCGGCGCAGACTCCGGTGCCGTCGCCGGCTCCGGCGGCTCGTCCGGCAGCGTCAGCAGGAACGGCGGCGGCGTCATCGACTCCGGCACCGGCCCCGGGGCCGCGGCATGGGCGGCGGTGAAGCCGTTGGGCAACGGAGGCATCGCCGAGCCGGCGTGGGACGAGCCGGTGCCCGCCTCCTCGTCCTGTCCGGTGCTCGGCGGCGGCACCCCCTGCGTGTACCAGGCCGCGGGCGCCGGGCTCGCGGTGAACTCGCCCGTGCCCTCCGCCTCCGTAGCGGACCGCTCGACATCGGGGCTGGTCCGGCCCGCGCCGTTCTCGTCCCGATCGCTGCTCACTGTGCCTCCCAGATCCCCTCGCACCACGGCGGTCGTGCCGGCGCCTGCCCGGTGCCGTGTGCTTCTCCCACCCTAAGGGGAGTACGGAGCGCGTCGGCAGGCCGGACTGTCGCAATCGGCAACGGAAGTGTCACCGTTCAGAACACCGGCACCCGCGGGCCGCGTCGCACCCCCGCGGGCCCGTCCGCCCGACTGCCGGTCAGAACACCGGGTTTGCGGTCAGCGACCCCGTGTAGAGGACGAACACCCTGTTGTCCGCGGCGGCCATGGTCCAGTCGTCCCGCTCACGTGACGTACGGCGATCCTCCCACGCCACCCTGCCCTTGCCGATGTCGTAGACCTTCAGCGCGTCCGGATCCACGCTCGACGTCGTCCCGGCCCACAGCGAGTTGCCCTGGATCACCGGCGGGTACCTCAGCGCCACGGCCAAGGCCTCCTGCGTCCACTCGATCTCCCGCGTCTTGGCGTTCCTCACGGTGAGCTTCGTGTCGTTCACGGCGTAGAGCAGATCGCCGTCCAGGGCCGGTGCGCTCCAGATGTACTCGCCCTTCGGATCCTCGTTCCACTCCACCTTTCCGTCGCCCTTCAGCGCGTACGCCGTCAGGCCGTCCCCGCCCGCGTACACGAAGCCCCCGCCTAC
Source organism: Streptomyces sp. B5E4 (assembly GCF_039871555.1). Lineage (NCBI taxonomy): Bacteria > Bacillati > Actinomycetota > Actinomycetes > Kitasatosporales > Streptomycetaceae > Streptomyces > Streptomyces sp. B5E4. The sequence goes on from NZ_JBDPMI010000022.1 coordinate 121,798, forward strand.
CGCGCACGGCATCGCGTAGGAGCTGCGCTTCGGGGTTCCCCAGACCTTCTTGCCGTCGCCGGTGTCGACCACCGCGAGCTTGCCGTCCGAGCCGGAGAGCACCAGCATGCCGTCGGCCGTCGTGGCCCACGCGGGCTTGCTGACGCTGGACTTGACCGGCAGCTCGACCGTCCACCGCTCCTTGCCGTTCGTGCCGACCGCGCGCAGCTCGCCGTCCTTGGTCGTCACGTACGCGCCCTTCGCGTCGGCCGCGAGGACGACCGCCGCCCGCGCGTCCGGCGCCGACCACTGCTCGCGCCGGTCGCGGCCGCGCAGCCCGTACACGGCGCCCTCGGCGTCCGCCACGGCGAAGGTGTTCTCGTCGAGCGCCGCCGCGCGGGCCGCCGCCGCGGCGTCCTCCTGGCGCCACTTCTCCTTGCCGGTGCGGACGTCCAGGCCCGCGATGCTGCCGTCGGCCATCGCGACGACCAGCGTCTCGCGCAGCGGAAGCACCAGCGGCGTATCGGAGTTGAGCCCGCCGACCGGGCCCCAGAGCGCCGCGGGGGCGTTGTTCGTGCTGTAGCTCTTCAGCGGCTGCGCCGCCCACGGGTCGCGCTTGGGCGCCGTGGTCGTGCCGCCGTCGTCCTTGCCCAGCCACCACCAGGCGGCCGTGCCGGCGCCGGCCGCCACCACCGCGCCGCCGGTGCCGAGCGCGACCAGCAGCCGCCGCCGCGAGGGCCCCGGCACCTGGGTGTCGCCGGCCGCGGGGAGCGCGGCGAGGCGGGTCGCCTCCTGCTCGCGGCCCCCGATGTCCTCGGCGAGCGGTCCTTGCTGCCAGATCGCCGCGGCGCCGGGCGGCGGGGCGAGGGCGGCGGCGATCTGCGGGGGAGTGGGCCGGTACGCGGGGTCCTTGGCCAGACACGGGGCGATCAGCGGGTAGAGGTCCGGCGGCAGCCCTTCGAGCCGCGGTTCGCCGTGCACCACCTCGTACTGCACCGCCGCCACATGGCTGCCCTGGTACGCCGTGTGGCCCGTCGCCGCCAGGGTGAGCACGGCGCCCAGCGCGAACACGTCCGCGGGCGGCCCCACCCGTTGCCCGAGCACCTGCTCCGGCGGCCCGTAGCCGGGCGTGACGGGGGCCTCGCCGGTGCTGGTGAGCGTCAGGCCGTGCTCGGGGCGGGCGATGCCGAAGTCGATGATGCGCGGCCCGGACGCGGTCATCACGATGTTCGGCGGCTTGACGTCGCGGTGGACGAGGCCGGCCGCGTGGATGTCGGTCAGCGTGTTCGCCAGCGCCGCCCCGACCGCGCGCAGCGCCGTGCCGTCCAGCGGCCCGTAGCGCTCGACGGCCTCGGCGAGGGTCGGCCCGGCGAGGAACTCGCAGGCGATCCACGGCCGTCCGCTCTCCGTCTCGGCGCCCAGCACCCGCGCCACGCCGGGGCTCTGCACCGCCTGCGCGGCGTGCGCCTCGCGGACGAAGCGCTGCGCCAGGTTCGACTGGTGGGCCAGCTCCGGCCGCAGCACCTTGATCGCGGCGGGCCGGCCGGAGGAGTCCCGGCCGAGGTACACCTTGCCCATGCCGCCCGCGCCGAGCACGCCGATGAGGCGGTACGGGCCGAGGCGCAGCGGGTCTCCGGTGCCGAGGGGTTTCATGGACGTACCGCTCCTGGTGGAAGTTCCTACTGAAGGGGGAGCCCGCGCACTTCGGCCGCGGTGACGACGAGGACGACCTTCGCGTCGTCCTGTTCGAGGACCATCGGGCGCTCGTTGTCCTCGGGCCCCCGGTACGACCAGGCCGTCTTGTGCTCCTTGAGGTCGACGGCCCGCACCCAGTCGCGGCCGCCGGTGCCCACGTACGCGTACTTCTTGCCGACCACGGGCGCGACGATGAACGCCTGCGGCCCGGCCCAGTCGGCCTTGGCCTCCCACTCGACCTCGCCGCTGGCGCCGTCGATGGCGATGAGCCCGTTGCCGTTCTCGACGACGTAGACCTTGCCGTCCTTGACCGCGGGGGTGCCGTACAGGCGGGTGTCCGGGCCGAGGGCGGCGCGGGCCTCGCGGTCCTCGCCGACGGACCAGCCCACCTCGCCGTCCGACAGCCGCAGCGCGGTCAGGTCGCGCAGGCCGAGGAGGACGTGGCCCTTGGCGGTGGGGAACTGCTGCAGCCCGGCCAGCGACTCGCGGTCGGCCTTCGGCGCCTTCCAGGTCCAGCGCACCTCGCCGGTCCTGGCGTCGATGCACGTCAGGGTGGACTCGACGCGGATGAGCGCCTCGTTCTTCGTCAGGGCGGTGGCGTACGAGGGGCCGGTGTCCGGGGACTTGTTGTCGTACCCCCACAGCAGCTCGCCGGTCTTCATGTCCGCCGCCACGAACTGCGAGGTCCACGGCGTCTTCTCGACGACCTTCTTCTTCGTCTCCTTGTCGCGGTAGACCCGGGTCACCCAGCGTGTGGTCGCGCGCATCAGCACGATGCCGTTCTCGGCGGCCTCGATGGCCGTGCCCCTGACGTCCGCGCCGTTGAGGACGACGTCCTCCTCCTGCTCGCCCGTCTCGGGGTCGTTGGCGAAGAGGGCGTGGGTGCCCTCGCCCGAGACACTGCGGCTGGCCACGGAGAAGAACCCGGAGTCGTCGCCGATGATGCCGGTGGACGGGGAGAGGAACTGGCTGACGCCGCGCAGCTTGCCACTGCGCGCGTCGACGAACTGCCCGCCGCCGGTGGTCGTGAGGAGCAGCACGTAGTTCCCGCCGGTGGCCAGGCTGAACGCACCGCCGCCGCCCACGACCGGGCGCGTCCACAGCTCCTTCGGCGCCTTCGGCTTCGTCGCCCTGGGCTTGGCCTCCGGCTCCTTCTCGTCGTCGCGGAGGTACGCGCACGCCCCGACGCCCGCACCGCCGACCGCCACGGCGCCCGCGCCGGCGAGCGCCAGCACCTTGCGCCGCGACGGACCGTTGCCCGCGCCCCTCTCGGTCTCCATGGCGGCCTGCTCCGGCGACGGCAGCCGGGGCGGCTGCGGCTGCCAGGCGACGGCGGCGCGGCGCAGGATGTCGGCGTGCAGCGCGTCCGGGAGATGGTCGGCGAAGTCTGCCGTACCGCCCGGCAGTCCCTCGGCGAGCAGCATCGCCAGCTCGTCGGTGCCGGGGCGGACCTCCGGCTCCTTGGCCAGGCAGCGCTGCAGCAGCGGCAGCAGGCCGGCGGGCACGCCGGACAGGTCGGCCTCGCCGTAGCGCACCCGGTACAGCAGGTCCGCGGCCTGGCCGCCGCCGAAGGGGCCGTGGCCCGTACAGGCGAAGACCAGCACGCCGGCGAGCGCGAACACGTCGCCGACGGGGGTGTGTTCGACGCCGGACGCCTGCTCGGGCGACATGAAGGCGGGCGTGCCCGCGGCGGTGCCGGTACGGGTCAGGTGGTCGTCGCCCGCCGCGCGGGCGATGCCGAAGTCGATGACCTTCGGCCCCGCCGACGTCAGCAGGATGTTCGACGGCTTCAGGTCGCGGTGGACGACGCCCGAGCGGTGCAGTTGTCCCAGCGCCTCGCAGAGCGCGGCGCCCAGCGCCCGCGTGGTGGTCTCGGGCAGCGGTCCCGACACCGCCACCGCCTCGTCCAGCGGCGGGCCGAGCACGTACTCGGTCGCCAGCCAGGGCGTCTCCGCCAGCGGGTCGGCGTCGACGACCTCGGCGCCGTAGTGGTCGCCGATGACGCGGGCGGCGTCGGTCTCCAGCCGGAAGCGGGTGCGGAACTCGGCGCCCGCGGTGCCGGCTTCGCCGCTGACGAGGTCGGCGTGCATGGTCTTGAGCGCCACGGTGCGCCCGCCCGCGGAGCGGGCGAGGTAGACGGTGCCCATGCCGCCGCTGCCGAGGCGGGCGACCAGCCGGTACGGGCCCAGTTGCTGCGGATCGTCGTGGGTGAGGGGCGTAGCCATGGGATCAGTCCACCGGGAGTGCGTAGAGGGCGTCCTTGGACAGGACGAGGGCGATGCCGTCGTCGGCGGCGAGCACCCGGCCGGAGACGCCGGTGCCGTCGTCGGTGGCGCCGCCGGCCTCGCTGACCGTGGCGAACCGCCAGAGCGGCGAGCCGTCGCGGGTGTCGAACGCCTGTACCTCGGCGTCGTTGCTGTAGAAGAGCGTGCCGCCGGTGCCGCTGAGGACGACGTTCGTGACGTCGAACCGGCCGCCGGAGTAGACCGGGGTGCGCCACACCGGCTTGCCGCTCCGCACCGACAGGGCCGTCACCTCGGCGCCCTGCGTGCCGTACAGCACCCGCGAGCGCGCGTCGGTCAGCTCCCCGGAGAAGTGCTCCTTCATCGGGTGCTCCCAGACCTTCTTGGCGCCGCGCATCTCGAACCCCCGCAGCGTGTCGCCCTCGTTCTTGGGACTGACGAGCATCCCGGCTTCGGTCGCGAAGCTGCTGGGGCCGTCGTAGTCCTCGATCCCCTCGAACTTCTGCTCCCACGCCTTCTCGCCGCTGCGCCGGTCGAGTACGAGGTAGCTGAAGTCGAAGCCGGAGGTGGGAGCGCTGGGGATGAACAGCTCGCGGCCGCGGACCTTCATCCTCTCGCCGTCGCTGAGCGGATTGTCGTTCAGGTCGCCGTAGCCCTCGGGCAGCGGCTTGTTCCACACCTCTTCGCGCTTGCGGGTGTCGTACGCGACCATGGCGAACTCCTCCAGGTCCGCACCCCGCGTGGCCAGGAAGTAGACGATCCCGTCGACGGCGCCTACGGCCTCCTGGAAGGACAGCTTGCCGTTCGCCGAGTAGTCCTCGATGGCGCCCTTCGACTTGCCGCCGGCGAGGTCGACGATCTCCATGGCGCTGAATGTCGAGATGACGAGCGCCTGGCCGCGGCCGAGGTCGATCAGACCCCCGTCCGCGAACACGTCGGAGTCCCACGCCTTCTTCCCGGTGCGCACGTTCACGGCGGTGAGCGCGCCCATCGTCTCCACGGCGGCGATCCTGCCGATGAGGCTGACCCCGTCGGCCTCCTGGCCCTGCAGCGAGTACTGCCACAGCGGCGTGGGCGCGGCGCCCTTCGCGGGGGTGGTGCGGTAGACCGGCGGTTCCTCTTTCGTCGCGCGGCGGTACGCGTAGACACCGCCCCCGCCGACCGTGAGGCCCGCGGCGCCGAAGGCGAGGCCGCGCAGCAGCGCGCGGCGGCCCGGGCGCGATGGGGGCACCGCGGTCTGCCCGGCACCCGCCCCGGCCGACGTCTCCGGCGTCTGCCCGGGAGCGGGCGGACCGCCGGGGCCGCCGGGGCCGGGCGGGGGTGTGAGCGGGCCCTGCGCCGGCAGCGCGGGAAGCTGGGCGGTCAGCGCCGCGGCGACGGCGCCGGGCACCTCCTCCTGCCCCGGCTCCGCCGGGAGGGCCTGCTGCGCCTGCTGAAGATGCTGGAGCAGCGCGTCCGCGCGGGGGCGCTGCGCCGGGTCCTGGGCCAGACAGCCGGCGAGGACGGAGGCCAGCGGCTCCGGCACGCCGGCCAGGTCGGGGGAGGGGGCGCCGGTGGCGGCGTACGCCAGCACCACGCCCAGGGCATGGATGTCGCCCAGCGGCCGCGGCACCCCGCCGGCGTGCTGCTCCGGCGGCAGCCACGCGGGCGGCAGCCCGGGCACCGCCGTACGGGGCCCGTCGCCCGGCGCCGCCGCGCGCACCGCGCCGTACGCCACGAGCCGCGGCCCGGCCGCCGTCAGCAGTACCGCGGCGGGCGTCAGCCCCGCGTAGACCAGGCCCTGCGCGTGCGCCTGGAGCACCGCGGCGGCCAGCGACACCCCGAGCCGGCAGACGTACGGCACCGGCAGCGGCCCGCCGTGCGCCGCCAGCGCCGCGGGCAGCGGCAGCGCGGGCGCGCAGTCGTACGCCACCCACGGCTCTTCCTCCTGCGGCGCCACCCCGGCCACCGGCGCGGCGGCCGGGCCGGCCAGCCGCGCGGACGTACCGGCCTCGGAGGCGAACCGGACCCGGAAGCCGGGGTCGGCGGCGAGCGCCGCGGGCGGCGTCATCAGCACCACGACCCGGCCCAGCGGCTCGCTGAACGCCAGATGGAACTGCGGCCCGTCGGGGGGCCCGCCCTCCGGGGCGAAACCGCCCAGCGGCGCGACGATCCGGTGCGGACCCACTCTCCGCTGGCCGCCCACGGTCGTGCCGGTCGCGCCGCCGTTCGGACCGCCGGAGCCGGTCAACGTGTGCATACGAACAATCCCCCTTGCCGCCGCGCGCTCAGTCCAGCGGCAGCGCGTACACGCTGCTCCCGCTCGCGACCACGGCCGTGTTCCTGCCGACCGCCACCCGGCGCCGGTGTGCGTACTTCGGCTTGCCCGGCCGCATGTCGGTGAACCGCCACAGCAGGTCGCCGCCGTCCGCGTCGTACGCCAGCACCTGGGTGTCGTCGCCCGCGATCAGCAGCTTTTCGTCGGACGTGACGTGCAGCGGCGGGGCCTGGACGAGCACCCCGACGTAGGCGAGTTGCGGATTGCGCTTCCACTGCTCCTTGCCCGAGTCCTGCGCCACCGAGTGCACGGCACGGAAGGTGTCGAGGGCGTGGATCATCGTGCCCTGCACGGCGGGCGGGCCGAGGTTCTGCGGGTTGGTGCTCTCCATGTCCTCGTCCCACGGCTCCGCGGTCAGATTCCACAACTCGGCGCCGTCGCCGCTCGCGTCGTAGCCGCGCATCGTCTTGCCGGCGGTGGCGACCAGCAGGTCCTCGCCCGCCGCCGCCCAGTGGCCGCCCGCCATCCCGGCGTACTCCTGCGCCCACCGCTCCTCGCCGCTGGCGAGGTCGAGCGCGGAGACCGTGACCGGCTTGTCGCGGTACCTGGCGTCCTCGTCGGCCTCGGGCACCAGGACGACCGAGCCGCCGAGGAAGAGCGCGGCGGTCGCGGTGGCCGAGCCGGGCGAGCGCCACAGCTCACGGCGCTTGGCCAGGTCGAAGCCGACGACCGCCAGCTCGCCGCCCTCCTCGACGGTGAACGCGGCGGTGTCGCCGGCCACCCCGAGGAGCGCGCCGTACGGCGTCCTGCCGCCCCGGCGGAACTTCTCCGACGTCCAGGCGACCGAGCCGTCCGCGGCGTCGAGCACCGTCAGGTCCTTGCCGGGCACCAGCACCATGCCGTCGCCGAACGGCACGGCGGGCGCCGCGGCGCTGACGTCCGACTGCTCCCACAGCTCCTTGCCGGTGCGCAGGTCCAGCGCGAAGACGCCGGACTTCGCGACGACCAGCGCGGCGGTGCCCCCGGCGACGGCGGGCGGGCCGACCGGCTCCACCTTGCCCAGGCCCTTGCCCCACAGGACGGGCGGCGGGGCACCGGTCAGCCGCTTCCTGCCGGTGGTGCGGGCGGCCAGCCGCTCCGCGGCGGTCGGCGGGGGCGGCGGGTCCTCGGCGGTCGCGGCCCAGGCCGCGGCGCCGCCGGCCGCGACGCCCACCGCCCCGCCGGCGATGCCGGCGAGCAGGGCGCGGCGGGTGGCGGGACGGCCGATGACGGTGGTGCCGCCGATCAGGTCCGGCGCCCCGGGCGTGCCGGGGACCGGCGCCGCGAGGAAATCGGGGTCCGGCTCGGTCTCGGCGGCGAGCACGTCGGCGGCCTGGAGCGCCAGGGCGGCGCTGACCCGGCGGGGCAGCCAGCCGGGGGCCAGGGCGGCGCCGGAGCGGGTGGTCGCCGCGTCGAGCACGGTCCCGGGCGCGGCCGCTCCCGGGCCGGGGGCCGCGGAGTGACCGGGCGCCGCGGCGTGCAGCAGGCCGGGCAGCAGCGCGGCGGCGGTGGGGCGGCGGGCCGGGTCGGGGTGGAGGCAGGGCTCCAGGACGGCGCGGAGGCCGGGCCGGAGCAGGTCCAGCGGGTTCGCGGGGGTGCCGTGGGGGTCGGTGGCGTACGGGTCCGCGCCGTACGCGGGATCGCCGAGCGGGTCCGTCAGCGGGTCGGGGAAGGCCCCCGCCTGCGGCTCCGCCGCCTGGTCGCCCGGGACCAGGCCGGTCGCGGCGTACACGAGCACTGCGGCGAGCGCATAGACGTCGCCCAGCGGCCGCGGCCGCCCGCCCGCAGCCTGCTCCGGCGGCAGGAACTCGGGTATCAGCCCGGCCTGGCGCTCGCGCGGGCTGCCGTCGGCGCCCGCCGCGCTCACCGTGCCGTAGCCGGTCAGCAGCGGACCGTCACCGGTGAGCAGCACGGCCGTCGGGTCGAGCCCGCCGTGCGCCGCTCCCGCGGCGTGCAGCGCCGCCAGCGTCTCGGCCAGCGCGGCGCCCACGGCGTACACGGTGCGCTCGGGCAGCGGGCCCTGCTGGGCGTCCAGCGCGGCGGGCAGTGGCAGCGCGGGCCGGTACGGCATCGCCCACCAGGGCGGGCCGGCGGCCGACAGCTCGCTCACCGGCGCCAGCCACGGGCCGCCCGTACCGCCGAGGCGCTGGGCCTCGGCGGCGGCGGCGTGGAAGCGCCCGGCGTGGCCGTGGTCGGCGGCCGTCGCCTCGGCGTGCGGTGCGGTGATCAGGACGGTGCGTTCGCCGCCTGGCGCCTGCGCGATGTAGCGCGCGCCCGGCGCGCGCATCTCGCCGGCGTCCGTGTCCAGACGCCCCACCGGCCGGTACGCCCCGAACTGCTCGGGGTCGTCGAGTCGCAGCGGTTCCATACCCCCTCCTAGGAACTGGCCGCACGCAGCCTACCGGGGACGGCGGGGCTCCGTGCCGGGCGGGGGGTAATTGGTCCCGCGGGGCAGGGGAGAAAGTCCCGCGCGAGAGCCGTGGATTCTTATCCGGGAGTGGCGTGCACCACATGCCTCTTAAGGAATCCTAAAAGCGGTAGTAGGCGAATCCGACGAGGGTCCGGGACTTTCGCCTCTGCGCCCGCCGGACTTTCGGCAGGGGGGCGTGCCGGACTTTTGGACACGGGCTGTGCGAAGCGCTCTGACCAGCATATATGACCTCCGAAAGTCCTCTCGTATGCCTTCCGGAAGCCTTCTCGCGACCCTTCTTCGGGAGCCCACAAGGGGTAGAAAAACCCGACTCGCCGCTACGACCCCGGCTCGTACCAAGGGTCCTTGAACGTCCCGATCCGACGCGTTACCAAGGTGGAGCGACCTCGGAGCGCAGCCGGGTCGAAACCTTTCTGGAGGGAATTCCAAGAATGTTCAAGCACGCCAAGTTCACCGCCCCCATAGCCACCACCGCGATGCTCGCCGCCGGCGGCGGCATGGTTCTCGCCCTCGGCTCGGGGGTGGCCACGGCCGACAGCAAGCCCGACTGGGTCAAGCCCGTCACGGCCGACTACGACGTCACCGGCCAGTACAACCAGGGCGGTGCCCGCTGGGCCGCGAAGCACAGCGGCCAGGACTTCGCCGCCCCCACGGGCACGAAGGTCAAGGCGGCCAGCGACGGCACCGTGGTCACGGCCGGCTGGGGCGGCGCCTACGGCAACAACATCGTGATCAAGCACGGTGAGGGCCTCTACACCCAGTACGCGCACCTCTCCGAGATCGACGTCTCCGTCGGCGAGCAGGTCAACGCCAAGGAGCTGATCGGCAAGATCGGTACGACCGGCAACTCCACCGGTCCGCACCTGCACTTCGAGGTCCGCACCACCCCCGCCTACGGCTCCGCCGTGGACCCGGTCGCGTTCCTCAGCAAGCACGGTGTCAAGATCTGACCCGCACCCCCGGCCCCGCCGGGCGGCGCCGGACGGCGGTCTTCGGGCCGCCGTACGGCTGATAGGCTGGCGGACGGTTCGCGTGAGTGCCCCCGTTTTCACCCGGGTGAGGCGCCGCGACCGCCCCGCCTGCCGAGTCACCGCAGATTCCCTGTGACCAAAACCAGGGACGCTCGGCGGCGCCGACCCGAGGAGTGGGAAGCATGTCGCTCGACACCGCGACCAAGAAGAAGATCATGGCCGAGTACGCCACGAAGGAAGGCGACACCGGCTCCCCCGAGGTCCAGGTGGCGATGCTCACCCAGCGCATCAGCGACCTGACCGAGCACCTGAAGACCCACAAGCACGACCACCACTCGCGCCGCGGTCTGCTCCTGCTCGTCGGCCGCCGCCGCCGGCTGCTGCAGTACCTGGCGAAGAAGGACATCGCCCGCTTCCGTACGCTGGTCGACCGCCTCGGCATCCGCCGCGGCGCCGCCGGCGCCCGCTAGCCCGTACGAGGGAGCGGCTCCCGCACCGGGAGCCGCTCCCTCGGTGTATGCCCGGAGCGCTCCGATTTCGCCCGGACGCCGGGCCGGTCCGTCCGTACGGACCCTTACCGAACGGTTGCCAGCCAGCCGTCGAGACGCCGCCAGGGGGACTTGTACTCTGGTCGGCAGGACATCAGCACAGAGTGAATACGGGGAGCAACCGCCCGCAGCCGCCGGACCTGTGCCGACAGCGGGCGCCGGTCCTCGGTAGTGGCCTTCGGAGCACGCGACAGCGCGCACCCCGGTGGCTTCGATCGAAGACCGGCCCGGCCTACAGCCGCTCATCCGGCCCGAGCCTGCCGCGCGGGTGCTCCACCGCTCACGGCCCACGCCACACGGGCGTGGGCGCAGACGAGGAGAATTTCCTGGTGGAGAACGAAACCCACTACAGCGAGGCCGTCATCGACAACGGCTCGTTCGGCACCCGCACCATCCGCTTCGAGACCGGCCGGCTCGCCAAGCTCGCCGCCGGCTCCGCCGTCGCCTACCTCGACGACGAGACCATGGTTCTCGCGGCGACCAGCGCCTCCAAGCAGCCCAAGGACCAGCTCGACTTCTTCCCGCTGACGGTGGACGTCGAAGAGCGTATGTACGCCATCGGCAAGATCCCCGGCTCCTTCTTCCGCCGCGAGGGCCGCCCCAGCGAGGACGCCATCCTCACCTGCCGGCTCATCGACCGGCCGCTGCGCCCCTCCTTCAAGAAGGGCCTGCGCAACGAGATCCAGATCGTCGCCACCATCGAGGCGCTCAACCCCGACCACCTCTACGACGTGGTCGCCATCAACGCCGCCTCCGCCTCCACCCAGCTGGCGGGCCTGCCGTTCTCCGGCCCCATCGGCGGCACCCGCGTCGCCCTCATCCGCGGCGAGTGGGTGGCCTTCCCCACCCACGCCGAGCTGGAGGAGGCCGTCTTCGACATGGTCGTCGCCGGCCGCGTCCTGGACGACGGCGACGTGGCGATCATGATGGTCGAGGCCGAGGCCACCGACCAGACCGTCGAGCTGGTCAAGGGCGGCGCCACCGCGCCGACCGAGGAGGTCGTCGCCGCCGGTCTGGACGCCGCCAAGCCCTTCATCAAGACCCTGTGCAAGGCGCAGGCCGACCTCGCCGCCAAGGCCGCCAAGCCCACCGGCGAGTTCCCCGTCTTCCTCGACCACCAGGACGACGTGCTGCAGGCGCTCACCCAGGCCGTGCGCGACGAGCTGGCCCAGGCCCTCACCATCAGCAACAAGCTGGAGCGCGAGGCCGAGCTGGACCGCGTCAAGGACGTCGCCGCCGAGAAGCTGCTGCCGCAGTTCGAGGGCCGCGAGAAGGAGATCTCCGCGGCGTACCGCGCGCTCACCAAGGAGCTGGTGCGCGAGCGCGTCATCCGCGAGAAGGTCCGTATCGACGGCCGCGGCGTGACCGACATCCGGCCGCTGGCCGTCGAGGTCGAGGCGATCCCGCGGGTGCACGGCTCGGCGCTCTTCGAGCGCGGCGAGACCCAGATCATGGGCGTGACGACGCTGAACATGCTCCGGATGGAGCAGCAGCTCGACACCCTCAACCCGGTGACGCGCAAGCGCTACATGCACAACTACATCTTCCCGCCGTACTCCACCGGCGAGACCGGCCGCGTGGGCACCCCCAAGCGCCGCGAGATCGGCCACGGCGCGCTCGCCGAGCGCGCCATCGTGCCGGTGCTGCCGAGCCGCGAGGACTTCCCGTACGCGATCCGCCAGGTCTCCGAGGCCCTCGGCTCCAACGGCTCGACGTCCATGGGCTCCGTCTGTGCCTCGACGATGTCGCTGCTCAACGCCGGTGTGCCGCTGAAGGCCCCGGTCGCCGGCATCGCCATGGGCCTGATCTCCAAGGAGATCGAGGGCGAGACGCACTACGTGACGCTGACCGACATCCTCGGCGCCGAGGACGCCTTCGGCGACATGGACTTCAAGGTCGCCGGCACCAAGGAGTTCGTCACCGCCCTGCAGCTCGACACCAAGCTGGACGGCATCCCCGCCTCCGTGCTGGCCGCGGCCCTGAAGCAGGCCCGCGACGCCCGGCTGCACATCCTCGACGTGATGATGGAGGCCATCGACCGGCCGGACGAGATGTCCCCGCACGCCCCGCGGATCATCACCATCAAGATCCCCGTGGACAAGATCGGCGAGGTCATCGGCCCCAAGGGCAAGATGATCAACCAGATCCAGGAGGACACCGGCGCCGAGATCACCATCGAGGACGACGGCACGATCTACATCGGCGCCGCCGACGGCCCGGCCGCCGAGGCCGCCCGTACGATCATCAACGGCATCGCCAACCCGACGATGCCCGAGGTCGGCGAGCGCTACCTGGGCACGGTCGTGAAGACCACCTCCTTCGGCGCCTTCGTCTCCCTGCTGCCCGGCAAGGACGGTCTGCTGCACATCTCGCAGATCCGCAAGCTCGCCGGCGGCAAGCGCGTGGAGAACGTCGAGGACGTCCTCGGCGTCGGCCAGAAGGTCCAGGTCGAGATCGCCGAGATCGACCAGCGCGGCAAGCTGTCCCTCATCCCCGTCCTGGAGGGCGAGGAGAAGGACGGCGACGACGCCGGGAAGTCCGAGGACGAGTCCGCGAAGTGACCCTGCCCCGCAGCAGTCGGAAGGCGGCCCGCCCCCCGTACCGGGGGCGGGCCGTCCCCCGTCCGCGCTCCACCACCGCGACGCTCCTCGAAGGCTCCGACGGCTCCGACGGCGCCGGCACCGTACGCAAGACGGTGCTGCCCGGCGGACTGCGCGTGCTCACCGAGAGGCTGCCCGCCGTCCGCTCCGCGACCTTCGGCATCTGGGCGCACGTCGGCTCCCGGGACGAGACCCCCGCGCTCGGCGGCGCCACGCACTACCTGGAGCACCTCCTCTTCAAGGGCACCAGGACGCGCTCGGCCCTCGACATCTCCGCCCCCATCGAGGCGGTCGGCGGCGAGATGAACGCGTTCACGGCCAAGGAGTACACCTGCTACTACGCGCGGGTCCTCGACACGGACCTGCCGCTGGCCGTCGACATCGTCTGCGACATGCTCACCGGCTCCGTCATCCGCGCGGAGGACGTCGAGGCCGAACGCGGCGTCGTCCTCGAAGAGATCGCGATGACCGAGGACGACCCCGGCGACTGCGTGCACGACCTCTTCGCCCGCACGATGCTCGGCGACACCCCCCTCGGCCGCCCCGTCCTCGGCACCGTCGAGACCGTCACGGCGCTCACCCGCGACCGCGTCGCCCGCTTCTACCAGCGCCACTACGTGCCCACCCGGCTCGTCGTCGCCGCCGCGGGCAACGTCGACCACGACGACGTGGTACGCCGCGTGGCCGCCGCCTTCGACCGCGCCGGCGCCCTCGACGCCGCCGACGCCGCCCCGCACGGCCCCCGCGCCGGCAGCCGCACGCTGCGTACCGCGGGCCGCTTCGAGCTGCAGGAGCGCCGCACCGAGCAGACCCACCTCGTCCTCGGCGCCCCCGGCGTCGGCCGGCACGACGAGCGCCGCTGGGCGCTCAGCGTGCTGTCCGCGGCCCTCGGCGGCGGCATGAGCTCCCGGCTCTTCCAGGAGATCCGGGAAAAGCGCGGCCTGGCCTACTCCGTGTACTCGTACACCTCCGGCTTCGCCGACTGCGGCCTCTTCGGCGTCTACGCCGGATGCCGCCCCGCGCAGGCCGCCGACGTGCTCAAGCTCTGCCGCGAGGAGTTGGCGCTGGTCGCCAGGAACGGCCTGCCCGACGACGAGGTCGCCCGTGCCGTCGGCCAGTTGTGCGGCTCCCTGGTGCTGGGGCTGGAGGACACCGGCGCGCTGATGCACCGCCTCGGCAAGAGCGAGCTGTGCTGGGGCGAGCAGATGTCGGTCGACGACATCCTGGCCCGCATCCGCGCGGTCACCCCCGACGACGTCCGCGAGGTGGCCGCGACCGTCCTGGGGCGCCGCCCGTCCCTGTCCGTCATAGGACCGGTCACGGACCGCCAGGCCACCGCGCTGCGCGAGGCGGTGGCCTGAGGGAGCGGGGCGCCGGGCCCGCGCGGACACGGCGTAACGTGGGCGAGTGCCCGGGGCCGGGGCGAAATCCCGCCGGGTCCCGGGCGAGGCCCTCCCTCCCGCGCCGGAGGCGCGGAGCGGGGCCCGGGGGCGCCGCCCCCGGCTCGGGAAGAGGCGGGCAGGGGAACGACCCCCATCGACACCGGAGGTAGTACGCGCATGACCACCCAGCTCAAGGTCGGCGTCATCGGCGCCCGCGGCCGTATCGGCTCCGAGGCCGCCAGGGCCGTCGAGGCCGCCGAGGACATGCACCTCGTCGCCGCCGTCGACCGCGACGACGACCTCGCGGAGCTGACGAAGGCCGGCGCCGAGGTCGCCGTCGAGCTGACCCACCCGGACTCCGCTCCCGCGAACGTCGACTTCTGCGTACGCAACGGCATCCACGCCGTCGTCGGCACCACCGGCTGGACCGACGACCGCCTCGACGCGCTGCGCACCCGGCTCGCCGACAGCCCCGGCACCGGCGTGCTCATCGCCCCGAACTTCTCCCTCGGCGCCGTCCTCACCATGCACTTCGCCCGGCAGGCCGCCCGGTTCTTCGAGTCCGCCGAGGTCGTCGAGCTGCACCACCCGAACAAGGCCGACGCCCCGTCCGGCACCGCCACCCGCACCGCCCGCCTCATCGCCGAGGCCCGCCGCGAGGCCGGCCTGCCGCCGCAGCCCGACGCCACCGCCACCGCCCTGCCCGGTGCCCGCGGCGCCGACGTCGACGGGGTGCCCGTGCACTCCGTCCGGCTCCGGGGGCTCCTCGCCCACCAGGAGGTGCTGCTCGGCGACGCGGGGGAGACCCTGACCATCCGGCACGACTCGCTGCACCACAGCAGCTTCATGCCGGGCATCCTGCTCGCCGCCCGCCGGGTGACCGCGACCCCGGGCCTGACGGTCGGCCTGGAACACTTCCTCGACCTCGGCTGACGCCGCCGCCCGGACCCCGCTCATGCGCTCGAAGATCACGTACATCGTGCTGTCGGCCGTGCTGGTCGTGTACTTCTTCCTCGCCGGCACCCGCGGCTGGTACCTGCTGCGCGAGGGCACGCCGCTGACCGTCGCCTTCGGCGTCGCCGTGCTCGTGCTCCCCGCCATCGGCATCTGGTTCCTGTGGCACACCACCGCCTTCGCCCGCGCCGCGAGCGCGCTGGCGCGGGAGCTGGACGCCGAGGGCGGGCTGCCGGTCGACGAGCTGAAGCGCACCCCGAGCGGCCGTATCGACCGCGACTCGGCCGACGCGGTCTTCCGCCGCCGCAAGGCCGAGACGGAGGCGGCGCCGGAGGACTGGCGGAGCTGGTTCCGGCTGGCGGTCGCCTACCACGACGCGCGCGACACCCCGCGGGCGCGCAAGGCGATGCAGCAGGCGATCAGACTGCGCAGGACGGCGGGCTAGCAGGCGGCCGTACGCCCCGGGGCGGCACGGGCGCCTGCGGAGCGTCAGCGCAGCTCCGTCGCCCACGCCTCGACGGTGTCGGCCGCCCGGTCGAACGCCTCGGGGCGGCTGAGGAAGTCGGCGTTGGTGTCCGTCAGCAGGGGCCGCAGCGGCGCCCCCGCCCCGCCCCGCCCGCGCCGTCGCGCCGCCGGGACCACCAGGAGCGCCTGCCCCTGCACCGTACGCGGCAGGCCGAGCCACTTCACCGGCTGCTGCACGGTGCGTACGGCGGTGATCTCGTCCCACGACAGGGTGACGGTGTGGAAGAGGTGCACCTGCCGCAGCCCGTGCGCGCTCACCCACACCCCCACCCGCAGCAGCCGCAGCGCCGCCAGGATGAAGGCCACCGCCACGCCCGCGCACGTCAGCGCGCCCGTGACCGAGCCGGCGAGCAGCATGATGACGGTCGCGAAGAGGAGATACGAGGCGAGCAGCAGCTCGACGGCGGCCATGAGCACCCGCCAGGGTCCCGGACGGTAGGGCCGGCGCCAGCGGTCGCGGTCGGCGAACGGGAGGGACGCGTCGCCGGCGACGTCTCCGAAGTCGCGGTCGGCGGTCAGAAAGGGCAGTGGCACGCCTGCGAGGCTAGCGAGGCCCCGGCGGACCCACCACCCCGGGGGTGCGGACGGGGCACCCGATACGCCTGTGACGGCGGTGACGGGGCGCCGCGGGCGGCGTCAGGGGGTGCGCACCGTCTCCGTGTCCTGCGCGGACCCGGGGTCGTCCGTGAGCTGCATGGCCGGGATGCCGAACACCACGGCGCCGACCAGCCCCGCCACTATCAGCACGCCCACCAGCGCCCGCCCGGCGATCTCCCCGATCCCGGCGCGTTTCACGGGTGGCGGCACCGGGACGTCGCTGCGGAAGCGGTCTGCCTCCGCTATGAAGGCGAACGGAACGGGCTCACGCCGACGGCGAAGCATGCTGGGGCACCACCTCAGGGCTCGTGGGTTTGTCGATTCGGCTCCTGCCATCCGGACAACGTCGGCACGTCCCGTAAAGTGCCCAGATCCAGGGCCATGTGCCGAATACCTCTCAAAGGTACCCGGGTGCAGCCGGCACCCGGCGTGCCGACAGAGCCGGAGGGTGCACGAATGCCGTGGTGAAATGTCTGGAATGGTAGTTATCGCGAAGTTCGCCTAGGCTGAGGATACGAACCCGGTACTGCTTGAACCCCCGAGCAGGCAGTGCCGGGTTCTCCCGCGCCTGCCGCACCGCACGCCACCCAAGCGCGCGCTCCCGGCATTCTTACGAGTAGCGTGTCACTCATGGCTCCGACATCCACCCCGCAGACGCCCTTCGGACGGATGCTGACCGCCATGGTCACGCCGTTCACCCCCGACGGCGCCCTCGACCTCGACGGCGCCCAGCGACTCGCCGCCCACCTCGTCGACGCAGGCAACGACGGGCTGGTGCTCAACGGCACCACCGGCGAGTCCCCCACCACGAGCGATGCGGAGAAAGCCCAGCTCGTACGGGCCGTGGTGGACGCCGTCGGCGACCGCGCCCACGTCGTCGCCGGAGCCTCGACGAACGACACCCGGCACAGCATCGAGCTGGCCCGCGCCGCCCAGGACGCCGGCGCCCACGGTCTGCTGACCGTCACGCCGTACTACAGCAAGCCGCCGCAGCAGGGCCTCTACGCCCACTTCAAGGCCATCGCCGACGCCACCGACCTGCCCGTGATGCTCTACGACATCCCCGGCCGCAGCGGCGTCCCGATCAACACCGAGACCATGGTCCGGCTGGCCGAGCACCCCCGGATCGTCGCCAACAAGGACGCCAAGGGCGACCTCGGCCGCGCCAGCTGGGCCATCGCCCAGACGGGCCTGGCCTGGTACTCCGGCGACGACATGCTGAACCTGCCGCTGCTGTCCGTCGGCGGCGTCGGCTTCGTCTCCGTCGTCGGCCACCTCGTCACCCCCGAGCTGGTCGCCCTCGTCGAGGCGTACACCAGCGGCGACGTGGTCAAGGCCACCGAGCTGCACCAGCAACTGCTCCCCGTCTACACCGGCATGTTCCGCACCCAGGGCGTCATCACCGTCAAGGCGGCGCTCGCCCTGCGGCAGCTCCCCGGCGGCCCGCTGCGGCTGCCCCTCGTCGGACTCTCGCCGGAGGAGACCGAGCAGCTCAAGCGGGACCTCAAGGGCGGCGGCGTGCACGTATAGCCGTACGCGCCCCGGCCGTACGCGTCGCACCACCGCCGTCCTCACCGCCATCGAGACGTCACAACCGCATACCGAGAAATCCGCGGCGCGGCTTCAGGGAAGCCGCCGTCGCACGCATCCATGTGCGCCCCGCCCGGGCCCGCCGCCGGGACCCGGCCGGTGCGCATGGTGAGGAGAGACCTTTGAGCCATCCCCATCCCGAACTCGGCCCGCCCCCCGTACTCGCGGAGGGCGCCCTGCGCGTCACGCCGCTCGGCGGACTCGGCGAGATCGGCCGCAACATGACCGTCTTCGAATACGGCGGCCGCCTGCTGATCGTCGACTGCGGCGTCCTCTTCCCCGAGGAGGAGCAGCCGGGGGTCGACCTGATCCTTCCCGACTTCTCCACCATCAGGGACCGCCTCGACGACATCGAGGGCATCGTCCTCACGCACGGCCACGAGGACCACATCGGCGCCGTGCCGTACCTGCTCCGCGAGAAGGCGGACATCCCCCTGATCGGCTCCAAGCTGACCCTCGCCCTCATCGAGGCCAAGCTCCAGGAGCACCGCATCCGCCCGTACACCCTCCAGGTCGCCGAGGGCGGCAGGGAGCGCATCGGGCCCTTCGACTGCGAGTTCGTCTCCGTCAACCACTCCATCCCGGACAGCCTGGCCGTCGCCGTCCGCACCCCCGCGGGCGTCGTCGTGCACACCGGCGACTTCAAGATGGACCAACTGCCCCTCGACGGCCGCCTCACCGACCTGCCCGCGTTCGCGCGCCTCGGCGAGGAGGGGATCGATCTGCTGCTCGTCGACTCCACCAACGCCGAGGTCCCGGGGTTCGTGGCGCCGGAGAAGGACATCTCCGGGGTGCTGCGGGGAGTGTTCGCGGCGGCGCAGCGGCGCATCATCGTGGCGAGCTTCGCGAGCCACGTGCACCGCATCCAGCAGGTCCTGGACGCGGCGCACGCGTACGGCCGGAAGGTCGCCTTCGTCGGCCGCTCCATGGTCCGCAACATGGGCATCGCCCGCGACCTCGGCTACCTGCGCGTGCCCGCCGGCCTCGTCGTCGACGTGAAGACCCTCGACGATCTGCCGGACCGCGAGGTCGTCCTCGTCTGTACGGGCTCGCAGGGCGAGCCGATGGCGGCCCTGTCCCGCATGGCCAACCGCGACCACCAGATCCGCATCGTCGCCGGCGACACCGTCATCCTCGCCTCGTCCCTGATCCCGGGGAACGAGAACGCCGTCTACCGCGTGATCAACGGCCTCACCCGCTGGGGCGCGAACGTCGTCCACAAGGGCAACGCGAAGGTCCACGTCTCGGGCCACGCCTCGGCCGGCGAACTGCTGTACTTCTACAACATCTGCAAGCCGCGCAACGTCATGCCGGTCCACGGCGAATGGCGCCACCTGCGGGCCAACGCCGAACTCGCGGCGGCGACAGGCGTCCGCGCCGACCGCATCGTCATCGCGGAGGACGGCGTGGCCGTCGACCTCGTCGACGGAGTCGCCAAGATCTCCGGCAAGGTCCAGGCGGGATACGTGTACGTCGACGGCCTCTCCGTCGGCGACGTGACGGAGTCCTCGCTCAAGGACCGCCGGATCCTCGGCGAGGAGGGCATCATCAGCGTCTTCGTCGTGGTCGACAGCACGACGGGCAAGATCGTCGGCGGCCCCCATCTCCAGAGCCGTGGTTCGGGGATCGAGGACGCGGCGTTCCGGGACGTCATCCCGAAGCTGGAGGAAGCCCTCGCCAAGTCCGCCTCGAACGGCGTCGCCGAGACGCACCAGCTCCAGCAGTTGGTCCGGCGGACGGTGGGCAAGTGGGTCTCCGACACGTTCCGCCGCCGCCCGATGATCCTCCCGGTCGTCGTCGAGGTCTGACGACTCAGGAGAGCCGTCCCGCTCCACCCGGCCCGGCCCCAACCCCCGCCTCGGACGTTGCCCCAGGCGGGGGTTGGGGCCGGGGGCGATTTGCACGGCGGCCGAACGTCCAGTAGGTTTACGTCACCGCCCGATGAGCCCGTGGGCCGTCGCGCCCGCTCAACTGGGCGCGAGGGGCGGTCATTTCAACCCCCAGGAAGCTGTTAGGGTTGGAACACACCGAAGGGAAACGCCCGGAGAGGCCCGGAAGGGTTTTGAAGGAAGTGTCCGTTCTTTGAGAACTCAACAGTGTGCCAAGTAATCGATGCCAAGTGTTTGATGTAGTGACACAGCAGTAGCGAGGCAGACTCGTTTCTGTGATGCATCATGTATGCATTTACGGAGAGTTTGATCCTGGCTCAGGACGAACGCT
Source organism: Streptomyces sp. B5E4 (assembly GCF_039871555.1). Lineage (NCBI taxonomy): Bacteria > Bacillati > Actinomycetota > Actinomycetes > Kitasatosporales > Streptomycetaceae > Streptomyces > Streptomyces sp. B5E4. Next base: position 141,829 of record NZ_JBDPMI010000022.1, read on the forward strand.
GGCGGCGTGCTTAACACATGCAAGTCGAACGATGATCCGGTTTCGGCCGGGGATTAGTGGCGAACGGGTGAGTAACACGTGG
>NZ_JBDPMI010000023.1:0-139099 GCF_039871555.1 Streptomyces sp. B5E4
TGACCGCCAACGCCCGGCCCCCCAACCGGATCTCCAACGGCTCCTCCGCCACCAACGTGTCCGCCCGCCGGTCCACCCGCCCCCCACGCACCCGCACCACCGCACGCCGCACCGTCACCCGACCCATCGCCGATCACTCCGAACCCTGGACGTTCTGGACGTGCTCGTAGCCGAACCGGCCCTTGATGCACAGGTTGCCCCGCGTGATGGGGTTGTCGTGCGGCGAGCCGACCTTGACGATCCGGTTGTCCTGCACGTGCAGCGTGAGGTTGCAGCCCACCCCGCAGTACGCGCACACCGTCGTCGTCTCCGTCTGCGCGTCCTCGTCCCACGTGCCGGCCGCGCGCATCTCGTACTCGGTCCGGAAGCTGAGCGCCCCGGTGGGACAGACCTCGATGCAGTTGCCGCAGTAGACACAGGCAGAATCGGGCAGCGGCCCGTCGTGCTCCACGGCGATCGTCGTGTCGAAACCCCGGCCGGCCACCGCGATGGCGAAGGTGTTCTGCCACTGGTCGCCGCAGGCGTCGACGCACTTGTAGCACATGATGCACTTGCCGTACTCGCGCACGTAGAGGTCGTTGTCGACCTTCGCACCGCGGTCCCCCACCGTCGCCGCGTCCGGGCCGAACCGGCCGGGCTCCGCGCCGTACTCCTCGATCCAGCCGGCGACATGCGGCGTCGTCGACAGGTCGGTCGAGGAGGCGAGGAGTTCGAGGACCAGCTTGCGGCTGTGCCGGGCCCGCTCGCTGCCGGTACGGACCTTCATGCCCGGCTCGGCGCGGCGGGAGCAGGCGGGCGCGAGCGTCCGCGCGCCCTCGACCTCCACGACACAGACCCGGCAGGCGTTCTTGGGGGTGAGCGTGTCGCCGTAGCAGAGGGTCGGGATGTCCTTGCCGGCGGCGGTGCAGGCGTCGAGGATCGTGTCGCCCTCCAGGGCGTGGACGGTCTCGCCGTCGAGTTCGAACTCGACGCGGCGGCGCGGCAGGCCGAGCGGGACGCTGGTCATTCGTAGGCTCCCAGGCGGTCGATGGCGGACTCCACGGCGTTCCACGCGGTCTGGCCGAGGCCGCAGATGGAGGCGTCGCGCATGGCCTGGCCCACCTCGCGCAGCAGCGCGACGTCGGCCGCGGCGGCGGCGCCGCGCAGGTCGGCGATGCGGTGCAGGGCCTCCTCCTGCCGCACGGTGCCGACGCGGCACGGGACGCACTGGCCGCAGGACTCGTCGCGGAAGAACTCCGCGACCCGGATGAGGATGCGGGGCAGGTCGACGGTGTCGTCCAGGACCAGGACGACGCCGGAGCCGAGGGTGGCGCCGGCGGCGCGGGCGCCCTCGAAGGTCAGCGGCACGTCCAGTTCGTCGGGCCGGACGAAGCCGCCCGCGGCACCGCCGAGCAGCACGGCGCGCAGCCCTGCCGGGGCACCGCCGGCGAGGTCGAGGAGGTCGCGGAGGGTGGCACCGAAGGGGACCTCGAAGACGCCGGGGCGGTCGACGGTGCCGGCGACGCAGAAGAGCTTGGTGCCGGTGGAGGACGCGGTGCCGGTGGCGGCGTAGGCGGCGGCACCGTGGGTGAGGATCGGCAGGACGTTGACGAGGGTCTCGACGTTGTTGACGGCGGTGGGTTTGCCGAAGAGGCCCTGTTCGACGGGGAACGGGGGCTTGGTGCGCGGCTCGCCGCGGTGGCCCTCGATGGAGTTGAAGATCGCGGTTTCCTCACCGCAGATGTACGCGCCGGCGCCGCGGCGGATCTCGATGTCGAAGGCGTAGCCCTGGCCGAGGACGTCGTCGCCGAGGAGTCCGCGGGCGCGGGCGCGGGCGGCGGCGTGGCTGAGGCGGTCGAGGGCGCGGGGGTATTCGCCGCGGAGGTAGAGATAGCCGCGGTGGGCGCCGACGGCGTAGCCGGCGATGGTCATGGCCTCGATGAGGGCGTAGGGGTCGCCTTCCATGAGGACGCGGTCCTTGAAGGTGCCGGGCTCGGACTCGTCGGCGTTGCAGACGAGGTAGCGGGTGCGGACGGGCTGGGAGGCGGTGGCCTGCCACTTGCGTCCGGTGGGGAAGGCGGCGCCGCCGCGGCCGAGGAGGCCGGAGTCGGTGACCTCGCGGATGACGCCGGCGGGACCGAGGGCGAAGGCGTTGCGCAGGGCGGTGTAGCCGCCGTGGGCGCGGTAGTCGTCGAGGTCGGCGGGGTCGGCGGTGCCGACGCGGCGGAGGAGAACGAGACCGGGGCGGCCGCTTTGGGGGACGGCGGCGGAGGGCGGGGGCTCCTGGGCGGCTTCGGCCGGATTCCGGGCGGCGCGGATGAGGTCGCCGGGAGTGGCGGGGGCGACGATCGCGGTGGTGGGGGTCCCCCTGACCCGCCCCTTCCCGAAACCGGGGGCTCCGCCCCCGGGACCCGCCCCCCGCGCCTCCGTCGCGGGGGATTCCCAGGGCTCCGCCCCTGTACCCGCGCGAGGGCTCCGCCCCTGCCACCCCGGGTCCTCGCTCCGGCGGCCTTCCTGCCGCTCCCCCTCCCCCGCGCCGTCCGGCGCCTCCCCCGCCCGTATCACCAGCGCCGCCGGGGCCCGTTCGCACAGGCCCAGGCACGGGCTCTCCTGCCATACCGCGCCGCCCGCCGGGCCACCCGCCGGGCCCAGTCGCGAGGTCAGTGCCTCCGTCAGAGCCTTCGATCCCCGGGCCGCGCACGCGATGTCCGTGCAGACGTGGAGCACCGTCGCCGGGCGCGGGCGCAGGGAGAACATCGCGTAGAACGTGGCGACCCCGTACGCCTCCGCAGGAGGAACCGTGAGGCGGCGGCAGATGTAGTCCAGCGCGCCCTCGCTGATCCAGCCCACCCGGTCGTTGACCGCGTGCAGGGCCGGGAGCAGCAGGTCGCGGCGGTCGCGGGCCTCGTGGCCGCCCTTGGCCCAGCGCAGGTCCGCCGCGTCGCGCTCGCCGCCCTCCCAGCCCGTCGGGGCCGGGCCCAGCAGCGCGTCCACGGCGGCGCGTTCGGCGTCGGACGGCTTGGCGTCGGTGTACTTCAGGTCCACGACGGCACCGCCTGCCGGTCGGCGAGCTTGTCGATGCGTACCGCCGCCGCCTTGTACTCCGCCGTGCCCGCGATCGGGCAGGTGGCCTCGATCGTCAGCTGGTTGGTGTCGACCTCGTCCGGGAAGTGCAGCGTCATGAACGCCAGCCCCGGCCGCAGCCCCTCGTCGATCCACACCGGGGCGACGACCGAGCCGCGGCGCGAGGTGACGCGGACCTCCTCGCCGTGGGCGACGCCGTAGGCCGCCGCGTCCTCCGGGGACAGCTCGATGTTCTCGCCGCGGCGCAGCGGCGAGGCGAAGCCGCTGGACTGCACGCCCGTGTTGTACGAGTCGAGGCGCCGGCCGGTGGTGAGCCGCAGCGGGTAGTCGTCGTCGAGGAGGTCCACCGGCGGGGAGTGCAGGACCGGGCCGAAGGCCGCGCGGGGGCCGCGGCGCTCGGGGTCGGCCTCCCAGAGGCGGCCGTGCAGGTACGTCGGCTCCAGCCGGTCCTCGCTGGGGCAGGGCCACTGGATGCCCTGGTGTTCCTCCAGGCGCGCGTACGTCATGCCGCGGTGGTCGGGCGAGACCGCGCGCAGCTCGTCCCAGACCTCCTGCGCCTCGCCGTACTTCCAGTCGTGGCCCAGCCGGCGGGCCAGCTCGCAGAGGATGTCGATGTCGTCGCGCGCCTCGCCGGGCGGGCGGACGGCCTTGCGGACGCGCTGGACGCGGCGTTCGCTGTTGGTCGTGGTGCCCTCGGTCTCGCACCAGGCGGCGGAGGCGGGCAGCACGACGTCGGCGAGCAGCGCGGTCTTCGTCAGGAAGATGTCCTGGACGACGAGGTGGTCGAGGGCGCGCAGCCGCCGGACGGTGTGCTCGTTGTCGGCCTCGGACTGGGCGGGGTTCTCGCCGATGCAGTAGACGGCCTTCAGCGTGCCGCGTTCGATGCCGTCGAGCATCTCGGTGAGGTTGAGGCCGTAGCGGGGCTGGATGACGGCGTCCCAGGCGGTCTCGAAGCGCTCCCGCACCCGCGGCTCCAGGATGTCCTGGAAGCCGGGCAGCCGGTTGGGGATGGCGCCCATGTCGCCGCCGCCCTGCACGTTGTTCTGGCCGCGCAGGGGCTGGAGTCCGCTGCCGTGGCGGCCGACGTGGCCGGCGAGGAGGGCGAGGTTGATCAGGGCGCGGACGTTGTCGGTGGCGTTGTGGTGCTCGGTGATGCCGAGGGTCCAGCACATCTGGGCGCGCTCCGCCGTGGCGTACGCGTGCGCCAGCTCGCGGATCGCCGCGGCGGGGACGCCGGTGACCTGCTCGGCGGCGGCGAGGGTCCAGGGCTCGACGGCGGCGGCGTACTCCTCGTAGCCGCTGGTGGCCCGTTCGATGAACGCGGTGTTGGCGAGCCCGGCGTGGATGATCTCGCGGCCGACGGCATGGGCGAGCGGGATGTCGGTGCCGACGTCGAGGCCGAGCCAGCGGTCGGCCCACTCGGCGGTTCCCGTACGGCGCGGGTCCACGGCGAACATCCGGGCGCCGTTGCGGATGCCCTTCAGCACGTGCTGGAAGAAGATCGGGTGCGCGAAGCGGGCGTTGGAGCCCCACATCACGATCAGGTCGGTCTCCTCGACCTCCGCGTACGAGGAGGTGCCGCCGCCGGAGCCGAAGACGGCGGACAGGCCGGCGACGCTGGGGGCGTGGCAGGTCCGGTTGCAGGAGTCGACGTTGTTGGTGCCGATGACGACGCGGGTGAACTTCTGCGCGACGTAGTTCATCTCGTTCGTGGAGCGGGCGCAGGAGAACATGCCGAAGGCGTCGGGGCCGTGCGCGCCGGTGGTCGCGGCGAAGCCGCGCGCGGCGGCGTCGAGCGCCTCCTCCCAGGTCGCCCGGTGCAGCTCGCCGTCCGCGCCGCGGACGAGCGGGTGGGTGAGCCGCGGGTACTGCTTCGGGGTCCTGCTGCGGTCCTTCATGGGGCGCTCCTGGCGGTGTCCTGGCTGCTGGGGTTGCTCGGGTTGCTCCGGTCTCCTGCCGCGGGGGTGCGGGCCGTGGTCTCGGCGAGCAGTCCTGCGACCGCGGCGATGGCGCGCACGGTCGGCACGGGGACGCCGGTCAGGCCGGCCAGCTCGACCACGGCGGCGAGCAGCACGTCGAGTTCGAGCGGCTTGCCCCGCTCCAGGTCCTGGAGGGTGGAGGTCTTGTGGTCGCCGACGCGCGCGGCGCCGTCGAGCCGCCGCTCGATGGAGATCCCGGGCCGGCTGCCGAGCCGCGCGGCGACCTCCAGGGTCTCCCGCATCATGGCCGTGACCAGCTCGCGGGTGCCGTCGTGCCCGGCGATCTCGCCCATGGTGGCGCGGGTGAGCGCGCTGATCGGGTTGAACGAGATGTTGCCGAGCAGCTTGATCCAGATGTCGTTGCGCAGGTCGGGCTCGACCGGGCACTTGAGGCCGCCGGCCACCATGGCGGCGCTGAAGTCGAGGCAGCGCGGGCTGACTTCGCCGTCCGGTTCGCCGATGGAGAAGCGGGTGCCCTCCAGGTGGCGTACGACGCCGGGGGCGGCCAGTTCGGTGGCGGCGTAGACGACGCAGCCGATGGCGCGTTCCGGCGGCAGGGTGCGGGTGACGGCGCCCCCGGGGTCGACGCTCTCGATGCGCTGTCCCGTGTACGGGCCCGGCAGGCCGTGGAAGTACCACCAGGGGATGCCGTTCTGGGCGGCGATGACCGCGGTCTTGTCGTGCAGCAGCGGGTGGACCAGCGGGCCGCTGGTGGCGTACGAGTTCGCCTTCAGCCCGAGGAAGACGTAGTCGACGGGGCCGACGGCCGCCGGGTCGTCCGTCGCGTCGGGGCGGGCGGTGAAGTCGCCGCGCGGGCTGAGGACATGGACGCCTGCGCGGCGCATGGCGGCCAGATGCGGTCCGCGGGCGAGGAGATGGACGTCGGCTCCGGCGCGGTGGAGCGCGGCTCCGACGTAGGCACCGATCGCGCCGGCGCCGACAACTGCGACTTTCACTGGCGGGCTCCCTTGCGTGCGATGCGATCGCGGGGGCTCTTTCCTAGTCGACAGAATATTGTCTACAGTATGCCTTTCACGGGGGTCAAGGGTCGTGCACCCCTTCTACGGCGGCCTGTTCGGCCGCGCCGCAAACGCGGGAGGCCGCTGATGACGACGCTCGGAACCACTCCCCTGCCCCGCACCGCGCCCGCCGCCCCGCTGAGCTGGCCCCAGGCGCGCGCCGCCGCCACGGCCGCGGCCGGCCCGCTCGCGGTTCGCGACACCCCGCTGCGCCGGGCCCACGGGCGGGCGCTCGCCGAGCCGTTGACGGCCCGCGCGCCGCTGCCGGCGTTCGACACCGCCGCGATGGACGGCTACGCCGTGGCCGGGCCCGGGCCGTGGACCGTCGCCGGGCGGGTGCTGGCCGGAGGGGAGCCGCCGGTGGCGCGGCTCGCGGCCGGACGGGCGCTGGAGGTCGCCACCGGCGCCCGGGTACCCGAGGGCGCCGAGGCGGTGCTGCCGTACGAGGACGCCCTGCGCACCGGCGCGTCGGTGGCCGGCGCCGCGCGGCCCGGCCGGCACGTGCGGCGGCGCGGCGAGGAGTGCCCGGCCGGCGCCGAGGTGCTGCCGCCCGGCGCCGTGCTGACCCCGGCGGCGCTGGGGCTCGCCGCGAGCCTCGGGTACGACCGGGTCGCCGTGCACCGCCGCCCCCGTGTCGCGCTCCTCGTCACCGGCGACGAGCTGGTGCGCCGCGGCACCCCGCCGGCCGGCCGGGTCCGCGACGCGGTCGGCCCGCTGCTGCCCGGCGTCGTGGCCTGGGCCGGCGGCGCGCCGCAGCCCGTGACGTACCTGCCCGACGGCCGCCCCCCGCTGATCGCCGCACTGACCCGGGCTGCGGCCGGGGCCGACGCCGTCGCGGTGTGCGGCGCCTCGTCCCGCGGTCCCGCCGACCACCTGCGCCCGGCACTGGCGGACCTGGGGGCCGATGTGCTCGTCGACGGGGTGGCCTGCCGGCCCGGGCACCCGCAACTGCTGGCCCGGCTGCCCGGCGGCGGGCCGCCGGTCGTCGGCCTGCCGGGGAACCCGTACGCCGCCTTCGCGGCCTGCCTGACGCTGCTCGTACCGCTGCTGGAACGTCTTGCGGGCCGCACTCCCCCGCCGCCCTGGCGCGCCCGCCTGGCCCCGGCCCCCGCCGCCGGCTCCCGTGCGCCCGCGCCGCACCCGCGCGACACCCGGCTCGTCCCGGTGGCGCTCGACGGCACCCGCGCGGTCCCGGTCGGCCACGACCGCCCCGGGCTGCTCTGGGGCGCGGCGGCCGCGGATGCGGTGGCGGTGCTGCCACCGGGCGGCGCGGACGAGGTGGAGTTGCTGCGGCTGCCCCGCTGACACGGCGCCGCACATGGTGTGAACTTCCTCACCACGGGGGGCACTCATCGTTCCCGCACCCCTCGGTAGACTGTAGACAAAAGCCAATTCGCCTGTCGAACGGGCACCGGACGAGCACCGGACGGGGCGAACGAGGGTGGGGAGATCGATGCTGTCCCAGGGACTGCCCCAGGGGGCGATGCCGCGGCTGGAGCGGCCGGGCCCGCTGCGCGAGCGGGTCTACGAGGCCCTCCTCGAGCTGATCATCACGCGCACCCTCCCGCCGGGACAGCACTTGGTCGAGACCGAACTGGCCGGCCACCTCGGCGTCTCCCGCCAGCCCGTGCGCGAGGCGCTGCAGCGGCTCAACACCGAGGGCTGGGTCGATCTGCGCCCCGCCCAGGGCGCGTACGTGCACGAGCCGACCGACGCCGAGGCCGACCAGCTCCTCGTCGTCCGCGCGCTGCTGGAGACCGAGGCCGCCAGGCTCGCCGCCGCCAACGCCTCCGGCCAGGGCATCGCCCGGCTGGAGGAGCTGTGCGCGACCGGCGAGCGGGCCGTCGGGGCCGACGACCTGGAGGCGGTCGTCGCTGCGAACCTCGCCTTCCACGCGTACGTCATGGAGCTGGCCGGGAACGCCGTGCTGGCCGAGCTCGCCGCCCAGGTCGAGCGCCGCGTCCGCTGGTACTACACACCGGTGGCCCGGCAGCGCGGCGCCCAGTCCTGGATCGAGCACCGCGAGCTGATCGCCGCCGTGCACGACCGCGACGAGGCCCGCGCCCAGGAGGTCATGCGCGCGCACACCGAGCACACCCGCCGCTCGTACCACCAGCGCGAGCACGACGACCACCCCCGCTAGGGCCCGCCGCCGACCGCGCGCCGGAGGCGGGAGATCGACGGCGGGCCCTGGGCCCCGGCCGGGTAGCGGTCGGCCGGGGCCTCTCCTCGCGGGATCCACCTCCGCCGGGGCGGAACCACCGGGGCGGAGCAACCGGATCCGGGACCCGGCGCTAGTCCGTCTCTCTGCTGATCGGCCGCGGGTTGGGCTCGATGTCCTTCAGCCGCGGCCGGCCCGGTGGAGTCAGGAACAGCGCCATGAAGCCGGCGAAGAGCGAGATGGAACCCGCCAGGAGGAAGGCGCCGGAGTGCCCCCAGGCGCCGACGACCACGGAGCCCATGCCCGCGCCCAGACCGGAGACGAGCTTGGCACTGTAGACCATGCCGTAGTTGGAGGCGTTGTTGTTCTCGCCGAAGTAGTCGGCGGTCATCGCCGCGAACATCGGGAAGATCGCACCGCCGCCGAAGCCGGAGATCGAGGAGAAGATCAGGAACAGCGGCAGGTTCTTCATGTCGGCCGACCACAGGATGCCGTACTGGGACAGGCCCAGGATGACGCACACCACGATCAGGCAGCGCTTGCGGCCGTAGAGGTCGGACAGCCAGCCGATGACGCCGCGGCCGGTGCCGTTGACGATCGCCTTGAGGGACATGGCCGTGGCCACGATCCCGCCCGCGAATCCCGCGTCCTCCCCGATGTCCACCTGGAAGGCGATGCCGAAGATGTTCACGCCGGAGGTGCACGCCAGACAGCACCACATCAGGGCCACCCGGCGGGTCTGCCACGCCTCCCTGGGGGTGTACTGGCGGACCGCCGGCGGGTTCATCTTCAGCGAGCGGGCCGCGCGCGGATCCTTCGGTGGGTTCAGCGGGTCGACGTCGGCGGGCCACCAGTTCTTCGGCGGGTCCTTGAAGAAGAAGCCGGCGGTGCCCACCATCAGCGCGAGGAGGAGTCCGACCGAGACCAACACCCATTTGAAGTTGGTCAGGTCCATGTAGCCGGTGAAGAGGAACACGAACGGCACCGAGCCGTAGGCGAAACCGCCGTTGACGAAGCCGGTCTTGCCGCCCTTACGCTCCGGGTACCACTTGCCGACCATGTTGACGCAGGTCGCGTAGACCATGCCGGCGCCCATGCCGCTGAACATGCTGAAGCCGATGTACGCGACGACGACGTGCGGGGCGTACGCCAGTGACACATAGCCGAGCAGTGTGCCGGTGGCGCCCAGCATCATCGCGAAGCGGGCCGGCAGCCTCCCGGTCTCGCGCAGCTTCCCGGCCGGGAAGGCGACCGCGGCCTGGAAGAACACCCACACGGTCATCATCCAGAAGATGTGTCCGCTGGCCCAGTTGTGCGCGGTGTGGAGCGTGTCCTCGGCGGAGGCGAACGCGTACTCCGCCGAGCTGATGCCCATCATGCCGACCCACGGAAGGATGACCATCCACTTCCGCTTGCGGCCCATGATGTCGACGTCGGACTCGCCTATCCGATAGGTCCTGCCGTTTCTGTCGGTCACCTCCCGGTAGGGAAGAACCGACCGGTCTTCGGTTGTCGTCATGGGTTGCACCCCTTGTTTCGAGAATCCGGTCAGCGCCCCCTGTCCTGATCTCTGCGGTGGTGCGGGTGGTTCAGGCGAGCAGCCCCGCCGCTCTCGCCCAGCGGTACTTCGCGCCCAGTACGGCGACCGGCTTCTCGGTCGTGTACGGGTACGCGACGACACCGCGCTCGAAGAGGTACGCGCTCGCCTCCTCGACCTCCGTGTCGCCCGCGAGGGACGCCACGACAGGCTTGACGTTGCCCCTGGCCCGCTCCTCGGCCACCACGCGGGCGGCGAGTTCGGCGAAGACCATGGGCGGGGTGACGATCGTGTGCCAGTAGCCGAGGACCAGCGCGTGGATGCGCGGGTCGGTCAGGCCCAGCCGGATCGTCGCCTCGTACGTGGCCGGCGGCTCGCCGCCGGTGATGTCGATCGGGTTGCCCGCCGCCCCGAACGGCGGGATGAACCGCATGAACGCCTCGTCCAGGTCGGCCGGGATCTCCATCAGCCGCAGCCCGTTGTCGACCACCGCGTCGGAGAGCAGCACCCCGGAGCCGCCGGCGCCGGTGATGACGACGATGTCGTCGCCCTGCGGCGTGGGCAGCACGGGCAGCGCGCGGGCGTACTCCAGCATGTCGTTCAGCCCCGGCGCGCGGATCACGCCGGCCTGGCGCAGCACGTCGTCGTAGACCGCGTCGTCGCCGGCCAGCGCCCCGGTGTGGGATCCGGCGGCCCTCGCACCGGCGCTGGTGCGGCCGGCCTTGAGGACAACGACGGGCTTCTTCGGCACGGTGGCGCGGGCGGCCTCGACGAAGGCGCGGCCGTCCTTCAGGTCCTCCAAATGCATCGCGATGCAGGTGGTGTTGTCGTCCTCGCCGAAGTAGGTGAGGAGGTCGTCCTCGTCCACGTCGGACTTGTTGCCGAGGCCGACGATCGCGGAGACGCCGGTCTTCGTGGTCCGGGCGAAGCCGAGGATGGCCATGCCGATGCCGCCGGACTGGGAGGTCAGCGCCACACCGCCCTTCACGTCGTACGGCGTGCAGAAGGTGGCGCAGAGGTCCTGCCAGGTGGAGTAGTAGCCGTAGATGTTGGGGCCGAGGACGCGGACGCCGTACTCGGCGGCGATGTCCACGACCTTGCGCTGGAGTTCGTGCTCGCCGGTCTCGGCGAAGCCGGACGGGATGAGCACGGCGTTGGGGACGCCCTTGCGGCCCACCTCCGCCAGGGCGGCCGGGACGTACGCCGCCGGGATGGCGAAGACGGCGACGTCGACCTCGCCGGGCACGTCGGCGATCGTCTTGTACGCCTTGCGGCCCAGGATGTCGTCGGCCTTGGGGTTGACGGGGTGGATGTCGCCGGGGAAGCCGCCGTCGACGAGGTTGCGCATCACCGAGTTGCCGATCTTGCCGGTCTCGTTGGAGGCGCCGATGACGGCCACGGAGCGCGGCTTCATCAGCCGGTTCATCGCCGTCAGGATCTCCTCGCGGCCGAACCGGGGGCGCGTCTCGGGCTCCCCCTCGCCGAGCAGGATCCGCACGTCGGCGGCGAGCGCGCCGCCGGGGGTGGCGATCACGGGATTGAGGTCGACCTCGGCGATCTCGGGGAAGTCCGCGGCGAGTGCGGAGACCCGGCGGATCTGGTCGGCCAGCGCGTGCCGGTCGACGGCCCGCTCGCCGCGTACCCCGCGCAGCACCTCGGCGGCGCGGATGGAGTCGAGCATCCCGGCCGCCTCGTCGGCGGTCACCGGCGCGAGCCGGAAGGTGACGTCCTTGAGCACCTCGACCAGCACCCCGCCGAGGCCGAACGCGACGACCTTGCCGAAGGTGGGGTCGGTGACGGCCCCGACGATGACCTCCCGGCCCGCCGGCACCTGCTGCTGGACCTGGACGCCGTCGATCCGGGCGGCCGGGTCGTACGCGCGGGCGTTGGCGACGATCCGCCGGAACGCCGCGCGTACGGCGGCGGCGTCGGCGAGGCCGACCTCCACTCCCCCGGCGTCGGTCTTGTGCACGATGTCCGGCGAGACGATCTTCAGCACGACCGGCCCGTCGAAGCCGTCGGCCAGCGCCACCGCCTCCTCCACGTCCCCGGCCAGTCCCTCGCCGGGCACGGCGATGCCGTACGCGTCCGCGATCCGCTTCGCCTCGGGGGCGGTGAGCGCGGTGCGGCCCTGGGCGCGTACCTCCGCGAGCACGTCGCGGACCGCCGCGGTGTCCTTGGCGCCGTCCATCTCTCAGATCACTCCGTCCGTCTTGAGGCCGGCCATGTCCTCGGCGGTCAGGCCCAGTTCGCTGCCGTAGATGTCGTGGTTGTGCTCGCCCAGGAGCGGGGAACGGCGGATGGCCGCGGGCGAGTCGGAGAGCCGGAGCGGGCTGCCGACGGTGACGTACGTGCCGCGCTCGGGGTGCTCGACCTCGACGACGATCCCGTTGTCCCGCAGGCTGGCGTCCTCGATGATCTCCTTGGTGGAGAGGATCGGGCCGCAGGGGATGTTGTGCGCGTTGAGCTTCTCCAGCACCTCCCACTTGGGCAGGGTGCTCGACCACTCCTCGATGAGCTGGAACATCTTGCCGAGCTTCGGCAGCCGCGCCTCGGGCGTGGCCCACTCGGGGTCCCCGGCCAGCTCGGGGCGGCCGATCAGCTCGGTGAGCGGCTGCCAGCCGACGGGCTGGACGATGACGTACACGTAGTCGTTCGGCCCGCCCGGCGCGCAGCGGACGGCCCAGCCGGGCTGGCCGCCGCCGGAGGCGTTGCCGGAGCGCGGCACCTCGTCGCCGAAGTCCTCGTTGGGGTACTCGGCGAGCGGGCCGTGCGCGAGGCGCTGCTGGTCGCGGAGCTTGACCCGGCAGAGGTTGAGCACGGCGTGCTGCATGGCGACGTTGACGCGCTGGCCGCGGCCGGTGCGGGTGCGCTGGTAGAGCGCGGCGAGGATGCCGGCGACGGTGTGCACGCCGGTGCCGGAGTCGCCGATCTGCGCGCCGGTGGCCAGCGGCGGACCCTCCTCGAAGCCGGTGGTGGCCATGGAGCCGCCCATGGCCTGCGCGACGACCTCGTACGCCTTGAAGTCGGTGTACGGTCCCTCGCCGAAGCCCTTGATCGAGGCGTAGACGATGCGCGGGTTGATCTCCTGGATCCGCTCCCAGGTGAAGCCCATGCGGTCGACGGCGCCGGGGCCGAAGTTCTCCACCAGCACGTCGCTGCGGCGCAGCAGCTCGGTCAGCAGTTCCTTGCCGCGCGGGGTCTTGGTGTTGAGGGTGATGCTGCGCTTGTTGCCGTTGAGCATCGTGAAGTAGAGGCTGTCGACGTCCGGGAGGTCCCGCAGCTGCTTGCGGGTGATGTCGCCGGCGGGCGCCTCCAGCTTGATCACGTCGGCGCCGAGCCAGGCGAGCAACTGGGTGGCGGAGGGCCCGGACTGGACGTGGGTCATGTCGAGGACGCGAACGCCCTCAAGGGCCTTCGTCATGGGGGTCACCTCACTTGTACATGGTCTGGTTCACGGTTCCGGGGGCGTACGCGTCCGGGTCGACCCAGACGTTGACGAGCGACGGCTTGCCGGACTCGCGCGCACGGCGCAGCGCCGGGCCGATCTCGGCGGGGTCGCGGACCTCTTCGCCGTGGCCGCCGAGCATGCGGGCGAACTCGTCGTAGGGGACGTCGCCCAGGGTGTTGCCGACGCGCTCGCGCTCGACGCCGTACTTGGCGGCCTGGCCGTAGCGGATCTGGTTCATCGAGGAGTTGTTGCCGACGACGCCGACGAACGGCAGGTCGTAGCGGACGAGGGTCTCGAAGTCCCAGCCGGTGAGCGAGAAGGCGCCGTCGCCGAAGAGGGTGACGACCTCCTTGTCGGGCCTGGCCTGCTTGGCGGCGAGCACGAACGGCACGCCGACGCCGAGGGTGCCCAGCGGCCCGGGGTCCATCCAGTGGCCGGGGCTGCGGGGCTGGACGACCTGGCCGGAGAAGGTGACGATGTCGCCCCCGTCGCCGATGTAGATGGAGTCCTCGGTGAGGAAGTCGTTGATCTCGCTGACCAGCCGGTACGGGTGGATGGGCGAGGCGTCGGAGGTGAGCTGCGGCAGCCGCTTGGCGCGCGCCTTCTCCTCCACCGCGCGCAGCTCCTCCAGCCATTCCTTGCGCTTGGCGGCGCCGCCGTTGAGGCGGCCGGACGCGGCCTGCGCGGTGGCGGCGAGGACGAGGCCCGCGTCGCCGACGATGCCGAGGTCGATGTCGCGGTTCTTGCCGACGGTGCGGTAGTCGAGGTCGATCTGCACGACGGTCGCGGTCGGCGAGAGCCGCCTGCCGTAGCCCATCCGGAAGTCGAAGGGCGTGCCGACGATGACGATGAGGTCGGCCTCGGTGAAGGCGTACCTGCGGGAGAGCTGGTAGTGGTGCGGGTCGCCGGGCGGCAGGGTGCCGCGTCCTGCGCCGTTCATGTACGCGGGCACGTTCAGGGCGCGTACGAAGTCGATGGCGGCGGCGGTACCGCGGGTCGTCCAGACCTGGCTGCCGAGCAGCACGGCCGGCTTCTCGGCGTGCACGAGAAGGTCGGCGAGCTTCTCGATGGCCTCGGGGTCGCCGGCGCTACGGGTGGAGGCGCGGTAGTGGCCGGCGCGGGGCACCCGGGCCTGGTCCACCGGGACCTTGGCGTCGAGCACGTCGCGCGGGATCTCCAGGAAGGAGGGCCCGGGGGCGCCGTGGTAGCACTCCCGGAAGGCCATGGAGACCATGTCCGCGACGCGCGCGGTGTGCGGCACGGTGGCGGCGAACTTGGTGATCGGCGCCATCATGTCGACGTGCGGGAGGTCCTGCAGCGAGCCCATCTTGTGCTGGGTCAGGGCCCCTTGGCCGCCGATGAGCACCATCGGGCTCTCGGCGCGCAGGGCGTTGGCCACGCCGGTGACCGCGTCGGTGGTGCCGGGTCCCGCGGTGACGACCGCGCAGCCGGGCTTGCCGGTCAGCCGGGCGTATCCGTCGGCGGCGTGCGCGGCCACCTGTTCGTGCCGTACGTCGACGACCTCGATGCCCTCGTCGACGCAGCCGTCGTAGATGTCGATGATGTGGCCGCCGCAGAGCGTGTAGACGACCTCGACGCCCTCTGACTTGAGCGCCTTGGCGACGAGGTGGCCGCCGGAGATGTGGTCGGGTTCTCCGGGGGTGCCGGGGGTGCCGGATGTGCCGTCGGACATGGGGAGTTCAGTCCCTTCACCGGTGCGTTCGCTGTCACTCTGTACATTGCATACAGGACACGAATACTGTATGCAGACGGTTATCCCGCATCGGTGAGTCGATGTCCAGGGGGCGTGCACCGGAAATCTCCAAGTCGGATGCGACCAACGGAAGGTGCCCTTGAGATGGATCTGTTCGAGTACCAGGCACGGGAGTTGTTCCGCAGGCACGGCGTTCCCGTGCCCGACGCGGCGGTGGCGTCCGACCCGGCGGGGGTCCGGGCGGCGGCCCGGGTGCTGGGGGGCGGGACGGTGGTCAAGGCCCAGGTGAAGACGGGCGGCCGGGGCAAGGCGGGCGGGGTGCGGCTCGCCGCGGACGCCGCGGCGGCCGAGGCCGCGGCGCGGGACATCCTCGGCATGGACATCAAGGGCCACACGGTGCGCAAGGTGATGGTCGCGAAGACCGCGGACGTCGCCGGGGAGTTCTACGTCGCGTACCTGCTGGACCGCGCCGCGGGCACGTTCCTGGCGATGGCCTCGGCCGAGGGCGGCATGGACGTCGAGGAGGTCGCGGCGGCCCGGCCGGAGGCGCTGGCGCGGATCCCCGTAGACCCGGAGGAGGGGGTCACCGGGGCCGTGGCCCGGCGGATCGCCGCCGCCGGCGGGCTGCCCGCCGCGGCCGTGCCCGTGCTGGTGGCGCTCTGGGAGGTGTGCACGGCCGAGGACGCGCTGCTGGTCGAGGTCAACCCGCTGGTCACCACCGCCGACGGCGCCGTCCTGGCGCTGGACGGCAAGGTGACGCTGGACGACGGCGCCCGCTTCCGGCACCCGGACCACACGGCGTACGACGTGCCGGACGAGGCCGGTTCGCTGGAGGCCACGGCGCGCGCGAAGGGGCTCAACTACGTCAAGCTCGACGGCCGGGTGGGGATCGTCGGCAACGGCGCCGGGCTGGTCATGTCGACGCTCGACGTGGTCGCCAGGAACGGCGCCGCGCCCGCCAACTTCCTCGACATCGGCGGCGGCGCCTCGGCGGACGTCATGGCCGACGGGCTCGGCGTGATCCTCGCCGACCCGGACGTGGAGTCCGTCTTCGTCAACGTCTTCGGCGGCATCACCGCCTGCGACGCGGTCGCCGACGGCATCGTGCGCGCACTGGAGCGGATCGAGCTGACCCGGCCGCTGGTGGTCCGCCTCGACGGCAACAGCGCCGAGCGCGGCCGGGAGATCCTCGCCGCCGCCCGGCACCCCCGGGTCACCCAACTGGACACGATGGACGGCGCCGCCGCGCGGGCGGCCGCCGTACCGGCAAGGAGCTGATCCACATGGCAGTCTTCCTCACCGAGGCGAGCAAGGTCGTCGTCCAGGGCATGACCGGCTCGGAGGGCCGGAAGCACACGCGGCGGATGCTGGCCTCCGGCACCGCCGTCGTCGGCGGCGTCAACCCGCGCAAGGCGGGCACCACCCTGGCGTTCGACGACCGGGAGGTCCCGGTCCACGGCACCGTCAAGGAGGCCGTCGCCGCCACCGGCGCGGACGTGTCCGTCGTCTTCGTGCCGCCGCCGTACGTCAAGGACGCCGTCGACGAGGCGGTCGACGCCGGGGTCGGGCTCGTCGTCGTCATCACCGAGGGCGTCCCCGTCCACGACACCGTCGCCTTCCGGGCGCGCGGCCGGGCCGCGGGCGTACGGCTCGTCGGCCCCAACTGCCCCGGCCTGATCTCCCCCGGCCGGTCCAACGCCGGCATCATCCCCGCCGACATCACCGGCCCCGGCCGGATCGGCCTGGTGTCGAAGTCCGGCACGCTCACCTACCAGTTGATGTACGAGCTGCGCGACATCGGCTTCTCCACCTGCGTCGGCATCGGCGGCGACCCGGTGATCGGCACCACCCACATCGACGCGCTCGAAGCCTTCGAGGCCGACTCCGACACCGACCTGATCGTGATGATCGGCGAGATCGGCGGCGACGCCGAGGAGCGGGCCGCGGACTACATCGAGGCCCACGTGACCAAGCCGGTCGTCGGCTACGTCGCCGGCTTCACCGCCCCCGAGGGCAAGACCATGGGCCACGCCGGCGCCATCGTCTCCGGCTCCTCGGGCACCGCCCAGGCGAAGAAGGAAGCCCTGGAGGCCGCCGGGGTACGGGTCGGCACCACCCCGTCGGAGACGGCGCGGCTGGCCCGCGAGGCGCGGGGATGAGCGGCACCGAGGACCTGCTCGCCCGGCGCCGGGGCGGCGCGGCCCTCGCCCCGCTCGATCCCGGCGCCAAGTCGCCGGCCAGCAAGGTCGCCGTACTCGCCTGCATGGACGCCCGGCTGGGCGTGGAGAGCATGTTCGCGCTGCGGCCGGGCGACGCCCACGTCATCCGCAACGCGGGCGGGTGCGTCACCCCCGACGCGCTCGACTCGCTGCGGCTGAGCCAACTGCGCGGCGGCACACGCGAGATCGTGCTCGTGCACCACGAGGACTGCGCGGCCCTCGACGACCCGGCGGCCGACCTCCTGCGCTGCCTCAACCGGCTCGCGGCGAGTCCCCGGCTGCCCCACAGGGACGTGGTGCGCGGCTTCCTCTACACGCGCGGCGGCGAGCTGCGCGAGATCCGCCCCGGACGAGCGGAGACCCCCTCGTGACCCTCATCCTCAAGCCCGGCACGGCGTGGCCGGACGCCTGGGCGCGCTGCCGCGCGGCGGCGCCCGAGGCGTTCCGCGATGAGCGCGTGCTGAACCACTGGAACGGCGTCTGGACGGCCGACGGCCGCCCCCTGCCGGCCACGTCGCCGGTGGACGGCACGCCGATCGCGGGGCCGCCCCGGCTGGACGCGGCCACCGCCCACGCCGCGGTACGCACCGCTCTCGACGCCCACCGGAGCTGGCGGTACCTGCGGCTCGCCGAGCGCAAGGCGCGGGTGTCGGCGGCCCTGGACGCCATCGAGGAGCACCGCGACCTGCTCGCCCTGCTCCTCGTCTGGGAGATCGGCAAGCCCTGGCGGCAGGCCACGGCCGACGTGGACCGCGCGGTGGACGGCGTGCGCTGGTACGTCGAGGAGATCGACGGCATGCTCGCCGGCCGGACCCCGCTGCCGGGACCGGTCAGCAACATCGCGAGCTGGAACTACCCGATGAGCGTGCTCGTGCACGCCATGCTCGTCGCCGCCCTGGCCGGCAACGCGGCCATCGCCAAGACCCCGACCGACGGCGGCCTGGCGTGCCTGACCCTGGCCTGCGCGCTCGCCGTACGCGCGGGCCTGCCGCTGACGCTGGTCTCCGGCAGCGGCGGCGAGCTGTCGGAGGCGCTGGTGCGGGCGCCGGAGCTCGGCTGCGTGTCCTTCGTCGGCGGGCGCGACACCGGCGGGCAGGTGGCCGCCGCGCTGGCCGACCTGGACAGGCCGCACGTGCTGGAGCAGGAGGGGCTGAACTGCTGGGGGGTGTGGAACTACTCCGGCTGGGCCACGCTCACCCCGCAGGTGCGCGGGACCTTCGACTACGCCAAGCAGCGCTGCACCGCCTACCCCCGGTTCGTCGTCCAGCGCGCCGCCTTCGCCGAGTTCCTGGCGGCGTATCTGCCGGCGGTCGGCGCCGTACGCCTCGGGCACCCGCTGGCGGTGGCGCGGCCCGACGACCCGCTGCCCGACCTGGACTTCGGGCCGCTGATCAGCGCCGCCAAGGCCAAGGAGCTGACGGACCTGGTGGCGCACGCGGTGGACCGGGGCGCCGTGCCGCTGTACCGGGGGCGGCTCGCGGACGCGCACGTGCTGCCGGGCCAGGACACCTCCGCGTACGTCGCACCGGTGACGCTGCTGGACCCGCCGGCGGCCTCGCCGCTGCACCACGCGGAGCCGTTCGGCCCGGTCGACTCGATCGTGCTCGTCGACACCGAGGCGGAGCTGCTGGCGGCGATGAACGCCTCCAACGGCGCCCTGGTCGCCACCCTCTCCTGCGACGACCAGGAGTTCTACGACCGGGTGGCGCCGCAGATACGGGCGTTCAAGACCGGCCGCAACGCGCCGCGTTCGCGCGGCGACCGGGCCGAGCTGTTCGGCGGCTTCGGCGCGTCGTGGCGCGGCGCGTTCGTCGGCGGGCACCTGCTGGTGCACGCGTTCACCGAGGGAGCGGCGGGCGAACGCCCGCCGGGCAACTTCCCCGGTTATCAGCTCATGCCCTGATGAACTCCTGTATCAGGGGTCGAACGGCGCATCACAGGCGCACAGTTGCGACTTGGCATGGACATGGGTTTCAGGGGGCAGGGTGTGGTTACCAATCGGTACACCTCACCCCCAGGGGGTTCCATGAGAACTGCCCGGCCCTTGCGGCTGCTGCTGGGTTTCCTCGTCGCCACCACAGTGGCGCTGCTCGGCAGCGTGCCGGCCCAGGCCGCCGACAGCGCGTACGCCGAGAACTACGTGGCGCTCGGCGACTCCTACGCCTCCGGCGTGGGCGCCGGTTCGTACGACTCGGCGAGCGGCGACTGCAAACGCAGCAACAACGCCCATCCCGTGCTGTGGAAGAACGCGCACGCCCCGGCGTCCTTCTCCTTCACCGCCTGCTCCGGCGCCCGCACCGGCGATGTCATCAACAACCAGCTCGGCCCGCTCAACTCCGGCACCTCCCTCGTCTCCATCAGCATCGGCGGCAACGACGCGGGCTTCGCCGACGCCATGACCACCTGTGTGCTCCAGGGCGAGTCGGCCTGTATCAACCGCATCAACCAGGCGCGCACCTATATCCAAGACACCCTGCCCGGACGGCTGGACGCGGCGTACAACGCGATCAAGTCCCGCGCTCCCAACGCGCACGTGGTCGTGCTCGGCTACCCGCGGATGTACCAGCTCAACGGGGGCTGCTTCTTCGGCATCAGCGAGCGCTCCAGGGCCGCCATCAACGGCGCCTCGGACCTGCTGAGCGACGTCACGTCCAAGCGCGCGGCCGACCACGGCTTCGCGTACGGCGACGTCCGGCCCACGTTCTCCGGGCACGAGATCTGCTCCAGCAGCGAATGGCTGCACAGCGTCACCTTCCCCATCGGTGACTCCTACCACCCCACGGCGGCCGGCCAGTCCGGTGGCTACTACCCCGTGTTCAACGCCCTGGCCTGACCGCTTGGGGCACCGCCGACAGCACTTCGCGGGCGGCCGCCACCGCGGCCGCCCGCTCCGCCGTCACCAGCCCCAGCCGGGTGCGCCGGTCCAGCAGGTCGCCCTCGTCGAGGGCGCCCTCGTGGCGTACGGCCCAGACAAGCTCGGCGCCGGTGACCGGATACCCCGGGACGACCGGGGCGGCGAGCGCCGGCTCGGCGGCGGCCAGCGCCTGCACCGCCGGTGCCTCCGTCCCGTAGCGCTGCACCAGCCGGCGCGGCGCGTCGAGCCCGGCCAGCTCCGCCGCGGGCGCGGCGCCGACGAGCGGAAGCCGGGCGGTGCGGCACGGGCCCGCGGTCAGACCGGCGCAGGACACGGCCGCGTCCACCGCGTCCTCGGCCATCCGCCGGTACGTCGTCAACTTGCCGCCGACGACGGTGACCACGCCGTCCGGGGAGGTGAGGATCGCGTGCCGGCGGGAGAGGTCGGCGGTGCTGCCGTCGCTCTCCAGCAGCGGACGCAGCCCGGCGAACGCGCCGACCACGTCCGACCGGCGCACCGGCACGTCGAGCGCGGAGTCCAGGACGTCCAGCAGGAAGCCGACGTCCGTCTCCGGCGCCGCCGGCACGTCCGGCACCTCGTCGTCCACCGGCTCGTCGGTCAGCCCCACGTACACCCGGCCGTCGTCCTGCGGCAGCACCAGCGCGAACCGGCCGGTGGCCCCCGGGATCGGGATGTGCACCCCCGCACCGCCGGGCTGGCGCCCCATCCCCAGCGCCTCGGCGCGCAGCACCAGATGCGTGCCGCGCGAGGGACGCAGCCGCACCCCGGGCACCAGCGAACCCGCCCACACCCCGGCGGCGTTGACCACCGCGCGGGCCCTGATACGCAGCCGCTCCCCCGTCGTCTCGTCGCGGACCACCGCGCCGGAGCCGGTCAGCTCCACCGCCCGGGCCCGGGTCAGCACCCGGGCGCCGTGCCCCGCGGCCGTCCGCGCGACGGCCGTCACCAGCCGGGCGTCGTCGGTGAGTTGCCCGTCCCAGGACAGCAACCCGCCGCGCAGCCCGTACCGCCGCAGCCCCGGCACGAGCTGGCCGGTCTCCACCGCGGAGAGCCGGCGGGGCGGGGGCAGCGCCGCACGGGAGGTGCGTGCGGCGGCGCGCAGCAGGTCGCCGGAGCGGAGCCCGGCCCAGGCGACGGCGGCCTGCGTGCGGGTGGTCAGCGGGGTGAGCGGGATGACGAACGGCTGGGCGTGCACGAGGTGCGGCGCGATGTGCTCCAGTAGCGCGCCGCGCTCCACCGCGCACTCGCGCGCGATGCCGACCTGGCCCGAGGCGAGGTAGCGCAGCCCGCCGTGGATGAGCTTGCTGCTCCAGCGCGACGTGCCGAACGCCAGGTCCTGCGCGTCGATCGCGGCGACGGACAGCCCGCGCGCGGCGGCGTCCAGGGCGACGCCGGCGCCGGTGGCGCCGAGGCCGACGACCAGCAGGTCGACGCGCTCGCCGGCGGCGAGCCCGGCCAGCTCGCGGGCACGGCGTGGGGCGTTGAGGGAGAAGTCCCGGGGGGCGTCGTCCCCGCTCGCGGCCTTCTGGTCGGTGGGCTGCCCGGCGGGCTGCACGGTCATGGCGAGAGCATCCTCTCCAGCACCCCGCGCAACTCGTGCTCGAACGCGGCGGTGCCGAGGTCGGGGTCGTCCTCGTCGGTCATGGTGCGCATGGAGAAGGTGAAGGACTGCACGACGAGCAGCGCGGCCCTGGCCTGCCGCACCGCGTGCCCCTCGCGGACGGAGCCGTCGGCGTGGCCCTTGCGGACGTCGTCGGCGATCAGGTCGAGCAGGACGTCCTGGCTGGCGCCGCGGCGGTCGAGCATGTACGGCAGCAGCAGCTCGGGGTCGACGTCGAGAATCTTGCGGAACAACGGGTGCGCGCGCAGCGCGCGCGAGCCCTCCGTGAGCCCCGCGACCAGCATCTGGCGCGCGTTCGCCGCGCCGTCCGGGGCGGGGAGCGCCCCGCGCGCGACGTCGATCCACTCACGCGTCATGAGATCTCCCACCAGCGACTGCACATCGGGCCAGCGCCGGTAGAGCGTCATCCGCGACACGCCCGCGCGGCGGGCCACGTCCGTGAGCGTGGTGCGGCGCACGCCCACGGCCAGGACGCAGTCCCTCAGCGCGTCGAGCGCGAGGTCGTCCAGCGAGGGCTTGTGACGTTTCGACTTCACCTGTCACAGTGTAACGAGGATGGCTGCGGAGGAAACCCCTCCGGCCTGGGTGCCGCGCCCGTACGGGAGGTTCGCGTTGGACATGCTGTGGAACGGGTGGGGCGACCCCGGGCAGGCGGCGCCGCTCCCCGACGGCATCCGCGACCTGCTGCGCGACCTGCTGGGGGTGCGGCCCGCGGACACGCCGCCGGTGGCCCTCACGGACCTCGGCGTACCGCCGCTGCGGCTCGGCGCGGACGTCCTCGACGCGCTCGCGCGGGCCGCGGGCGGCGCGGCGCACGTACGCACGGACGCGGCGAGCCGGGTGCGGCACACCCGCGGCAAGTCCACGCCCGACCTGCTGCGCATCCGCGCCGGGGAGATCGCGGACGCGCCGGACGCGGTGGTGCTGCCCGGCGGACACGACGAGGTGCTGGCGGTGCTGCGCACCTGCGCGGAGCGGCGGGTGGCGGTCGTGCCGTTCGGCGGCGGCACGTCGGTGACCGGCGGGCTCGCGCCGTACGCGAACGGGGCCGGCTTCTCCGGTGTGGTGGCCCTCGACCTGCGCCGCCTCGACCGGCTCGCGGCGCTCGACGAGGTCGCCCGCACCGCGGAGCTGGACGCGGGCCTGCGCGCGCCGGAGGCCGAACGGCTCCTCGGCGAGCGGGGGTTCACCCTCGGGCACTTCCCGCAGTCCTTCGAGTGGGCGACCGTCGGCGGCTTCGCCGCCACCCGCGGCAGCGGCCAGGCGTCCGCGGGCTACGGGCGGTTCGACGAGATGGTGGTGGGGCTGACGGTGGCGACGCCGGAGGGCACGCTGCGCCTGGGCCGGGCGCCGCGGTCCGCGGCGGGGCCGGATCTGCGGCAGTTGGTACTGGGTTCCGAGGGCGCGTTCGGGGTGATCACCTCGGTGACCGTACGGGTGCGGCCGCTGCCGCAGGTACGGGCGTACGAGGGCTGGCGGTTCGGCTCCTTCGACGCGGGCGCGGCCGCGCTGCGCGCGCTGGCGCAGGACGGGCCGCTGCCGACGGTGCTGCGGCTCTCCGACGAGACCGAGACGATGGTGGGCCTGGCGCGCCCGGAGGACATCGGCGCGCCGGACGCTTCGGGGCCGGGCGGCTGCCTGGTCGTCACCGGCTACGAGGGCGCGGCGGGCGAGGCGGCGGACCGCCGCGCGGCGGCGCACGTCGTCCTGCGGGCGGCGGGCGGGGAACTGCTGGGCGCGGAGCCCGGCGAGTCCTGGGCCGAGGGCCGCTACCGGGCCCCGTACCTGCGCGACGCGCTCCTGGACGCCGGGGCCTTCGCGGAGACGCTGGAGACGGCGGGCTTCTGGACGGCGCTGCCGCGGCTGTACGAGGCGGTGCGCGTGGCGCTCACGGACACCCTGACGGCGGCGGGGACGCCGCCGCTGGTGATGTGCCACATCTCGCACGTGTACGAGACGGGCGCGTCGCTGTACTTCACGGTCGTCGCCGCCCGCGGCGACGATCCGCTGGGCACGTGGGAGCGCGCCAAGCGCGCGGCGAGCGACGCGATCCTGGAGTGCGGGGGCACGATCAGCCACCACCACGGCGTCGGCACGGACCACCGCCCGTGGTACGCCCGGGAGATCGGCCCCCTGGCCGTGGCGGCGCTCCGGGCGGTCAAGTCGACGCTGGACCCGGCGGGCGTCCTCAACCCGGGGGTGCTGCTGCCGAGGGCGGACGAGTGAGCGGGCCGCGGCGCCCCTCGCCGCCGCGCGCACGGCTTCCGGAGGGACACGCGCGGCGGCGAGCCGGCACCGTGCCCCACCGGCTGAACGCGCCGCGGCATCCGCCGGGCCGGCACCCACGGGGGCCGTGCCCGCGTGGGGCGACGGGGCGCGGCTTGCCGGTCGTCCCCTTCCCTGCGGAGGAACTCGCGCCGGGCGTGCGGGCACCGTTCGGCACGGGACGGCCTTCCGGGCGGCCCGCGGGCCGCCCGCCCCCGGTCCGCAGGTGACCTCCAGACCGCCGTACGCACCACTGAACCGGAGCCCGCCATGCGTCGCTTCACCGCCATCGTCAATCCCGCCGCCGGCCGGGCCGCCGGGGCGGCGGCGCTCATTCCGCTGGCCCGGGCGCTGCGGGGAGCCGGGGCGCAGGTCGAGGCGGAGTACAGCCGGGGATTCGGGCACGCCGCCGAGCTGGCCGGGCGCGCCGCCGGGGCGGGGCGTACCGTGCTCGCGGTCGGCGGCGACGGGATGGCCGCCACCGTGGCGGGAGCGCTCGCGGGGACCGGCGCGGTGTGCGGGCTGGTGCCCGGGGCGGTCGGGCGCAACGCCGTCGCGCGGGCGCTGGCGCTGCCGCGGGCGTCGGAGGAGCTGGCGGAGTTGCTGCTGCACGGCGAGCCGCGGCCGGTGGACGTGCTGCGGGTCGAGGGCGGGGCGCCGTCCTTCGCGCTCGGCGTGGTGTGGATCGGCGCGGGCGCGGCCCGTACGGCGCCCGGTCGCGCGCTGGCGTCGCGGCGGTCGGCGCTCTTCCGTGTCACCGTCGACGACACGCCGTACGAGATGCGCGGCCACACCGTCGTCCTCGCCAACGCCCCCTGCCCCGGCGCCCCGCCCCCGGAGTCCGGCCCCGCGGTCCGGCTGGACGACGGCGCGCTGGACGTCGCCGTCCTCGGCGGCGGCCCGGGGCGGCCGACGCGGACGCGCGGCGAGACGCTGCGCGGGCAGCACGTGCGGGTCGAGGCGGACCGGCCGATGCCGTACGCAACCGACGGTATCCCCGCGCCCGGTCTGCCGCTGACCGCGCAGGTCCTCCCCGCGGCGCTCCTGGTGCTGCGCTGACGGCCGGGCCCCCGGCACCGTGCGGTGCCGGGGACCCGGGTCGTACGTGCTGCGTCGGTGCGTAGAGCGATCCGGTTACGGGATGGTGGCCCCGTACTCGTCGAGGGCCGCGACCACCGGCTCGAAGAACGTCTCGCCGCCGTTGGTGCAGTCGCCGCTGCCGCCCGAGGTCAGGCCGAGCGCGTCGCTGCCCGCGAAGAGCGAGCCGCCGCTGTCGCCGGGCTCGGCGCAGACGTCGGTCTGGATCAGACCGTCGACCGTGCCCTCGGGGTAGGTCACCGACACGTCGAGCGCGACGACGGAGCCGTCGTGGAGCTGCGTGGTGCTGCCGCTGCGCTGCACGGTCTCGCCGACCGTGGCCTCACGGGCGCCGGTGATCTCCTGGGCGCTGCCGTCGTAGGTGTCGACCTCGCTCGGGTGCTCGACGTCCGCCGTGTACTTGACCAGCGCCCGGTCGTTGCCCGGGAACGTCGCGCCCTCGGCCTCGCCGATGACGGGCCCGCCCGAGGACTCGGACCAGGAGGTGCCGCCGAGCTCGACGCAGTGACCGGCGGTCAGGAAGTACGGCTCCCCGCCCTTGGTCACGTTGAAACCGAGCGAGCAGCGGGAGCCGCCGGTGTAGATGGCGTCGCCGCCGGAGATGTACGGCGTGAACGTGCCCGCGGTGCGCTTGAGCACGGCCTTGCCGTCCTGCGCCGCGACCTCCTTCTTGAGCTGGGCCAGTTCCGCGCCCTTGACCGTGCTGTCGGCGGTGACGACGACCTGGTTGGTGACCGGGTCGAGCGCGCGCGACGTGCCGGCGGTGGCGCCCTGGGTGAGGTCCGCCTTCGCGGCCTTGAGCTCCTTCGTGGTGTGGTCGACGGTACGCGCACGCGCGCCGGCCGCCTCGGCCTGCTCGGCTGCCTCGTCGTTCACGACGTTGACGACGAGTTCTTTCGCCTGGGCGTCGTAGTACGCCCCGGCTGCCCCGCCCCTGAGGTCCTGGACGAGGGTGCCGGCGAGTTCGCCCGCGGCGGCCGACGACAGCGTGTCGGCGACGGGCTCACCCGGGCTGGCGTTGGCGGTGGCGAGCGTCAGACTGCCGGCGATCAGCGCGGCGGCGCCGACGCCCGCGAGGGCGTACCGGCTCTTGGATATGGCTCGATACCTCAACGTGCTGCCTCCTATGGGGGGTTGGATCCACCCGGTGAGGGGCGGATCTCGGAGGATTTAGTTGGACATGCGCATGCCAAGCAGCGAACAGATTTATCACTGCCAGACAACTCGCCGAGTATGACCAACTCGTGAGTAGCACACAAGGCCACGCTCCTTGTGTGCCAGATCACTTGAGGCCGGCGCAACGGAACGCGTCCAAGTGCTCAGCCGGGCGGGCGCCTTCACGGGCGCGGCGACAGGCGCTGCCGAAGGGCCCCGGCACGGGCGGCGTTGCCCGGCGCACATGGGGCGCGCGGCGCGCGCCGTGCTCCCCCGCGGCCTCCGAACCACCGGCGGCGACGGCGCCGGACGGCGCTCGCGGGGCGCACCCCGGCCCGCGCGAGGGAGTGCGCCCCCTCGCCCGCGCCGGGCGCGGTATGCAAGCCTCGGAGTCATGAGAAAGCTGGTGGCAGGGGTGGACGGCTCGGACGCGAGCCTCGCGGCGCTCGACTGGGCGGTGGCCGAGGCGGTCCGGCGCGGCGCGGAGCTGCGGATCGTGTACGCACCGCTGTGGGAGCCGTACGAGCGCACGTGGCCGGAGTTCACCGTCCCCCGGCCGCGCGGCCGGAGTGTGGCGGAGCACGTCCTCACGACCGCGGCCGACCGCGCCCGCGAAGAGGGGCGGGGCATCGCGGTGGAGGCGGAGCTGCTGTCCGGCGACCCGGTGCCGGCGCTGCTCCGCGAGGCGGAGAAGGGCACGGTGCTGGTCGTCGGCGACCGGGGCCGCGGCGGACACGACGCGCTGCCGCTGGGCTCGGTGGCGCTGACGGTGGCGGCGCGGGCCGCCTGCCCGGTGGTGGTGGTACGGGGCGAGAGGGCGGCGCGGCGCGGCGAGTTCGGCCGGGTCGTGCTCGGCACCGGGAACGACGGGGCGGAGCCGGCGGCGGTGGACTTCGCGTTCCGGGCGGCGCAGGCACGCGGCTGCGCGGTGACGGCGGTGCACTCGTGGCGCTCGCCGGAGCGGGGCGTGGCCACGCACGCCCACACCCTGGGCGGGGCGCCGGACCCGCGGATGCGGGAGGCGGAGTGGGCGCTGGGCCGTGCGGTGCGCGCGGCGGTGGAGCGCCACCCGGACGTACCGCTGCAGCGCAAGTCGCCGGAGGGCCTGGCGCGCGACACCCTGCTCGCGGCGGCGGCCGAGGCGGACCTGGTGGTCCTCGGCGCCCGCCGCACCCCGCTCGTGGACGCGACGGCGGGCGCGGGGGCGACGGGCATACAACTGGGCCCGGTCAGCCACGGAGTGCTGCACCTGGCCCCGTGCCCGGTGGCGGTGGTCCGGGAGGACTAGAAGGGGACAGGAAAGGGACAGGAGGGGACGGCCCGGCGGGGCCGCCGGGGCGCCGGCGGGCCGGGCCCCCGCGGGGCGGCCCCGGCGCGGCTTCTCCCGGTCCCCCGGCAAGAGGTGCGGCGCCACCCTTCGCCCGGCGGCGCCCGCGCGTACGGGCCCGGTGTCAGACCCGCTTCGTAGGGTGGCCGCATGGTGATCACGACCGCGCAGCGCCGCGCCCGGCTCGCGCACCGTCAGCTTCTCGTCGGCCCGTCCCGCGCCACGTCACCCGAGGAGGTGGCGGAGGCCCTCGCAGGGCTGCACGCGACCGATTCGCCCACCGTCGCGCTGTCCGCCCGCGCCCGGCTGCGCGAGCCGTCGCTCGCCGCGCTGGACCGTGCGCTGTACGAGGAGGGGTCGCTGCAGCGCATGC
The DNA here is from genome assembly GCF_039871555.1 of Streptomyces sp. B5E4. Classification (NCBI taxonomy): domain Bacteria; kingdom Bacillati; phylum Actinomycetota; class Actinomycetes; order Kitasatosporales; family Streptomycetaceae; genus Streptomyces; species Streptomyces sp. B5E4. Next base: position 27,858 of record NZ_JBDPMI010000023.1, read on the forward strand.
ACGCCATGCGGCGCACGTTGTGGGTGGTGCCCGCGGACCTCGTGCCCATGTTCCGTTTCGCGGTCGGCGAGACCGTCGCCGCGCGTGAGCGCGCGCTGCTGGTGAAGCAGCTCGGCACCGCCGGGCCGCAGTACGACGAGGCGTGGCTGGCCGCCGCGCAGGACCGGGCGCTGGCCGCGCTCGCGGAGCTGGGCGAGGCGAGCGCGGCTGAGGTCACGGCGGCAGTGCCGGAGCTGGGCCTGACGTACACCCTCTATCCGGGGAAGTCGTACGAGTCGCACCCCCGGGCGGGCAGCGGGGTCATACGGGTGCTGGGCATGGAGGGCCGGATCCGGCGCACCCGGCCGCTCGGCGGCTGGACGTCGGGGCAGTTCCGCTTCGCCGTGGCGCCGCCGGTGGCGCCGATGGATCCGGCGCGGGCGCGCGCCGAGCTGGTGCGGCGCTGGCTGGCGGCGTTCGGGCCGGGGACGCTCGCGGACGTCAAGTGGTGGACCGGGCTGCCGGCGGGCCAGGTCCGGGACGCGCTGGCGGAGATCGCGGCGGAGGAGGTGGCGCTCGACGCGGGCGTCGGCTACGTGCTGCCGGGCGATCTCGGCGAGGACCCGGACCCCGGTCCGTGGGCGGCGCTGCTGCCCGGCCTCGACCCGGCCACGATGGGCTGGCGCGATCGCGCCTGGTACACGGACCCGGCCCACCGCACGAGTCTCTTCGACAGCGCCGGGAACGCCGGGCCCACGGTCTGGTGGCGCGGCGAGATCGTCGGTGCCTGGGCGCAGCGCCGGGACGGCGCCGTCGTGCACCGGCTGCTCGCCGACCGCGGCGCGGAGGCCCGCCGGGCCGTGGCGGCGGAGGCGGAGCGGCTGGAGGGCTGGCTCGCGGCGCAGGGGCTCGTGGTCAGCTTCCCGGCGCCGATGGCCAAGGAGCTGACCGGCTGACCCCCCGCCTTCGGGCGCCTCTCCCCTCCCGGCCGTTTGCGGACGAAGAGACGGCAATGTCCGTTTTGACGCTCAGAGCCCGCTTTCATTTGTGACCTCACCCACATGGGCTGCGTCACATACGAAGCGCGGTCGTACTCCGCCCCCCGGCACGGGGGCGCCCGGCGCCTCAGCTATGAGGCATCCCTTCCGGCTTGTCGCACTATGAGCGGTAGTAACAGGGGTGCGTGACATTCCCGGTTTGTGTCCGTTAAAACTTCCCAAGTCGCCCGGTTTTGCCGACTTCGGCGACAGTCCCCCGCATAGGCACACGGAAAGAGACCCGCTCACATGTCTGCTCCCACCCTTCTGCGTCCCGCCGCCGCCCGCCGACGACTGCTGGCCGCAGGCGGCTGGGCCGCCGCGGCCGTCGCCCTCACCGTCGCGGTCGCGCCGCAGGCCGCCGCAGCCGCGCCGCAGAGCGCCGCCCCGGCCGCCGCCTCGGCTCACTCCACCCCGTCCACGCCGTCCGCCGTGCACGCGACGACCGGCACGAACCTGGACGAGTGGATCAAGCAGGCGCTCGACGTCATGGACCGCCACGACATACCCGGCACGTACGACGGGATCCACCGCAACATCCTGCGGGAGTCCAGCGGCGACCCGCACGCGATCAACAACTGGGACATCAACGCCGTCAACGGCGTCCCCTCGCAGGGCCTGCTGCAGGTGATCCCGCCCACGTTCGACGCCTACCACGTGACCGGCACCACCAAGAACATCGTCGACCCGGTCGCCAACATCGTCGCCGCGTGCAACTACGCCGCCGACCGCTACGGCTCGATCGACAACGTCTGGGGCGCCTACTGAGGCCCGCCGCGCACCGTCCCCCTCGCGGCCTGCCCCCGCGCGCGTGATCCCCGGGACCCCGCCGTCCGGCACTCTCTCTCCCCCCGCCGGGCGACGGGGTCCCGGCTTCCCGCGCGCGGTCGTCATATCGACTACCGGAATTCACCCTTCCGGTAGTCCCCCCTACCTTCTCCGGGGCCCCGCCCCAGGTCAGAAGGCCCACCGAGGCCGGCGCCCGGCCCTCTCGCGGCACCATCCACCCCTCCGGATGGCTTAGCGTTGGCCCGTGCACTCCCGGGAACCGACGCAGGCCATGCGCTGCTGGACGGTGGCGGCCGCCCTGGCCGCCGTCGTCTCCGGCGGCGTCGGCGCCTGGGCATACGCCGGGACCGGCGCCTCCACCGCCGATCTCCTGCGCGACCTCGCCGTCGGCTGGGCCTACGCGGGCGCCGGGCTGGCCGCCTGGTGGCGGCGCCCCGCCAACGCCACCGGACCGCTGATGGCCGCCGTGGGCGTCACCTGGTTCCTCGGCAACCTGCAGGGCACCACGATCCCGGCGCTCTTCGCCCTCGGCGCCTGGTGGGAGGGCCTGAACGTGGCCGTCCTCGCCCACCTCGTCCTCGCCTACCCCGACGGCCGCACCGACTCCCCCGCCACCCGCCGCATAGTGCTCCTCGGCTACGGCCTGGTGGCCACCGGCGGTCTGCTGCGCACCCTGGCCTTCGATCCGGCGGCCCACCCCGGCGGCTCGTACCTCGCCTGCCGCGACTGCGGCCCCAACCCGCTCTTCACCCCCGGGCTCGGAGACCTCTTCCCCACGTTCGACGCCGGCTTCCGCGCCATCGGCTGGGCCGTCTCGGTCGCCGTCGTGGTGGCGGTGGTACGGCGCTGGCGGCGCGCCTCCGTCGCCCGCCGCCGCGCGCTGCTGCCCGCCTGGCTCGCCGTGCTGGTCGCCACGTCCTTCCTGCTGTGGGACGTGCTCGTGGTGCTCGTGCCCGCGGGCGAGCCGGTCGAGGGCGCCGTGGGCGTCTTCTCCGACGTGGCGCAGACCGCCGTGCCGCTCGCCTTCCTCGTCGGGCTGCTGCGCATGCGGCTGCAGCGCGCGGAGGTCGGCGGCCTGGTGATGGAGGTCGGCGGCGATCCGGACCCGGGCCGGCTGCGCGAGGCGCTGGTGCCGGTGCTGGGCGACCCGGGGCTGCGGCTGGGCGTGTGGCGGCCCGAGGCGGGCGCGTACGTGGACGCCGCGGGCGAGCCCGTCGAGGAGGCCGCGGCGGGCAGCACCCGGATCGACGCGGCCGGCGGTGCCCCGCTGGCGCTGCTGCGCCACGACCCGGCGGTGGCGGAGGACGAGGAGCTGCTGCGCTCGGCGGTCGCCGCGCTGCGGCTCGCGCTGGAGAACGTCTGGCTGCAGGCCGAGGCGCGAGCGGCGGGCGCCCGCGTCGTCGAGGCCGCGGACAGCGAGCGCCGGCGGCTGGAGCGGGATCTGCACGACGGGGCGCAGGCGCGCCTGGTCTTCGCGCTGATGACGCTGCGCCGGGTGGAGAAGGGCCTGGCGGACCACCCCGACGAGGAGCTGCGCCGGTCGGTCGGCGACGTGGAGCGGAGCCTGAGGCTGGCCGTCGAGGAGCTGCGCGGCCTGGCGCACGGCATCCACCCGGCGGTGCTGACCCGCGACGGGCTGGCGTCCGCGCTGCGCGAGCTGGCCGGGCGGGCGGAGCTGCCGGTGGTGGTGGCCGCGGAGGACCGGCGCTTCGCGCCGCACGTCGAGGCCACCGCGTACTTCACCGTCAGCGAGGCGCTGGCGAACTCCGCCAAGCACGCCCGCGCCCGGGCCGTCAGCGTCAGCGCGCGCCACCGCGACGGCCGGCTGGTCGTCGAGGCCGTGGACGACGGCGTCGGCGGCGCCCGGCACGACCACCTCGGCGGCGGGCTGCGCGGGCTGGCCGACCGGGTCTCGGCGGTGGGCGGGGTGCTCACGGTGCACAGCCCGCCGGGCGGCGGCACGCGCGTGGTCGCGGAGCTGCCGTGCGAGTGATCGTCGCCGAGGACTCCGCCATCCTGCGCGAGGGCATCGTCCGGCTGCTGGGCGACGCCGGCGTCGCGGTCCCCGCGCAGTGCGGCGACGCGGACCCGCTGCTCGCCCTGGTGGAGCGGCACCGCCCGGACGCCGTGCTGCTCGACATCCGGATGCCGCCGACCCACACCGACGAGGGGCTGCGGGCCGCGGCCGCGATCCGCGCCCGGCACCCGGGCACGGGCGTGCTGCTGCTGTCGCAGTACGTCGAGACCGGCACGGTCGTGCGGGCCCTCACCGAGGATCCGCGCGGCTTCGGCTATCTGCTCAAGGAGCGGGTCGCCGACGCGGACGAGCTGGCCGGCGCGCTGCGCCGGGTGGCCGCCGGCCAGAGCGTCGTGGACCCGCGGGTGGTCACGCACCTGATGCGGTCGCCGCGGGCGGCGGAGCCGCTGGCCGGGCTGACGGCGCGGGAGCGGGACGTCCTGGCGCTGATGGCCGAGGGACGGTCCAACGAGGCCATCGCACGCGACCTGGTGATCGGCGGCAAGACCGTCGAGACGCACGTACGGAACATCTTCACCAAGCTCGGCCTGGAGTCGGACGTCTCGGGACACCGGCGGGTGCTGGCCGTACTGAGGTATCTGCGCGGCTGAACGCCCCCGCCGGGGCAGGCCGCACCCCCGCGGCGGCAGCCCCGGACCGGTGGCGCGCGCGGCCGGCCGCGCGCGTCAGAGCGCCGCGCCGGGACCGCGGTGCCGGCCGCCGCTCCGCGGCGTTCCCCCACGCGCGCCCCCGTTCGTCCCCCGCGCATCCCCGCGTGCCCGCCGCGGAGCGGAGCCGGTGCACACCACCGTAGCCACGCGGTACGGGCCGTACCTCAGGGCTGACCCTGAACTTCCGCCTCCGCCACGCCGCCCGCACGAAAGCAAACGGGACCGGATCGTCCGCTTCCCTCGGCCTCGGGGCCAACTCCCCCGCCGGATACGGCAGGATGGCCAGCGCGCCGGATCGCACAGGCGTCCGGGCGTACCCCGTTCCCGAACGAAGACAGGTATCAAGGTGAACCGAGCCCTCACTCTGCACGATCTGGTCGTCGCCGGCTCCGCGATACTCGGCGGCATCGGCGCCGGCCTGCTCCTGCGCGTGCTGCTGGGCTGGCTGGGCAGGGGCGCGACGCGGACGAGCTGGGCCGGCGACGACATCCTCGTCGGCGCGCTGCGCACGATGGCCCCCTGGGGCGCGCTGGCCGGCGGCGTCTCGATCGCCGCCGCCGCGCTGCCGCTGAAGCGTCCGGTCGAGCACACGGTGGACCAGATCGTCGTCGCCGTGCTCATCCTGACGGTCACCGTCGCCGCGGCCCGGGTGGTCGCCCAGCTCATGGGAGTCCGCTCGCAGGGGGTGGGCTCGGCCACCATCCTGGTCAACATCACGCGCATCGCGGTGCTGGCGATCGGTCTGCTGATCCTGCTGGAGACCCTGGGCATCTCGATCGCCCCGCTGCTCACCGCCCTCGGCGTGGGCGGCCTCGCGGTGGCGCTGGCGCTGCAGGACACGCTCGCCAACCTCTTCGCCGGGGTGCACATCCTGGCCTCCAAGACGGTGCAGGTCGGCGACTACATCCGGCTCAGCAGCGGCGAGGAGGGCTACGTCACCGACATCAACTGGCGCAACACCGTGATCCGCACCCAGTCGGACAACCTCGTCGTCATCCCCAACGACCAGCTCGCCAGCACCATCATGACCAACTACCACCGCCCGGAGCAGGAGTTGTCCATCGTCGTACAGGCGGGCGTGGCGCTCTCCAGCGACCTCGACCTGGTCGAGCGGGTGACGGTGGAGGTGGCGCACGAGGTCATGGCGGCGGTCGAGGGCGGCGTGCCGGAGTACGAGCCGGTGGTCCGCTTCCACACCTTCGGCGACTCGCGGGCCGGCTTCTCGGTGGTGCTGCGCGCCGTCGAGTTCAGCGACCAGTTCCGGATCAAGCACGAGTTCATCAAGCGGCTGCAACTGCGCTACCGGGAAGAGGGCATCGAGATCGCCCACCCCGTGCGCAACGTCGTCCTGCACCACCAGGAAGCACCGGTGCTGCTGCCGCGGCAGCGCCAGGCGTCGGAGGTGCCCGCCGGCAGCCCGTCCCCGGGCTGAGCCCGCGACGCCCGCCCACTCGACTCCGGTACGGCCCCGCCAGGCGCTCCCTCCCTGCCCGGCGGGGCCGAACCGTCCGCGACCCCACCCTAGTTTGCTCTTTCCAAAGACAAAGTCGTGCCAAATCTGGTCGTAGGCATTGGCGTTGCGTCGGAAGAGGTCTAATCTCCAACCGGCCGCCGTCACATGTCGGGACGTGGACGGCGGGGGGACGTACAGCCGCGCACGAGCCGCAGCGCGCGGGCCGATCAAGGACGGCGCGAACGGGCCGACCACCCAGGAGCGTGTCCAGCCGCCTTGTCGTCCAGCCCCTGGGAGGGGAAATGCTACGTAGACTGGCCCTTTTGGCCGCCGGCGCGGTCAGTGCCGCGCTGCTGGTCGCGCCCGGCGCGACCGCGGTGGCACCGCAAGCCGCCGAGCAGCCGCCACCGGACAACGCCTTCGAGAAGATCACGCTCAACGACCGCCCGGGCGAGCCGCTCGACCTCGCCGTCCTGCCGGACAAGCGGGTCCTGCACGTCACCCGCGCCGGCAAGGTCTGGCTCAACGACCCGGACACCGGCGTGAACAAGGTCGCCGCCGAGCTCGACGTGTACCAGCACGACGAGGAGGGGCTGCAGAACGTCGCCATCGACCCGGACTTCAGCGAGAACAAGTGGGTCTACCTCTACTACTCGCCGCCGCTGGACACCCCCGTCGACGACCCCGACACCCCCGTCAACGAGGGTGACGCGCCCTTCCAGGGCACGCAGGCGGACTGGGACCGCTACAAGGGCCACCTGCAGCTCTCCCGGTACAAGCTCAAGGGCGACACCCTCGATCTCACCACCGAGCAGAAGATCCTGCAGGTCCCGGTGGACCGCGGCATCTGCTGTCACGTCGGCGGCGACATCGCCTTCGACTCCGACGGCAACCTGTATCTGACCACCGGTGACGACACCAACCCGTTCGAGTCCGACGGCTACACGCCGATCGACGAACGGGACGGCCGCAACCCGGCGTTCGACGCCCAGCGGACCTCCGGGAACACCAACGACCTGCGCGGCAAGGTGCTGCGCGTCAAGGTCCGCGACAACGGCTCGTACGCGATACCCAGGGGCAACCTCTTCAAGCCGGGCACCGAGAAGACCCGGCCGGAGATCTACGCCATGGGCCTGCGCAACCCGTACCGGATGGAGATCGACCCGCAGACCGACGACGTCTACGTGGCCGACTACTCCCCCGACGCCCGCGCGGCCAGCGACACCCGCGGCCCCGCCGGGCAGGGCAAGTGGCTGGTGCTCGACGAGCCCGCCAACTACGGCTGGCCGTACTGCGCCACCGCGAAGATGCCGTACAACGACTACGACTTCGCCACCAAGACCTCCGGCGCGCGGTTCGACTGCGCCAAGCCGGTGAACACCTCGCCGCACAACACGGGCCGCACCGAGCTGCCCGAGGTCGAGCAGCCGGAGGTCTGGTACTCCTACGGCCAGTCCGCGGAGTTCCCGGGCCTGGGCACCGGCGGTATCGCCCCGATGGCCGGACCGGCGTACGAGTACAAGCCGGCGACCGAGGTGCGGAACCGGGCCGTGGCCTGGCCGCGGTACTACGACGGGACGCCGCTGTTCGCCGAGTGGGGCCGGGACTACATCAAGGAGTTCAGGCTCGACGCCTCCGGCGCGGTGGAAGCGGTCAACCCGGTCGCCCAAGGGGTCGGGCAGCCGCCCGTCGACAACCCCATGGACCTGGAGTTCGGCCCGGACGGCGCCCTCTACGTCCTGGAGTACGGGGACGGGTACTTCTCCGAGAACCCGGACGCGCAGCTCTCGCGGATCGACTACATCGGCCGCACCGGCAACCACGCGCCGAAGCCCGCGCTGGCCGCCACGCCGGTCAAGGGCCTCGCACCGCTGACCGTCGGGTTCTCCGCCGCGGGCACCACCGACCCGGACGGCGACCAGGTGCGCTACGCCTGGGACTTCGACGGTGACGGCAGGACCGACTCCACCGACGTCAGCCCCTCGCACACGTACGACGAGGACGGCACCTACAAGGCGGCCCTGAAGGTCACCGACAGCAAGGGCCGGGCGGCGTACAAGGACGTCGACATCACCGTGGGCAACCAGGCCCCGGTCGTCACCCTCGTCAAGCCCGTCGACCAGCAGGAGTTCCACTTCGGCGACGCGGTGCAGTTCGAGGTCGCGGTGACCGACGAGGCCGAGGTCGACTGCAGCAAGGTCCAGGTGCACTACATCGTGGGCCATGACGCACACGGCCACCCGCAGAGCACCACCGCGGGCTGCACCGGCACGATCCAGACCGAGCCCGTCGCGGGCCACGACCCCTCCGAGGGCAACGTCACCGGCGTGTTCGTCGCCGAGTACACCGACCCGGGCGGCCTCATCGGCAGCGACCGGGCGGTCATGAAGGTCGTCCCCTGACCCTCCGGTACGGCGCGGGGTGGCGTGCGCGCGTACGCCACCCCGCGGTTCCCACCCCGTCCACACCCGAACTTCGCAGGAGAGACACCACATGAGCAAGCCCAGCCTGCACCGCCGTGGATTCCTCAGGGCCGCCGCCGGTACCGCCGCCGTCGCCGCGGGCGCCGGAGCCTTCACGGCCCCCGCCGCCGCCCAGGCGGGCGGCCCCGGCGGCCTGATCCCCCGGGGCCGTATCGGCCTGCAGCTCTACAGCGTCCGCGACCAGATCCAGCAGCGCGGCTTCACGCCCGTGCTGACCGAGCTGGCCGCGATCGGCTACAAGCACATCGAGTTCGCCGGCTACACCTCGCCGGCCGAGCCGGACATGACCGTCCCCAAGCTCCGCAAGCTGCTCGACGACAACGGCCTGCACGCCGGCGGCGCCCACCTCGGGCTCGACGCGCTGCTCAACGCCGGCACCCGCGAGCGGGAGTTCGAGAACGCCGCCGCGCTCGGCATGGACTACGTCGGCACCGCCAGCGACTTCCCCGGCCGTACGGCGGCGGAGATCCAGGCCGGCGCCGACCGCTTCAACGAGTCCGGCGAGGTGGCCCGGGGCTACGGGCTCAAGGTCTACCAGCACAACCACACCAACGAGTTCGGCCCGGTCACCGACCGGCCGGGCAAGCGGCGCCACGACCTCTTCCTGAGCGGCACCGACCCGCGGTACGTCTTCCTGGAGCTGGACATCCTCTGGGCGTTCGGCGCCTCGGTCCGCTTCCGCGACCAGCTCGGCGAGTTCGACCCGCTGGACTACGTCAACGCCGCCCCGCAGCGCTACATCGCCTTCCACGTCAAGGACGGCGTGCGGGACCCGGCGCTGACGAACCAGTACCGCGACGTCGTCTTCGGCCAGGGCGAGCTGGACTTCCGCCGCTTCTTCAGCGGGCTGCGGGCGCCGGGGCTGCCGCTGTACTTCTGGGAGCAGGACCGCGGTCCGCAGGAGCCGCAGGGCTCGATCTGGGCGGCCGAGACCAGCTACGACGCGATGGTGGCGCTGCGCGGCCGGGACTGCTGAACCCCGTCACCGCAGACTGGAGACCACCCGTACGAAGGGCACGATCCGCGGGACCCGCGCCGCCGGCGGCGGCGCGGCCCGCGGTTCCTCATTCCCGCGGCGGGCCGGCCGCGGGTTCCTCCCCCGCAACCGAAACAAGGAGGTGCCCGCCGGCCGGGCCGCCGCGGGTGCTCAGGCGGCGTCGCTGCGGCCCGCGGCCGCCCAGGCGACGTCGCAGGACCAGGCGGGCTCGACGCCCGTACTCCGGCAGACCACCAGGAACAGCGGGATCGGCGGCGTGTACGGCACCCCGTCGGCCGGCCGGTGGACCAGCCGGGGTACGGCCGCCGGCCCGCCGGTGCCGGCGGCCGCCCCCGAGATATCGGCGCCCGGGGCGTAGTGCACGCTCCGCGGCCACTGCAGGCCGAGGTCGGAGCCGGCCGGCACGATCCACCACCACCGGCTACCGTCGGCGAAGACGCAGCCCACGCGCGAAAGCCGGGCCATCACGTCGTAGCCGATGCGCTGCGGCACGCCGACCGCGTCACAGCCGAGGGATGAGGCGCCCGCGCCCGGCACGGCCAGCCGGAGCCGGCCGCCGGGCTCGGTGCGCATCATCCGGCCGCCCGCTCACCGGCCGCGGGGCCGGCCCCCGTACGGGCGGCGGAAGCGCGCGGCGCGGCGGCCCCCCCGGCCGCCGGCACCTCGCGCTGCAGCTCCGCCCAGACCACCAGGCCCGGGCCGGGCCGCGCGTCGTATGCCCCCCAGCTACTGCTGACCGCGGTGACGAGCAGGAGCCCCCGACCCTGCTCGTCCGCGGACGACCGCTGCACCCGCAGGCTTCCCGGCTCGACACCTTGATCGGTGACGGCCAGCCGCAGGCGGTCGGCGCTGCAGCGCAGTTCGCACCCTATGCGCCGACTCCCCGTATGCAGCAGTGCGTTGGTCACCAGTTCCGAGAGGACGAGGGTGGCACTGTCACCCACCTCGCCCTCCACCCCCCAGCGGTGCAGTTGCTCGCGGGCCAGCCGGCGGGCGACCGTAACGGCGTCCGCCTGACCTGGCACCTCGAAACCGCACCGCACCGCATCGACCCCCGAACGGGATCCCGGCAAGCCGGGATCCTGTGTCACGACCCCCGTGTAATGCGGCTGTGTGGACTGGCTCACATCCCAAACTATGGCCCTGGCGCGGCCACTTGGCAACCCCCACTGTGAATTTTTCAGAGTTACTGTTGCACTGTGTTCGCCAAGCCCCGGGCGTGGCACACTGCTTGAGGCAGTTCCGACAGGGAGGTATGGCGTGAGCGAACCGCGGTCCGCGCCGACCGTGGGGCAGGTCGTGCTCGGCAAAAGGCTCCAGGAGCTGCGCGAGCGGGCCGGGCTCAAGCGGGAGGAAGCCGCCAGGACACTGCGCGTCGCCCCCGCCACCGTGCGCCGGATGGAGACCGCCGAGGTCGCGCTGAAGGTGCCGTACGTGCAACTGCTGTTGCAGGCGTACGGCATCGACCAGGAGGAGATCGACTCCTTCGTCTCGCTGACCGAGGAGGCCAACGAGCCCGGCTGGTGGCAGCACTTCCACGACATCCTGCCCGACTGGTTCAGCATGTACGTGAGCCTGGAGGGCGCCGCGTCGCTCATCAGGTCGTACGAGCCGCACTTCGTGCCCGGTCTGATGCAGACCGAGGACTACGCGCGGCACGTGCTGAAGGTCGGCTCCCTCGGCCGGGTCGCGCCCGCGGAGATCGAGCGGCACGTCGCGCTGCGCATGGAGCGTCAGGAGCTGCTCACCCGCGAGCACGCACCCCGGTTCTGGGCCATCGTGGACGAAACGGTCCTGCGCCGGCCGGTGGGCGACGGCGAGGTGATGCGCGCGCAGGTCGACCGGCTCCTCGACATCGCGTCCCTGCCCAACGTCACGCTCCAGATGGCGGAGTTCCGCACCGGCCACCATCCGGGCACGTACAGCCCCTTCGTCCTCTTCCGGTTCGCCATGCCCGAGCTGCCGGACATGATCTACACCGAGTACCTCACCGGCGCCGTCTACCTCGACGGCCGGCACGAGGTGGCCACACACCTCGCCGCCCTGGACCACATGGCGGCCCAGGCGGCGACGGCAAAACGCACGAAGGAAATCCTCCGGGACTTCCGCAAGGAGCTGTGAATGGAACGCATTTACAACGGCATGCCGGCGGCGGACCTCGGCACCGAGGGCTGGCACAAGCCGTGGAGCGGCGGCAACGGCGGCAACTGCGTCGAGGCCATGAAGCTGCGGGACGGGCGGATCGCGGTACGGCACTCGGCGCACCCCGACGGTCCCGCCCTCATCTACACCCCCGGTGAGATGGACGCGTTCATCGAGGGCGCCAAGGCGGGCAAGGCCGACTTCCTGCTCTCGCGGAGCCTCGCATGACCGCGCCCGGCGCGGTGCCCGCGCACCTGCAGCCGCGCCGCCCGGTCCACTCGCCGTCCGGTCAGGACGGCGAGCCCATCCCGGCGAACGGGGGTGTGGCCCACGTGCACTGACATGGGCCACCGGCCGGGAGCACAGAGAGGGAGGGGACACCCCGGGGGGGTCCCCTCCCTCGGCGTTTGCCGGGGTACGGACGCGCAACACCGCCCCGGGGCACGGCAGATGAAATTCCAGAAATCATGAACCGTGGGTGTCCGCACCGCTGCCTTCCGCGACGTATGGGCGTACGGTATGCCCCCGATGGCCCTCGTCAGCCACCCGGGGAGGCCCGCGATGAGCGCATCTCCACCCCCGCCTGCCGACGCCGCCACGCGGCCGGTCCAGGTCGGAGTGCTGCTCCCCCGGCTGCTGGACGAGCCCGCGGACTGGCTCGCGGAGTGCGCGGCGTACGAGGCCGCGGGCGCCGACGCGCTGTGGCTGGACGGCGGCCCCGACCCGGCGCACGACGTGCTGGCGCTCGCCGCCGCCCTGGCCGCCGCCACCGGCCGGGCGCGGCTGGTCGTCGCGCTGCCCGTCAGCGTCCCGCAGGCCGCGCTGCTGGCCCGGGCGCTGGCCACCGTCGTGCTGCTCAGCGGCGGCCGGCTCGCGCTCGCCGCCGACTCCCGGCGGTGCGCCGAACTCGGCGCCGTCGCCCCGGCGGTGCCCGCCTTCCGCCGGCTCGCGCCCGCCGGTCCCGGCTACGAGGAGCCGGGCGCGGGGCGCTGGACCCCGGTGGCGGCACCCGCCGGTCCCGACGCCTGGCGGACCGCCCTCGCCGGCGCCGCGGAGCGCGGGGTGCACGGTCTCGTCGTCCCCGCGGGGCAGCCTCTGTTGGAGGAGTTGCGACTCGGCGTACATGCCGAACGTCACACGCGCCACAGCCGCCCCACGCGTGCGCGCGTCACCACGGAGCGTCAGAGCATGCGTCGATCCTCGTGATCCTCTTGTGATCTGCCGTTCGATCTCCTAGTGTCCGAGACGTTCGCAGACGCGAGCACCGCGCTCCGGTACGCCGAATCCTGCCCGTCGGAGCCCGGATCCGTCGTCCCCACAGCCGTTCGGGCAGGAGCGGGGGAACCACTTCTCCGTCGGCCGGAGCACGGTGGCAGGACCGCACCGCACTCCCCGACTCGGGGTGAAGCCGCACAGCACGACGCGGCCGGGCAACTCCAGCCCGAACCCGACAGCTCACCTCGCAGGCGTCGGAGAAAGAGCGAGCCACCATGGCCGGAACCGGCACCCGGCGCGCGCCCAAGTCGCGCTCCACCCGCCGTTATGCCGCCGCCGCGGGGGTGGGCATAGCCCTGCCCGTCGCCGGCGGAATCGCGGCGACCGCCGCCCACGCCTATACGGTCGAGAAGGGCGACACCCTCTCGGAGATCGCCGAGGACAACGGCTTCGGGCCCGACTGGCAGAAGCTGTACGAGGCCAACAAGGAAGCCGTCGGCGACAACCCCCACCTGATCCTCCCGGGCCAGGAGCTGGACCTCGGGGACGAGAAGGCCGGGAGCAAGCCCGCCGAGGCCGACCAGACCGCCGCCAAGACCGAGCAGAAGCAGCAGCGTTACGTCGAGCACACCGTCGGCGCCGGCGAGACGCTGGCGAAGATAGCCGCGAAGTACGACGTGCCCGGCGGCTGGCAGCGGGTGTACGTCGACAACGAGAAGGCGATCGGCGACAACCCGGCCGCGCTGAAGGTCGGCACCGAACTGCGCGTCGACACCCAGGGCGGCAAGGTCGACACGTCCATCGACCCGAACGGCTCGTCGTCCTCCGGGAGCTCCGGCGGCGCCACCGAGGCGTCGCAGGCGAGCGTCCCGACCACCGAGTCCGGCATCCAGGCCGCGGCCCGGGAGATCGTGCCCGCCGACCAGTTCACCTGCTTCAGCAACATCGTGGAGCGGGAGAGCGGCTGGGACCACACCGCGACGAACCCCAGCTCCGGCGCGTACGGCCTGATGCAGGCGCTGCCGGGCGACAAGATGGCCTCGGCCGGCGCCGACTGGCGCACCAACCCGGTCACCCAGATCGAGTGGGGCCTGGACTACATGAACGAACGCTACGGCAGCCCGTGCGGTGCCTGGGAGTTCTGGCAGGCCAACAACTGGTACTGATTCCGGGGGGCCCGGGCCCGCGGAAAGTCTGCTGCCGCCCCGTCGCGTGGATCTCCGCGCGGCGGGGCGCGTGCGTCGTACGGGCTACGCCCCGGCCGCCCGGTCCGTGACCGACGGCGCGGGCTCGGGGCCGGGTGCCGGCGGAGGGACGGCGGACAGCTCGGCCAGGTCCCGGGCCGCCTGCGCCAGGAGCCGGTGCATCGCCGCCTCCGCGGCGTGCGGGTCCCGGGCCCGTATCGCCGTCAGCACGGCGCGGTGGCCCGGCACGGGATCCCGCGGGTGGTGTCCCGGGCCGTGCACCAGGCGGTCGCGGGCGGCCAGTCCGCTGGCGAGGACCTGATCCATGCGCTCCAGCAGCTCGTTGTGCGAGGCGGCCAGCAGGGCGCGGTGGAACGCGAGGTCCGCCGCGACGGCCTCGGCCGCGCCGTCCCGCGCCCCGGCCATCGCCGTGAGCGCCGCCTCCAGCGCCGCCAGGTCCGCCGCGGTGCGCCGCACCGCGGCCAGCCGGACAGCCGCCGGCTCGACGATGCCGCGCACCTCGTCCAGGTCGCGCAGCAGCGGGGAGGCGGCCCGCGCGGCGGCGCCCTCGCCCTGCTGCCGGCCCGCGGTCTCGAAGCGCCAGCGCAGCACGTCGGCGTCGAGGAGGTGCCAGTCGGCGCGCGGCCGGACGAAGGTGCCGCGCTTCTGCCGGGCGTCGACCATGCCCTTGGCCGCCAGCACCTTCAGCGACTCGCGCAACGCGGTGAGGCTGACCCCCAGTTCGGCCTGGAGCGCGGCGAGATCGAGGGTGGCGCCCTCGGCGATCTCACCCCCCAGTACGCGGTGCGCGAGGGTCTCCACCGTCTGCCCGTGCACCCCGCGGCGCGCGTAACCCGCCATGGCCGCTCGCTCCTCCCTCACGTCCCGTGCGCCCCGCCGTCCCCCGCGGCGCCCCCGCTCAGGCCGATGACTTTACGACGCTCCAGCCCCCGTCCACGACCAGGCTCGCGCCGGTGACGTAGGACGCCTCGGGCGCGGCGAGGAAGGCGACCGCGGCGGCCACCTCCTCCGGCGCACCCAGCCGCCCCGCGGCGGTCTGCGCCGCGCTGGCCCTGCGGTCCTCCTCGGGGACGCGGTCCCAGAGCCGGGTGAGCACGGGCCCCGGCAGCACGGTGTTCACCCGCACCGACGGGCCGTACTCGACGGCCAGTTGGCCGGCCAGCGACAGCAGCCCGCCCTTGGCGGCGGCGTACGCGGGGTGGCCGGGGATGCCGTGCCTGGCGTGCACGGACGAGACCAGCACCGCGGCGCCGGGGGCACCCTGCTGCGCACGCAGCCCCGGCAGGCAGGCGCGGAAGCCGAGGAACGCGGCCGTCAGCCCGACATCGACCTGGCGCCGCCAGGACGCGGGCGTCGTCTCGTGCGCGGGGGCGACGTCGACGGCGACGGCGTTGGAGACGAGGACGCCGACGGGCCCGAAGTCCCCGGCCGCGGCCAGGATCCGCGCCCAGCCGTCCTCCTCGGCCACGTCCGCGACGACGGCCGCCGCCGTGCCGCCCGCGGCGCGGATCTCCGCGGCCGTGGCCTCCGCCCGGTCGCCGTCGATGTCGGCGACGACGACGGCGGCGCCCTCGGCGGCGAGCCGGCGGGCGGTGGCCGCGCCGATGCCGGCGGCGGCTCCGGTGACGACGGCGGTGCGGCCCGCGAACCGGTCGGTGTGCGGAAGTCGCCTGGCTCCGGCTGCTGTCACGAGGTCACGCTCCGGGTGTTGACGGATCTGCCGCGGCACTTCTACCTTGCCCGCAAGGTTAATTCGTAATTTAAGAATTGAGCAAGAGGGGCGGAGGCAGCGTGGGGCGCATCCACTTCGGCGGCGACTACAACCCCGAGCACTGGCCGGAGGAGGTCAGGGCCGAGGACATCCGGCTGATGAAGGAGGCCGGGGTCTCCATGGTCACGGCCGGGATCTTCTCCTGGGCGCTGGTCGAACCGCGGCCCGGCGCGTACGACTTCGAGTGGTTCGGCCGCGTGCTGGACGACCTGCACGGCGCGGGCATCCGCGTCTGCCTGGCGACCATGACCGCCTCCCCGCCGCCGTGGCTGACCGACCGGCACCCCGAGATGCTGCCGCAGGACGCCGACGGCATCCGCAAGTGGCCCGGCTCGCGCCAGCACTTCTGCCCCTCCAGCCCGGTCTACCGCGAGCACGCCGTGGGCCTGGTCACCGAGCTGGCCACCCGCTACGGCACCCACCCCGCCCTGGACAGCTGGCACATCGGCAACGAGTACGGCTGCTCCAACCCCCGGTGCTACTGCGACGTCTCCGCCGCCGACTTCCGCCGCTGGCTGCGCGAGCGCTACGGCACCGTCGAGGCGCTGAACACCGCCTGGGCCACCACCTTCTGGTCGCAGCGCTACGGCACCTTCGAGGAGGTGCTCCCGCCGCGCACCAGCCCCACCCACCCCAACCCGGCCCAGGTGCTGGACTACGCCCGCTTCTGCGACGACGCGCTGCTGCAGTGCTACCTCGCCGAGAAGGCGGCGCTGCGCCGGATCACCCCCGACGTGCCCGTCACCACCAACCACATGCCGCTGCACAAGCCCGTCGACCCGTACGCCTGGGCCGCGCACGAGGACGTCCAGGCGCTGGACTTCTACCAGGACCCGTACGACCCCGAGACCCACATCGGTGCGGCCCTCGCCTTCGACGTGACCCGCTCGGCGGGCGGCGGGCGCCCGTGGATGCTGATGGAGCAGGCGCCCAGCGCCGTCAACTGGCGGGCCCGCAACAGCCCCAAGCCGCCCGGCACGATGCGGCTGTGGAGCTGGCAGGCGGTCGCGCAGGGCGCGGACGCGGTGCTGTACTTCCAGTGGCGGGCGACCCCCGGCGGCGCCGAGAAGTTCCACTCGGCGATGGTGCCGCACGCCGGTACCGACACCCGGATCTTCCGCGAGGTGCGCGCGCTGGGCCGGGAACTGGCCGCCGTGCCGCAGCTCGCGGGCGCGCGCTCGCGCCCGGAGGTGGCGCTGCTCGCGGACTGGCACAGCTGGTGGGCGCTGGAGCAGGGCTCGCACCCGTCGGCGGACCTGGACTTCGCCGAGACGCTGCGCCGGCACTACCGGCCGTTCTTCGAGGCGGGCGTGGAGTGCGACGTGGTGCCGCCGGACCGCGACCTGTCCGCGTACCGCCTCGTGGTGGTGCCGAACCTGTATCTGATGAGCACGGAGACGGGTGCCCGGCTGACGGAGTTCGTCCGGGCCGGGGGGCATCTGCTCGTCTCGTACTTCACCGGCATCTCCGACGACTGCGACCGCGTCCACCTCGGCGGCTACCCGGCGCCGCTGCGCGAGGTGCTGGGACTGCGCGTGGAGGAGTTCTGGCCGCTGGCCGAGGGGCAGCGCCTGCCGCTGACCGGGGCACTGACCGGCAGCGGAGACCTGTGGTCCGAGGCGATCGACCTCGAAGGCGCGGAGGAGGTCGCGGCGTTCGGCGCGGGTGAGCTGGCCGGGCGGCCGGCGCTCACCAGGCACGCGTACGGGGACGGAGTCGCCTGGTACGCCGGCACCCGGCTGCCGGCGGCACAGATGCGCGGCCTGGTGGACCGGGTGCGCGCCGGGGCCGGGGTGGCGCCGGTGCTGCCGGGGCTGCCGGCGGGCGTCCAGGCCACCGTGCGCGAGGGCGCGGACGGGCGGTTCCTCTTCCTGCTCAACCACGGCGCCGGTACGGCGACCGTGACCCTGCCGGAGCCGATGCCCGTGCTCGCCGGCGACGGCGCGGACCCCGCGGCCGGCCCGGTCGCCTCCGTCGACCTGCCCGCCCGGGGGGTCGTGATTTTCCGGTCCTGAGGAGCGCACTGACAAGGAGGTCGGATGCCCACCCGAAGGAAGATCCTGGCGTGGGGCGCGGCGGCGGCCGCCGCGCCCGCACTGGCGGGCTGCGGCGAGAAGGTCGGCGCGGCCCGTACGACCACGGCGACCAGGCGCGGGCCGGGGCAGAAGGTCACGCTGACCTTCTGGACCTGGGTGCCGCTGCAGAAGGCCGTGGCGCTGTGGAACGAGCAGAATCCGGACGTGCGGGTCGACGTGCAGATGGTGCCGGCCAACACCTCCGGCGGCTACCAGAAGATGCACTCCTCCCTCACCGCGGGCGATCCGCCCGACCTGGCGCAGGTGGAGTACTACGCGCTGCCCGAGTTCATGCTCGTGAACGGCC
Organism: Streptomyces sp. B5E4; assembly: GCF_039871555.1. Classification (NCBI taxonomy): domain Bacteria; kingdom Bacillati; phylum Actinomycetota; class Actinomycetes; order Kitasatosporales; family Streptomycetaceae; genus Streptomyces; species Streptomyces sp. B5E4. Next base: position 45,999 of record NZ_JBDPMI010000023.1, read on the forward strand.
TGACGGACCTGAGCGAGTACGGCGCCGACGAGCTGAAGGGCGCGTACACCGACTGGCAGTGGCAGCAGGGGGTGTTCGCGGGAAGGACCTACGCGATCCCCCAGGCGTCCGGCCCGATGGGGCTGTTCTACCGCCAGGACCTCTTCGACAAGTGGGACATCGAGGTCCCGGCCACATGGGACGAATTCCGGGCCGCGGCGGTGAAGATCAAGAAGCGCGGCTCCCTCATCACCGCCTTCCCGCCCGCCAACGCCCAGTGGTTCGCCGCCTTCCCCTGGCAGCGCGGCGCCCACTGGGTGACCACCGAGGGCGACACCTGGGTGGTCGACCTCGCGGGTCCCGAGTCGCTTGAGGTCGCCGACTTCTGGGACGGGATGCTCACCGACGGGCTCGTGGCGCCCGTCCAGGACGCACAGTCCGCGTTCTTCAAGGGCCTGCAGACGGGGCAGCTCGTCACCTGGCCGGGCGCGCAGTGGTACGACGCCCTGATCCGTGGCAACGCGCCGCGTACCGAGGGCCGGTGGCGGGTCGCCGAACTGCCGCAGTGGGAGCGCGGCGCGCACGCCTCGTCCAACTGGGGCGGCTCGTCCACCGCGATCCTCCAGGGCAGCAGGCATCCGGTGGAGGCGCTGGAGTTCGCCCACTGGCTCAACACCGACCCGGCGGCGCTCGACCTGCTGATCGCCGCCGGCTACGGCTGGCCCGCGGCGCGGATCGAGCTGGCGGACTCCGCGCTCGGCAAGCCCGACCCGTTCTTCGGCGGGCAGCGCTACAACGAGGTCTTCCAGCTCGCCGACGGCAACGTCGACACCTCCTGGCGCTTCGCGCCGACGACGACGCAGTCGTACGCGCACGTCCAGGACGCCTTCGGCCGCGTCCTGGCCGGGCACGGCTCGCTCGCGGACGCCCTCAGGGACGCCGAGGGCACGTTCGTGGACGACCTGAGGGCCAAGGGGCTCAAGGCGAGGAGCGCGCGATGAGCACATCCGTGAAACCGGGCCCGGCGCGGTCCGGCACCGCCGCTCGCGGCAAGCCCCGCGGCCGACCCGACCGCAAGGCGTGGGCGTTCCTCGGCCCGTTCCTCGCCCTGTACCTGTTCGCGATGGTGGTGCCGGTCCTCTACGCCTTCTACCAGAGCATGCTGAAGGTCGAGCGCAGCGGCCCGATGGGCCTGGGCGAGCCGACCGTCGGCTTCGCCGGCTTCGAGAACTACTCCCTCGCCCTGCACCAGGAGACGTTCGTCGAGGGCTTCGGCCGGGTGCTGCTCTTCGGCATCGTGCAGGTGCCGGTGATGCTGCTGCTGGCGCTGGTGCTCGCGCTGCTGCTGGACCAGGTCTCCCACCGGTGGGCGGGACTGCTGCGCGCCACGTACTTCCTGCCGTACGGCATCCCCGGCGTGATCGCCACCATCCTGTGGGGCTTCCTGTACGTGCCCGGGGTCAGCCCGGTCACCTCCGTCCTCGGCGACCTCGGCTTCCAGCCGGACTTCCTCGGCTACGACCACGTGCTGTGGTCGATCGCCAACATCGTGGTCTGGCAGTTCGCCGGCTACAACATGCTGATCATCATCGCCCAGCTCAAGGCCGTACCGCAGGAGCTGTACGAGGCCGCCGGGATCGACGGCGCCGGGCCGTGGCAGACGGCGCTGCGCATCAAGATCCCGCTGGTGCGGCCGGCGCTCGTGCTGACCACCGTGTTCTCCCTCATCGGCACCATGCAGCTCTTCGCCGAACCGCTGGTGCTGAAGAAGGTCGCCCCGGCCGTCACCACCGACTACACCCCCAACCTCAGCGCGTACTTCGACGCCTTCGCGAACGCCAACCTGTATCTGGCGGCGGCCAAGTCGGTCATCCTCGCGGTCGTCGCCATGGTGCTGTCGTTCGGATTCCTCAGCCTCGTCACCCGCAAGCAAAGGAGCGAGCGGTGAGCGCCACCGGCATGAGAACCACGACCGGCACCACGGCGGCCGGATCCCCGCCCGCCGCACCCGCACCGCGCCCGCGCCGGGCGCCGCGCCCCGGCCGTATCGTCCTGGTGGCCGTGCTCACGGCGGCCGCACTGTACTTCCTGCTGCCGGTCTACTGGCTGCTGGTCGCGGCCACCAAGTCGAACGACAGCCTCTACGGCTCCTTCGGCCTGTGGTTCGACGACCCGCAGCTGTGGGACAACCTGGGCCGGGTCTTCAGCTACGACGGGCATGTCTACCTGCGCTGGACGCTGAACTCCCTGCTGTACGCGGGCGTCGGCGCGGTGCTGGCGACGCTGCTGTCCGCCGCGGCCGGCTTCGCGCTGGCCAAGTACCGCTTCACGGGCCGGGAGGCGGTCTTCAGGTTCGTCCTCGCCGGGGTCCTGCTGCCCTCGACGGCGCTGGCGCTGCCGCTGTACCTGATGTTCAGCAAGCTGGAGCTGACGAACACCTACTGGGGCGTCCTGATCCCCAGCGTCGTCAGCCCGTTCGGCGTCTATCTGTGCCGCATCTACGCGGAGGCGGCGGTGCCCGACACGCTGCTGGAGGCGGCGCGCGTGGACGGCGCGGGCGAGGGGCGGATCTTCTTCTCGCTGGTGCTGCGGATCATGACCCCGGCGCTGGTGACCGTCTTCCTCTTCCAGTTCGTACACATCTGGAACAACTACTTCCTGCCGTTGGTGATGCTCTCCGACGACCGGAAGTATCCGATCACCCTCGGGCTGGTCACCTGGCAGCAGGCCGCGGACCGGGTGCCCGAACTCACGCAGTACACCATCGGCGGAGCCTTCGTCTCCGTCATCCCCCTGGCCGTCGCGATGCTCGTCCTCCAGCGCTTCTGGCAGACCGGGCTGACCGAGGGCAGCGTCAAGGAGTAGGCAGTTGAAGATCACCCGGGTCGAGACCTTCGCCGTGCCGCCGCGCTGGCTGTTCTGCCGGATCGAGACGGACGACGGCCTCGTGGGCTGGGGCGAGCCGGTCGTGGAGGGCCGGGCGGCGACCGTCCGCACGGCCGTCCACGAACTCGCCGGGCAGTTTCTCCTCGGCGCCGACCCGCTGCGGATCGAGGACCACTGGCAGCTCATGACCAAGGGCTCCTTCTACCGCGGCGGTCCGGTGCTCTCCTCGGCCGTCGCGGGTCTCGACCAGGCGCTGTGGGACCTGGCGGGCAAGGCGTTCGGCGCGCCCGTGCACCAGTTGCTCGGCGGCCCGGTGCGCGAGCGCGCCCGCGCGTACTGCTGGGTCGGCGGCGACGAGCCCGGCGAGGTGCGCGACCAGGTCGCCGCGCAGGTGGAGGCGGGCTTCACGGCGGTGAAGATGAACGCCTCCGGGCGGATGGACCGGCTGCCGACCGTCGCGGAGCTGGGCCGGGTCGCCGCACGCGCGGAGGCCGCCCGCGACGCGCTCGGCCCGGAGCGGGACTTCGCCGTCGACTTCCACGGGCGGTTCTCGGCGGCGGGCGCGATCACGGCGATCGGGGTGCTGGAGCCGTACGCGCCGATGTTCGTGGAGGAGCCCGTGCTGCCCGAGCACACACATCTGCTGGAGCGGGTCACCGGCTCGACGACGCTGCCGGTGGCGACCGGCGAGCGGCTGTTCTCGCGCGGCGAGACGCTGCCTGCACTGCGGGCGGGCGTCGCGGTGCTGCAGCCGGACCTCTCGCACGCCGGGGGCATCTCGGAGTGCCGGCGGATCGCCTCGCTGGCCGAGACGTTCGACGTGGCGATCGCGCCGCACTGCCCGCTGGGGCCGCTGGCGCTGGCGGCCAGCCTGCAACTCGCCTTCTGCACACCGAACTTCCTCATCCAGGAGCAGTCCATCGGCATCCACTACAACACCGGGGCGGAACTGCTCGACTACGTCGCCGACCCCGAGGTCTTCCGCTTCCACGCCGGACATCTGCTGCGGCCGACCGGGCCCGGGCTGGGCGTGGAGATCGACGAGCGGGCGGTACGGGCCGCGGACGGGACGGCGGAGAGCTGGCACAACCCGGTGTGGCGGCACCCGGACGGCTCGTACGCGGAGTGGTGACGCGCCGGGGGCGGCGGCTCAGCGCCGGGTCGCCGCCACCGCACCGGCCGACACCAGCACGGCGACCGCGATGCCGAACGCCGTGGTGCCCGCCGTCAGCCCCACCGCGTCGCTGAGGTACCCGGCGGCGACCGGCAGCACCCCGGCCATCAGGTAACCGCCGCCGGTGAGCGCCGCGTTGGCCTCGGCGAGCCGGGTGGCCGGTATCCGGGCGCTGAGCGTGCTGAGCCCACCGAGCTGCGCGCTGCCCTGGCCGAGCCCGGCCAGCACCGCGGCGGCGAGCAGCAGCGGCACCGAGGTGACGGCGGTGGCCAGCACCAGCGCCGCCATGCCGGCGGTGGTCAGGACGGCGCCGAGGGTGAAGAGGACACGTACCCGCAGGGTCCGCACCGCGAACTGCACGCCGGTCGCCGCCGCGAAGAGCAGGAAGATCATGCCGCCGGCCAGCGCCCGGTTGTCGCTGTCCAGCAGGTCGGCCAGCAGGGCCGGGCCGAGGGAGAGCACGAAGCCGGTGGCGGTCATGCCCGGGGCGAGGACGGCGAGGCTCAGCAGCAGGGTGCGGCGGTGCGCGCGGGGCACGGACGGGATGCGCACGAGCCGCCAGAGGCGCCGGGGCTCCGGGTCCGCCGTGCTCGGGCCCCCGGTCCCGGCGGCCACTGCCCCGCCCGGCTGCTCCCCCGGCCGGGACAGCGGCATCCGCAGCACCACCGCCAGCGCCACCAGCAGCAGCCCCGCCTGCACCACGAACACCAGCCGCGTGGGGTGCGGCAGCGTCTCCGACAGCACCCCGGCGAGCATCGGCCCCAGCGCCGCCCCGCCGACCATCGACGCGGACGCGACCAGCCCGCCGAACTGCTTGTGCCCCGGCGGCGCCAGGTCCGCCACGGCAGCCATCCCCGCCGCCAGCACCGCGCCCACCGCGAACCCGCTCAGCAGCCGGGCCACGCCCAGCACGGCGACCGACTCCGCGGTGGCGAAGAGCACCGCGGCGGTGAGCGACAGCGCCAGTCCCGGAAGCAGTACCGGCTTGCGCCCGTACCGGTCGGCCAGGGTGCCGGCGAACGTCAGGGTGACGAGCAGGCCGCCGATGTAGGCGGCGTAGATCAGCGTGATCGTGGCGGCGGAGAAGCCGAACCTGCCCTGCCACAGCACGTACAGCGGCGCGGGCTCGTTGGAGAGGGCGAGCGCGGCGACGACGGGCCAGGCGGCCAGCCACATCCACCGCCGCGAGCCGCCCGGCGGGCCGCCGGATACGGGTGCGGTGGCGCCGAGGGCGGGGTCCGTGCGGCGGGCGTCGGCCGTCATGCGCGCTCCTCGGCAGGGTCGGCCGACACTGTACGAGATCGTCCGCGCGCCCTGAAGCGCGGGTGGCGGCCGGGGAGTCCGGGAGCGCGCGGCACCGGCCGCGACAGTTTCCCTATTATTCCCATCGGCATGATAGGGAAGAGTGGTGAGCGGCAACGGCAAGGACAGCCCCGGCGCACCCCGGGACCCGTACTTCGACAACGCCAAGTTCCTGGCGGTGGTGCTCGTCGCGTGCGGGCACGCCTGGGAGCCGCTGGTGGACGGCAGCCGGGCGGTCGCCGCGGCGTACGAGACCGTCTACGCCTTCCACATGCCCGTGTTCGTGCTGATCTCCGGCTACTTCTCCCGTGGCCAGGACGGCTCGCCCCGCCGGGCCCGGGGGCTGATCACCGGACTCGTCGTGCCGTACCTGATCTTCGAGACGGCGTACACGCTCTTCGGCCGCCACGCCGGCGACAACGCGAGCCCTTTCAGCCTGCTCGACCCCTGGGGCGTGACGTGGTTCCTGCTCGCGCTGTTCGTCTGGCGGCTCTCCGTGCCGCTGTGGACCGCGCTGCGCCACCCGCTGCCGGTGGCGCTGGCCGTCGCGGCGCTGGCCACCGCCACCCCCGACATCGGCAACGACCTGGAGCTGCAACGGGTGCTGCAACTCCTGCCGTTCTTCGTCCTCGGCCTGACCTGCGCCCCGGAGCGGCTGCGGCTGCTGCGGCGGCGCGAGGCGCGGATCCTGGCCGCCCCGGTCCTCCTCGCGGCACCGGTGGCCGCATACCTCCTCGGCCCGCACACCGACCGGCGCTGGCTCTACCGCAGCACCGCCGCCCAGGAGATCGGCCACTCCGGGACCACCGGGCTGCTCGCCGCGCCCGTGCTCTTCTGCTGCTCGCTGCTGCTGGCCGCGGCGTTCCTCGCCTGGGTGCCCGCGCGGCGGCTGTGGTGGACCGTGCTGGGCGGGGGGACGCTCTACGGCTATCTGCTGCACGCCTTCGCCACCCAGGGGGCCCGCTACGGCGGCTGGTACGAGCCGGCGTGGCTCACCACACCCGCCGGTCCGGTCGCCGTCACCCTCGCCGCCGCCGCGGGCATGGCGCTGCTGTGCACCCCGCCCGTGCGCCGGGCCCTGCGCTGGGCGGTCGAGCCGCGCCTCGCACCCCTTTTCCGACCGGCGGACACGGCGCACTCTCGCGCCCCCCGTTCGGTTGAATCCCGCGGGCTCGCTCCGACGCCCGCCCCCGCGCCCCCTACGGTCGTCGTTGGTACGGCCGCCGGTCGTACGCCGCCAGCCGGTCACCGACCTCCGGGGGACCACGATGAGGAACCGCAGCGCCGGTGAGCTGCCCGCCGAAGCCACCAGCTTCGTCGGCCGCCGGCAGGAACTCGGGCTGCTCGACGCCTGTCTGCGGCAGGCCCGCCTGGTCACGCTCACCGGGCCGGGCGGTGTCGGCAAGACCCGCACCGCCGTGCGGGGCGCGCACCGGCTGCGCGCCCGCTTCCCCGGCGGCGTCACCCTCGTACCGCTGTCCGCCCTCGCCGACCCGCGGCTGCTGGCCAACACCGTCGCCGCCGCGCTCGACCTGCCGGAGCAGACCGCGCTGCCGGCGCAGGACGCGCTCGCCGCGTACCTCAAGGACAAGACGGCGCTGCTCATCCTCGACACCTGCGAGCACCTGGTCGACGCCTGCGCCGTGCTCACCGAGGAACTGCTGCGCGCCGCTCCGCAGTTGCACGTCGTCGCCACCAGCCGGCAGCCGCTGGACGTGGCGGGCGAGCACATCCTGCCGATCCCGCCGCTGGCCGTCCCGGACTCCGGGCCCGCGGACGACGCGCTGCAGTTGTTCACCGACCGGGCCGCCGCCGCCGTGCCCGGCTTCACCGTCGACGACGACAACCGCGCGGACGTCCTCGCGCTCTGCCGCCGCCTCGACGGCATCCCGCTGGCCATCGAACTGGCCGTCAGCCGGCTGCGGGTGCTCTCCCCCGAGGAGATGCTGAACCGGCTCGACCACCGCTTCCAGTTGCTCACCGGCGGCCGGCGCACCGCGGTGCCGAGGCACCAGACGCTGCGTACCACCATCGGGTGGAGCTACGAGCTGTCCACCGAGCCCGAGCGGCTGCTGTGGTCCCGGCTCGCGGTGTGCGCCGGGGAGTTCAGCCTCGACGTCGCCGAGGCGGTCGGCGCGGAGGGGGCGCTGCCCGTCGAGGGGGTGCTCGACGCGCTGATCGGGCTGGTGGAGAAGTCCGTGGTGCTGCGGGTGGAGTCCGAGTACGGCACCCGCTACCGGATGCTCGACACCATCCGCGAGTTCGGCCTCGAACAGCTCGGCCCCGGCGCCGAGGCGGAGCGGACCCGGCGCCGGCACCGCGACCACTTCCTGCGCCGGGCCCGGTTCTTCGACGCCGAGTGGACCGGCGACCGGCAGGCGGTGCTGCTGCGGCAGATGGTGCGCGACCAGGCGGACGTACGGGTCGCGCTGGAGTTCTGCGTCGCCGACCCGGACGACGGCTCGGCGGGCCTGCGGATGGCCACGATGCTGTGGGGCTACTGGCACTGCACCGGGCTGCTCACCGAGGGCCGTTACTGGCTGCGCCGCGCCCTCGACCGCTGCCCGGAGGACCGCCCGGAGCGGGTCAAGGCGCTCTGGCTGTCCTGCTGGTTCATGGACATGCAGGGCGAGCGCGGCGACACCTTCGCGCTGCTGGACGAGGCCGAGGCCGTCGCGCTGCGCATCGACGACCGTACGGGGCTCGCCTGGACCCGTACCTTCCGCCACCACTCCCGCTACTTCCGCGGCCGGGCCGACGGCGTCGCCGAGGGCTTCGAGGCGGCCCGGCGGGAGATGGCGGACCAGGGCGACGAGACCGGGCTGCTGATGAGCGGCTTCATCGTGGGCTTCTTCCACGTCCTCAACGGCGGTACGGGAGAGGGCATCGCGCTCAGCGAGGACTCCCTCCGGCGCAACGCGAACACCCCCGGCGAGCTGTGGTCGCGGGGCTGGGCCCTGTGGGTCAAGAGCATCGGCCTGTGGCTCAAGGGCGAGCACCTGGAGAGCATCGAGTGCGCCCGGCAGGGCATCCGCGCCAAGGCGGTGCTGCACGACCTGATGGGCGTCGCGCACTTCCTGGAGGGCTTCGCCTGGCGGGCGGCGGAGCTGCGGCACTTCGAGCGGGTGGCCACGCTGCAGGGCGCGGCGGACGCGCTGTGGCGCCGGGCGGTCAAGGAGGCCAGGTTCGGCATCTCCGTCCTGCACGACCTGCACCGCGGCGCGGCGGACGCGGCCCGCGACGCGCTGGGCAACGACGGCTACGACACCGCGTTCCGCGAGGGCGGGCGGCTGCCCACCAACGCCGCCGTGGCGCTGGCGCTCGCCGACGAGGCGGCGTCGGCCGCGCCGGCGGTCCCGGCGCAGCCGCCGGGCACGGGCGACGGGCTCACGCCGCGGCAGCGGCAGGTGGCGGGGCTGGTGGCCAGAGGGCTGACGAACCGGGAGATCGCCGAGAAGCTGGTGATCTCCAAGCGCACGGTGGACGCGCACGTGGAGCACATCCTCGCGAAGTTCGGCTTCACCTCGCGCTCGCAGATCCCGGGCGTGCTGTCGGGCTCACTGCAGGCGCAGCCGGACTGAGGCGCGCGGCCCGCTTCGTACGGGACGGATGCGTCCGGCGTACGGATCGGGCGGACCGCCGTACGGAAGGGATCCCCGCGGCCCTACAGGTCGTCGGGGTCGGCGCGGTCCAGCGCGGGGCGCCGGCCCGGCGCCACCTCGTCCAGCAGGTAGTCCGCGGCGACGGTGTCCGTGACCAGGCTGGTGACCAGGCCCGAGCGCAGCACCGCCACGATCGCCTCGCGCTTGCGCGCGCCCCCGGCGATGGCGACCACCTCGGGGATCCGGCGCAGCCGGTCCGCCTCGACGGTGATGCACCGCTCCCCCAGGTCGCGGCCGATCCGCCGGCCCTCGGCGTCGAAGAGGTGCGCGGACATCTCGGCGGCGGCGCCCAGCGAGGCGTAGTGCGCGCGCTCCTCCTCGGAGAGCATGTCGTGCATGGCGGAGATGCCCTCCTCCCAGGAGCCGATGGACACGGCGGCGACGGTGACCTTGTCGAAGTACTCGAAGGCGCGGGCCACCCCCGTCTGGCTGCGCAGCGCGGTGGCGGTGGCGGCGTCGGGCAGCAGCATCGGCGCGTAGATGGGATGGGCCTCGCCCCCGGCGACCTCCGCGGCGCGGCGCACCGCCTCCACGGACCCGCGCTCGGCGGTGCCCGCGTCGTAGACGCCGGTGAGCTGGACGACGGTGCACGGCGGCAGCCGGTGCAGCGCCTGCGCCATGTTGATCGTGGAGCGGCCCCAGGCCAGGCCCAGCACGTCGCCCTCGGTGACCAGCTCGGCGAGCAGGTCGGCGGCGACGCTGCCGAGGTTCTCCGGGTCGCGGGTGTCGGGCAGGGCGTCGGCCGGGGCCTCCACCACGACGGCGTGCCGCAGGCCGAAGCGGGCGCGCAGGGCGTCGGAGCGCTCGGCGTCGAGTTCGGCGGGGACGCGGATCTCGATCCGTACGAGGTCGCGTTCGAGCGCGGTCTCCAGCACCCGGGCGACCTTGAAGCGGCTGACGCCGAACTCGTCGGCGATCTGGATCTTGGACTTGCCCTCAAGGTAGAAGCGGCGGGCCATCGCCGCCGCCTGTACCAGCTCCGCGGGTCCCATCCGCGCAGCCGTGCGGCCCGTCGACACGAGATCTCCTTTGCTCTCCCCAGCGGCGCTGCTCGAAGGCGCTGCTTCGGCTTCAATACTTTCACGATCCGGGCCCGGGGGTGCTGGCTCCAAGGGCCCCGGGCGGCGGGCGCGGGGCTGTGCCGGTGGTGCGGGGCCGGTGGTGCAGGGCCGCTAGTGGCAGCCCGCCGCCCAGGCCGCCCCCTCGCTGGCCGCCGCCGCCTGGGCGCGCAGCGCCCGCACCGCGGCGGCCGGGTCCTCGGCCCCGTACACGGCGGAACCGGCGACGAACACGTCCGCGCCCGCCTCGGCGCACCGCTCGATGGTCTCCGCGGAGACCCCGCCGTCGACCTGCAGCCACATCTCCAGGCCGTGCTTGGCGATCAGCTCCCGGGTGCGGCGCACCTTGGGCAGCATGATGTCCAGGAACGCCTGGCCGCCGAAGCCCGGCTCGACGGTCATGACCAGCAGCATGTCCAGCTCGGGCAGCAGGTCCTCGTACGGCTCGATCGGGGTGGCGGGCTTGAGCGCCATCGCGGCCCGCGCCCCCTTGGCGCGCAGCTCGCGCGCCAGGCGTACGGGCGCCGCGGCCGCCTCGGCGTGGAAGGTCACCGAGCCGGCGCCCGCGTCCACGAAGGCGGGGGCCCAGCGGTCCGGCTCGTCGATCATCAGGTGGCAGTCCAGCGGGGTGTCGGTGGCCCGGCGCAGCGACTCGACGACCGGGACGCCCAGCGTCAGGTTGGGCACGAAGTGGTTGTCCATGACGTCGACGTGAAGCCAGTCGGCGCCCGAAACCGCGTCCGCCTCCTCGGCGAGACGGGCGAAGTCGGCGGACAGAATGCTGGGATTGATCTGGACTGCCATGCCCCCCAGCCTGCCATGCCCGCGCCGTGGCCAGGGCCGCGGTACCCGTGCTGCCACTCCCTGTTCACCGCGCGTGGGCCGGAATGTCGGGTTCGGTGCCGGTCCCTCCGCCCGGGGCCGTGGAACCGGGGCCTCAGCCGGTGCGGCGCAGCAGCGCGAGGTACATCGCATCGGTGCCGTGGCGGTGCGGCCAGAGCTGGACGTCGGGTCCGTCACCGAGGTCCGCTACGCCGGGCAGCAGGGGCCGGGCGTCGACAAGCTCGGCGGCCGGGGCGCCGGCCGCCTTCCTCACGTCGTCGACGACGGCGCGGGTCTCGGCGGGGTGCGGGGAGCAGGTGACGTAGCCGACGACGCCCCCGGTGCGTACCGCACGCAGCGCGTCCTCCAGCAGCGCCCGCTGCAGCGGCGCGAAGCCCTCCAGGTCCTCCGGGCGGCGGCGCCAGCGGGCCTCGGGTCGGCGGCGCAGGGCGCCCAGGCCCGTACACGGGACGTCGACGAGGACGCGGTCGAAGCCGCCTGGCCGCCAGGCCGGGCGGGTGCCGTCGGCGACGACGACCTGGTACGGGCCGGGGTTGCCGGCGAGCGCGCGGGCGACCAGCCGCGCCCGGTGCGGCTGCTTCTCGGCCGCCACCAGCGCCGCGCCGCGCTCCGCGGCCAGCGCGGCCAGCAGCGCCGCCTTGCCGCCGGGGCCCGCACAGCCGTCGAGCCAGCGGGCGTCGGGGCCCTCCAGCGGCGCGTTGGCCAGCGCCAGCGTGACGAGCTGGCTGCCCTCGTCCTGCACGCCGGCCCGGCCGTCGCGGACCGCGTCCAGCGCCCCCGGGTCGCCGCCCTCGGCCAGCCGCACCGCGTACGGGGACCAGCGCCCCGGCAGCGTGTCCGGGCCGCTGAGCTCCGCCGGTACCGCCCGTCCGGGGCGGGCGACGAGGGTGACCTCGGGCCGCTCGTTGTCGGCGGCGAGCAGCTCCTCCATCCCGGCCCGGCCGCCGCCGAGGGCGTCCCAGAGCGCGGAGACGATCCAGCGGGGATGGGAGTGGACGACGGCGAGGTGTTCCTCGGGGTCGTCGGCGTACGGGGGCGCCACCTCGGCCAGCCAGGCGTCCAGGTCGCGGGCGGCGATCTTGCGCAGCACGGCGTTGACGAACCGGGCCCGCCCGTCGCCCAGCACGACGCGCGCCAGCTCCACCGTCGCCGAGACGGCGGCGTGCGGCGGGATGCGGGTGCCGAGGAGCTGGTGGGCGCCGAGGCTGAGGACGTCCAGCACCTCGGGGTCGACCTCGCGCAGGGGGCGGTCGACGCAAGCGGCGATGATCCGGTCGTACGTGCCCTGGCGGCGCAGGGTGCCGTAGACCAGCTCGGTCGCCAGCGCCGCGTCCCGGGCGTCGAAGCCGTCGCGCCGGCGGGCCTGCCGGAGCATGGGCGGCAGCACGAGGTTGGCGTAGGCGTCGCGTTCGTCGACCGCGCGGAGCGCGTCGTAGGCGAGGATCCGTACCGGATCCTTCTGCGGCCTGCGGTAGGGCTTGGCGGGCCGGCGACGGCGCGGCTGGTCGCTCACGTGAAATGTGCTCCGGGGCTGGCAGTTGCGTACACCGGAAGCCTACGCCCCGGTCGGCTCCCGGCCGTCGCCGAGGCGCTCGCCGGAGGCGATGCGCACGCCGCGCGCCCAGTCCGCCGCCGCCATCGGCCGCTTGCCCTGGGGCTGCACCCACTGCAGCTCCACCGCGTACGAACCGGTGCCGACGTGCACCGCGGACTTCGCCACGGCCAGTTCGCCGGGCGCCAGGTCCGTGCGCTCGGGGCGCGGGGTGACGGAGCGGACCTTCAGCCGCTCGCCGCGGAACGTCGTCCAGGCGCCGGGGGCCGGGGCGCAGCCGCGGACCACGCGGTCGACGCGCAGCGCCGGGACGGCGAAGTCCAGCCGGGCGTCCTCGACCTGGATCTTCGGCGCGGACGTCACGCCCTCGGCGGGCTGCGGCACGGCCTGCAGGCTGCCGTCCTCGATCCCGTCCATGGTGGCGGCGAGGAGCCCCGCACCGGCCATGGCCAGCCGGGTCAGCAGGTCGCCGCTGGTGTCGGTGGGCCGCACCTGCTCGGTGACGACCCCGAACACCGGCCCGGAGTCGAGCCCTTCCTCGATCAGGAAGGTGGTCGCGCCGGTCACCTCGTCGCCGGCGAGGATCGCGTGCTGCACGGGCGCGGCGCCGCGCCAGGCGGGCAGCAGCGAGAAGTGCAGGTTGACCCAGCCGTGCGCGGGGATGCCGAGCGCGGGCTTGGGCAGCAGCGCGCCGTACGCGACGACGGGGCAGCAGTCGGGGCCGATGGCGCGCAGCCGGTCCAGGAACTCCGGCTCCCTGGGCCGCCCGGGCTTCAGCACCTCGATGCCGGCCTCCTCGGCCCGCTGCGCGACGGGGCTCGCCACCAGCCGCCGGCCCCGCCCGGCGGGCGCGTCGGGCCGGGTGACGACGGCGACGACCTCGTGCCGGTCCGACGCGAGCAGGGCATCGAGGGCGGGTACGGCGACTTCCGGCGTACCGGCGAAAACGAGCCTCATGGGCGGTGCGGGTCCTCTCGGCGGCGCCGGTGGCGCGGGCGGGGCGTACGGTGCGGGCGGTCGTGGCGGCGACCGGGGCGGGCCAAGTCTAGGACCCGGCGCAGGCGGGGCCGGGGGCGGGCGCGGGCGGAACGCCTAGGTCCGGTTACGCCAGGGGCGTGCGGTCGGCCGCACGCTCCCGGCCACGGAGCGCGCGCCCCCGACCCGTGACCGCCGGGTAAGTGTCGCGTTGCTCAGTCAGGAAAGTGAAAAACGACCGAAACGGGCCGCTCCGCAGCCCGATCCGAACGACGCCGGTTCGAGAGGCTTCTCCATGGCCGACCACGCAAGCCACGACGCGCAGGCGCGCGCGAGCCTGCAACTCCTGGTGCGGGACATCGAAAGGGTACGCAGGCAGGTCGACGCACTGCGTACCCTCACCGCCCAGCTTGGCAACGTCTACCGCCCCCGGCGGACGGGCCCGTCCGCGGGCTTCGTCGTGTACGGGCGGGCCCCGGCGCCCACGGTGCGGCTCGCCCAGGAACTGCGCGACAGCGTCGAGACGCTGGTGACCGCGGCGGTCGACTTCGACCGCTCGCTCGGCTTCTCGTGGGACGCCGTGGGCTCGGCGCTGGGCGTCACCAAGCAGGCCGTCCACCGCCGCTACGGCACCCGCCGCGCCCAGCAGGCGCCCCGCGACGGCGCCGACCCCGGCGCCCCGGCCCCGGCGGGCACGCTCCCGGTCGTCCCGGCAGCCCGCCCGGCCCCGGGCACGGCCCCGCCTACCCAGCCGGCGGACGCGGTGGCCGTCACCCGGTCCTGACGGCGGTCGGCCGCGGAAGGGCCGGAATCCGCGGACGGCAGGTGTGACCCCCGGGCACGTCCGTGCTCCGCAACCCCGGGCCCCGACAGGGACGTCGCGGATGCCTCAGCCGATGTCCGGGGGGTCGATGCGGATGCGCAGGGGCGGGCCCGTACGGCGGGCCATGCGGGCCGCCTGCGCCGCCTTGAGGGCCGCCGCCAGGGCGGCTCCGTGGCCCGGCGGGACCCGCAGCAGCATCCGCTCCCACGACTCCCCCGGCGCCGGTCCGCCGCCCGCCGCCCCGCGCGGGCCCGGCGGCTCCGGCACCGGCACGGGCCCCAGCACCTCCGTCGACGGCGGCAGCCCCGCGTCGCCGACGAACGCCGTGACCGCCTCCCCGGGTCCCCAGACCGCGGCCATCCGGGACACCGGCGGGAAGCCCAGCTCCGCGCGCTCCGCCAGCTCCGTGCCGGCGAAGCCCGCCGGGTCCCAGCGCACCAGGGCCTGCACGGGACGCTGCGCCGGGTCCGCGACGACCGCCGCGACCCCGCCGGCCGCAGAGCCGCGGACCAGCGCGGCGGCGGTCAGCCAGCGCCGCAGCGCCTCCTCCCCGGCCCGCAGGTCCGGGCGGTTCAGCAGCGCCCAGCCGTCGAGCAGCAGCGCCGCCGCGTACCCGCCCTCCGCGACGGGCTCCGCGCCCGGCGTGCTGACGACCAGCGCCGGGGCATCCGGCACCCGCGCCAGCACGTGGTCACGCCCTGACGTGCGCACCGGCACCGACGGGAAGGCCCGCCCCAGTTCCTCCGCCGTCCGCCGGGCGCCGACGACCTGCGCGCGCAGCCGTGTGCCGCCGCACTCGGGGCAGCGCCAGGCGTGCTCCCGCGTCGCGCACCAGCCGCACACCAGCGCCTCCCGGCGGCCCTCGCCGACCAGCGGCCCGGCGCAGCGGACGCAGCGCGCGGGCGCGCGGCAGCGGGCGCAGGCCAGCCGGGGCGCGTAGCCGCGGCGGGGCACCTGCACCAGCACGGGACCGGCGCGCAGGCCCTCCCGCGCGAC
The DNA here is from genome assembly GCF_039871555.1 of Streptomyces sp. B5E4. Classification (NCBI taxonomy): domain Bacteria; kingdom Bacillati; phylum Actinomycetota; class Actinomycetes; order Kitasatosporales; family Streptomycetaceae; genus Streptomyces; species Streptomyces sp. B5E4. The sequence continues at coordinate 61,249 of NZ_JBDPMI010000023.1, forward strand.
CTGCCAGGCGAGCGTGGGCAGCCGGGCGGCGCGGGCCGCCGCGTCGCGGGCCTGCTCGCTGTCGCCGACCGTGCGGACGAGCGGGGCGGCGGCCCGTACCGTCTCGCGGGGGGCGGCGACGGGCTGGGCCCAGCCGCTCTCGACGTAGCGGGCGGCCTCGACGCTGCGGGCGTGGCCGCCGACGAGGAGCGCGGTGTGCTCGCGGGCGGCGCGCAGGGCCAGGATCTCGCGGGCGTGCGGCTGCGGGGCGCGGTCGTCCGCGTGGGAGGTGTCGGCGTCGTCCCAGATGGCGGCGAGCCCGAGGTCCCGTACGGGCGCGAAGGCGGCGGCCCGGGTGCCGACGACGCCGCGGACGGCGCCGCGGCTGACGGCGAGCCAGCGGCGGTAGCGGGCCTCGGGTCCGGCGTCGGCGGTGAGCAGCACATGCCGGCCGCGGCCGACCAGGGCGGTCAGCGCCTCGTCGACGCGGGCGGCGGCACGGCCGTCGGGCAGCACGGCGAGGGCGCCGCGGCCGGCGGCGAGGGCGGCGGCGAGCGCACGGGCCAGCTCGTCGGGCCAGTCGGGTCCCGGCAGCGCCGTCCACACCGCCCGCGGGGCGCCGCCCTCGGCCAGCGCGGCGAGCAGCCCGGGCCCGTTGGCGTAGCGCGCCCAGCTTCCGGTTCCGGGGGGCGCGGGCGGCGGGAGCGGGTCGGGCGAGGGTTTCTTCTCGGCGCGGGCCATCCGTGGCGGCAGCGCGAGCTGGACGACGTCGGCGAGCGCGCCGGCGTACCGGTCGGCGACGGCCTGGCAGAGGTCCAGGAGTTGCGCCCCGAGGACGGGCTCGGGCGAGAGGACCTGGGCGATCGGCGCGAGGGTGCCGGGGAAGTCGCTGCCGGCGCGGCGCTCGACCACGTACCCGTTGATCAGCCCGCCGCCCTCCCGGCGCCCCTCGCGCTCGCCGGCGCCGAAGCGGACGCGCACCCGCACGCCGGGGCGCGCCTCGGCGTCCATGGCGGCGGGCACGGCGTAGTCGAAGAGGCGGTCGAGGTGGAGCAGCCCCTTGTCGACCAGGACACGGGCGACGGGCAGCTCCTCGGCCAGCGCGGCACCGCGCCAGGTGCGCGGGCGGGCCCGGGGGCCCTTGGCCTTGCGCACGGTCTCCCGGATGAGGGCGAGTTGTTCCGCCCCCTCGGGTGCCGCCTCCCGGCCGTCGTCGCTGCTCACCTCTCCGTCCTACCAGACGCGGCGGACACCCCGGCGGACGGCCCGAGGCCCCGGACCGCGGTCCGGGGCCTCGCAGCGCGGGAAGCAGGGTGAGCGCTCAGATGCCGGCGGCCTTGCGCAGCGCGTCGACGCGGTCGGTCCGCTCCCAGGTGAAGTCGGCCAGCGGACGGCCGAAGTGGCCGTACGCGGCGGTCTGGGAGTAGATCGGGCGCAGCAGGTCCAGGTCGCGGATGAGTGCCGCCGGGCGGAGGTCGAAGACCTCGGAGATGGCGGTCTCGATCTTCTCGACGTCGACCGTGGCGGTGCCGAAGGTCTCGACGAAGAGCCCGACCGGCTCGGCCTTGCCGATCGCGTACGCCACCTGCACCTCGCAGCGCGAGGCCAGGCCGGCGGCCACGACGTTCTTGGCGACCCAGCGCATGGCGTAGGCGGCGGAGCGGTCGACCTTGGAGGGATCCTTGCCGGAGAAGGCGCCGCCGCCGTGCCGGGCCATGCCGCCGTAGGTGTCGATGATGATCTTGCGCCCGGTGAGCCCGGCGTCGCCCATGGGGCCGCCGATCTCGAACCGGCCGGTGGGGTTGACCAGCAGGCGGTAGCCCTCGGTGTCCAGCTTGATGCCGTCGTCGAGGAGGGCCTTCAGCTCCGGCTCCACGACGAACTCGCGGATGTCGGGCGTCAGCAGCGAGTCCAGGTCGATGTCGGAGGCGTGCTGCGAGGAGACGACGACGGTGTCCAGACGGGCCGCCTTGTCGCCGTTGTACTCGATGGTGACCTGCGTCTTGCCGTCGGGGCGCAGGTAGGGGATGGTCCCGTTCTTGCGGACCTCGCTGAGCCGGGCGGACAGCCGGTGCGCCAGGTGGATGGGCAGCGGCATCAGCTCGGGCGTCTCGTCGCAGGCGTAGCCGAACATCAGGCCCTGGTCGCCGGCGCCCTGGAGGTCGAGGTCGTCGCCGCCGGAGCCCTCGACGCGGCTCTCGTACGCGGTGTCCACGCCCTGCGCGATGTCCGGCGACTGGGCGCCGATGGACACGGAGACGCCGCAGGAGGCGCCGTCGAAGCCCTTCTTCGACGAGTCGTACCCGATCTCCAGGATCTTGTTCCGCACCAGGGTCGCGATGTCCGCGTAACCGGAGGTGGTCACCTCGCCGGCCACGTGCACCTGGCCGGTGGTGATCAGTGTCTCGACGGCGACGCGGGAGTGCGGGTCGTCCTTGAGCAGGGCGTCGAGGATGGCGTCGCTGATCTGGTCAGCGATCTTGTCGGGGTGGCCCTCGGTAACGGACTCCGAGGTGAAAAGACGGCGGGACACATCGCTCCCCATGGTTGCAGCGGCTGCTGGCTGATCGGTTGCGGACCCGGGCCGGGCGCTTCCGGGACGGACCCGCGGGCCATTTTATCCGGGAGTCTCGCTCGGGGGACAACCCGTCTCGGTACCTGGATGCCCGTTGACCTGGGGAACAGCAGGTTCCCGCAGGACTTCCCCCGGAAAGCAGCAATAATCTGCCGGAGTGTCGGCAGGGGATGACTCAGGCGAGCCTGTCCGCTACGAGGTCCCACACCACGTCGGCCAGCGCCTCCTTCGGCCCGTACGGCACCGGCACCTCGCGCCCGTCGGCGGTGAGCACCACGGCCTCGTTGCCGTCGGAGCCGAACGCCTTGCTCTCGCCCACCTCGTTGACGACGAGCAGGTCACAGCCCTTGCGGGCCAGCTTGGCGCGGCCGTTGGCGAGCACGTCGTCGGTCTCGGCGGCGAAGCCGACGACGACCTGCCCGGGGCGCGGCCGGACGGCGGAGATCCCGGCGAGGATGTCGGGGTTGCGGGTGAGCGGGATCGGGTCCGGCTCGTGGTCGTCCTTCTTCTTGATCTTGCCGGTGGCGTACGTCACCGGGCGGAAGTCGGCGACGGCGGCGGCCATGACGACGGCGTCGGCGGCGGGCGCGGCCTTCACCACGGCCTCCTGGAGCTCCACGGCCGTGCCCACGCGGACGATGTCGACGCCCGCGGGGTCGGGCAGCGCGGTGTTGGCCGCCAGCAGCGTGACCCGGGCGCCGCGGGCGACGGCGGTGCGGGCCAGGGCGTAGCCCTGCAGGCCCGACGAGCGGTTGCCCAGGAAGCGCACGGGATCCAGCGGCTCGCGGGTGCCGCCCGCGCTGACCACGACGTGCCGCCCGGCGAGGTCGGGAGCCAGGCCCCCGGCACCGCGGGCGAGCGCGCGGCGGCAGACCTCGAAGATCTCCGCCGGCTCCGGCAGCCGGCCCTTGCCGGTGTCGGCGCCGGTGAGCCGGCCGGTCGCGGGCTCGATGACGACGGCGCCGCGGGCCCGCAGCGTGGCCACGTTGGCCCGGGTGGCGGGGTGCTCCCACATCTCGGTGTGCATGGCCGGCGCGAAGACGACCGGACAGGAGGCGGTGAGCAGGGTGTTCGTGAGCAGGTCGTCGGCCAGGCCGTGGGCGGCCCTGGCGAGCACGTCGGCGGTGGCGGGGGCGACGACCACGAGGTCGGCCCGCCGGCCGATCCGTACGTGCGGGACCTCGTGCACGTCCGCCCAGGTCTCGGTGGCCGCGGGACGGCCGGAGAGCGCCGCCCAGGTGGCCTCGCCGACGAAGTGCAGCGCGGCGGCCGTGGGCACGGCCCGTACCGCATGGCCCGACTCGGTGAAGAGCCGCAGCAGCTCGCACGCCTTGTACGCCGCGATGCCGCCGCTGACGCCCAGCACCACCTCGGCCGGTGCCGCTTCCTTCGCCGCTTCCGCCATGTCCCGCTCCCCAGCGCTCGTGGTCTCCACCCCCATGACACACCACGGGCCCGGCAGCCGCGCTGCCGGGCCCGGTGGATGAGGGATGCCTACTGCGCGGGGCCCTCGGTGGCCTCGGAGGTGAGCAGACCCGCGTTGATCTCGCGGAGCGCGATGGACAGCGGCTTCTCGTGCACGTGGGTGTCCACCAGCGGGCCGACGTACTCCAGCAGGCCCTCGCCGAGCTGGGAGTAGTACGCATTGATCTGCCGCGCGCGCTTCGCCGCGTAGATCACGAGGCTGTACTTGGAGTCGGTCGCCTCAAGCAGCTCGTCGATCGGCGGGTTGATGATGCCCTCGGGCGCGGTGATGGGAGAGGACAACCTATCCAGCCTTCCAGTGAAACTTCACGAATCAAACCTGCATCAAGGCTAGCAGCTCGGCGGAGACGTCCTCGACCGAGGTGTTGACGAGGGTCGAGTCGAACTCCTCCTCGGCCGCCAGCTCCGTCCGCGCCGCGGTCAGCCGGCGCTCGATGACTGCCGGCGGCTCGGTGCCGCGCCCGGTCAGCCGGCGCACCAGCTCGTCCCAGCTCGGCGGGGCGAGGAAGACCAGCAGCGCCTCCGGCATGCTCTCCCGGACCAGCCGCGCCCCCTGCAGGTCGATCTCCAGCAGCACGGGCTCGCCGGCGTCCAGCCGCTCCAGCACGGGCCCGCGCGGGGTGCCGTACCGGTTGCCGGAGAACTCCGCCCACTCCAGCAGCTCGCCGTTGGCGACGAGCTTGTCGAACTCGTCGTCGCTGACGAAGAAGTACTGGACGCCGTGCCGTTCGCCGGGGCGTGGTCGGCGCGTCGTCGCGGAGACCGAGAGCCACACCTCGGGATGGACCTTGCGCAGATGCGCGACGACCGTGCTCTTGCCGACCCCGGAGGGGCCGGAGAGCACGGTCAGCCGCGGACTATCTGCCGGCGGGACGGGGGCCGCCCCCCGGGAGAAGGCTGTACTCATGCAGCGATTATCCCGGTTTCCGGGAGTGCCTCGAAACGTCAGGAACCGGTGCTGCCGAACTCGCGCTCCAGCGAGGCGATCTGGTTGGAGCCCAGACCGCGCACTCGACGGCTCTCGGAGATGCCGAGGCGCTCCATGATCTGCTTGGCGCGCACCTTGCCCACGCCGGGCATGGACTCAAGCAGGGCGGAGACCTTCATCTTGCCGATGACGTCGTTCTCCTGGCCCTGCTTGATGACGTCGTGCAGGGATGCGCCGGAGTGCTTCAGCCGATTCTTGACCTCGGCGCGCTCCCGGCGAGCCGCTGCGGCCTTCTCGAGCGCGGCTGCGCGCTGTTCAGGGGTAAGGGGCGGAAGAGCCACGCCTACGTCACCTCGGATGTCGAACTAATCGGATATGGAACGGTGTGGAACCTAGTGGCCCCGCACCTGCGGAGCAACGAGCAACGCGCTGGCGCCCGCGCTCTGATGACGGAGACTAGCGGCCGAGACCGCGCCAGTCAGCGAGAACAGACGAAAAGTCCTGGTCAGACTCAAGTTCAGCGGCAAATTCTGGGTATATGACCCGGTTTATGAGGATACGTTCCGTACGTCATCGGCCAATTGTTCGGCAGCCGCCCGCAGCCTCGCGATATCCGGTCCGTGCGCCAGCACCGACCGGCTTGCACTGGGCAGGACTTGGGGAAGCGCGGCCCCGAACACCCGCGGAAGGTCGGCCGGCGCGGCCCCCTGGGCGCCGATGCCGGGGGCCAGCAGCGGGCCGTTCACGGCCAGGTCGGCGCCGGCTTCCGCGAGGGTGGCGCCGACGACGGCGCCGATCGAACCGAACGGCTCGGCACCGCGGTTCTCGGCGGCGATGTGGTCCAGCATCGTCTGCGCGACGGTCCGTGCGCCGTGCGCGCCGTGCACGGCGGCGCGTTGCACCTCGGCGCCCTCCGGGTTGGAGGTGAGCGTGACGACGAAGAGCCCGGCGCCGGCGGCGTGGGCGGCGTCCAGCGCCGGGCGCAGCGACTCGTACCCGAGATAGGGCGTGACGGTCAGCGCGTCGGAGCGCAGCGGGGCGTCCTTGCCGAGGTACGCGGCGGCGTAGCCGCCCATCGTCGAGCCGATGTCGCCGCGCTTGGCGTCCATGAGGACCAGCGCCCCGGCCGCCCGCGCCCCCGTGACGGCCTTCTCCAGCACCGCGACGCCGCGGGAGCCGAAGCGCTCGAAGAACGCGGACTGCGGCTTGAGCACGGCGACGCGGTCGGCCAGCGCCTCGACGGCGGTCATCGTGAACCGCTCCAGACCGGCCGGGTCGTCCGGCAGCCCCCAGCGGGCCAGCAGCGCGGCGTGCGGGTCGATGCCGACGCACAGCGGGCCGCGGGCGGCCATCGCCCGGTGCAGCCGGCGGCCGAAGGGCTCGGCGGTCTCGGGGTTCATATGGTCGCCTTCCTGACGTCGGCGCCGACGGCGTCGGCGAGGGTGGCGTACGGGGACGCGGCCAGCAGCTCCGCCAGGCCGCGGTGGATCCTGCGGGGCCACAGCGGGCCCTCGTAGACGAAGCCGCTGTAGCCCTGGACGAGGGTGGCGCCGGCGAGGATGCGCTCCCAGACGTGCGCGGCGGTCTCGACGCCCCCGGCGCCGACGAGCACGATGCCGTGCTCGCCGGGCGCGCCCACGCGGGCGTAGAGGCGGCGCAGCACCTCCAGGGACCGGCGCCGCAGCGGCGCCCCGGACAGGCCGCCGGCGCCGATGGACTCGACCCGCGCCGCCGCGGTGGCCAGGCCGTCGCGGGCGATGGTGGTGTTGGTGGCGATGATGCCGTCGAGGCCCAGCTCCAGGGCCAGGTCGGCGACCGCGTCGACGTCCTCGTCGGCGAGGTCGGGGGCGATCTTGACCAGCAGCGGTACGCGCCCGGAGGTGCCCGGCGCGGCGGCCCCGGCGGTGCCGCCGGCGACGCGGTCGGCGGCGGCGCGGACCGCTTCGAGCAGCGGCCGCAGGTGCGCGACGGCCTGGAGGTCGCGCAGGCCCGGGGTGTTGGGCGAGGAGACGTTGACGACGAGGTAGTCGGCGTGGCCGGCGAGCCGTTCGGCGGAGGTGACGTAATCGGCGATCGCACCCGCTTCGGGGACGGCCTTGGTCTTGCCGATGTTGACGCCGACGACCGCGTTCGGCCGGTACGGGGTGCGCCGGCCGTACCGGCGGCGGGCCAGGCGGGCGGCGACGGCGGCCGAGCCGTCGTTGTTGAAGCCCATCCGGTTGACCAGTGCCCGGTCCGGGATCAGCCGGAAGAGCCGGGTCGGCTCGTTGCCGGGCTGGGCGCGTGCGGTGACGGTGCCGACCTCGACGAAGTCGAAGCCGAGCATGGTCAGTCCGTCGACGCCGACCGCGTTCTTGTCGAAGCCCGCGGCGAGCCCGAAAGGGCCGGGGAAGTCGATGCCGAGCGCGCGGACGCGCAGTTCGGGGTGGCGGGGGGCCGCGGTGACGCGGACCGCGCTGCGCACGCCGGGTGCGGCGGCGGCGCCACGGATGGCCGCGAACGCCAGCCGGTGGGCCCGCTCGGGGTCCATCCGGGCGAGGACGCTGTGGAAGAGCAAGGGGTACATAAGGGACCTTCGGCTGCTTCGGGTGCCGTGCCCCGCCGGCCCGGTGGCGGACCGGCGGGGACTCGGGAGGACTCGGGGCGGCGGCTAGCGGGCGCGGGCCTCGGTGAGGTGCCCGGCGTGCTCCTGGAGGGAGCGCACCCCGACCTCGCCGCGGGTCAGCGCCTCGATGCCCTGGACGGCGGCGGCCAGCGCCTGGACGGTCGTCAGGCACGGCACCCCGCGGGCGACGGCCGCGGTGCGGATGTCGTAGCCGTCGAGCCGGCCGCCGGTGCCGTACGGGGTGTTGACGATGAGGTCGACGTCGCCGTCGTGGATCAGTTGCACGATCGTGCGCTCGCCGTCGGGCCCCGGGCCCTGCGAGTGCTTGCGCACGACGGTCGCGGCGATGCCGTTGCGCCTGAGCACCTCGGCGGTGCCGGAGGTGGCCAGCAGCTCGAAGCCGTGCTGGACGAGCTCGCGGGCCGGGAAGACCATCGAGCGCTTGTCCCGGTTGGCGACCGAGACGAAGGCCCGGCCCCGGGTGGGCAGTGCGCCGTACGCGGCGGCCTGCGACTTGGCGTACGCCGTGCCGAAGAGGCCGTCGATGCCCATGACCTCGCCGGTGGAGCGCATCTCCGGGCCGAGCACGGTGTCGACGCCCCGGCCGCGGATGTCGCGAAAGCGCGTCCAGGGCAGCACGGCCTCCTTCACCGAGATCGGCGCGTCCAGCGGCAGGGTGCCGCCGTCGCCGGTCGCCGGCAGCATGCCCTCCGCGCGCAGTTCGGCGACGGTGGCGCCGAGCGAGATGCGGGCGGCGGCCTTGGCCAGCGGCACGGCGGTGGCCTTGGAGGTGAAGGGGACCGTGCGCGAGGCGCGCGGGTTGGCCTCCAGCACGTAGAGGATGTCCCCGGCCAGCGCGAACTGGATGTTGATCAGCCCGCGGACGCCCACGCCGCGCGCGATGGCCTCGGTGGAGGCGCGCAGCCGCTTGATGTCGTGCCCGCCGAGGGTGATGGGGGGCAGTGCGCAGGCGGAGTCGCCGGAGTGGATGCCGGCTTCCTCGATGTGCTCCATGACGCCGCCGAGGTACAGCTCGTGGCCGTCGTAGAGCGCGTCGACGTCGATCTCGACGGTGTCGTCGAGGAACCGGTCGACGAGCACGGGGTGTTCGGAGATGAGCCCGGCGTGCCGCTCCAGATACGCGGCCAGCGACGGCTCGTCGTAGACGATCTCCATGCCGCGCCCGCCGAGCACGTACGACGGCCGCACCATGACGGGATAACCGATCCCGGCGGCGATCTTCTTGGCCTCGGCGAAGGAGAACGCGGTGCCGAACTTGGGCGCCGGCAGCCCCGCCTCGGCGAGTACGCGGCCGAACGCACCGCGGTCCTCGGCGGCGTGGATCGCCTCCGGCGACGTGCCCACGACGGGCACGCCGTTGTCCTTCAGCGCCTGCGCGAGCCCCAGCGGGGTCTGCCCGCCCAGCTGCACGAGGACGCCGGCGACCGGGCCGGCCTGGGTCTCGGCGTGCACGACCTCCAGCACATCTTCGAGCGTCAGCGGCTCGAAGTACAGCCGGTCGGAGGTGTCGTAGTCGGTGGAGACGGTCTCCGGGTTGCAGTTGACCATCACGGTCTCGTAGCCGGCCTCGCCGAGGGCGAAGGAGGCGTGGACGCAGGAGTAGTCGAACTCGATGCCCTGGCCGATGCGATTGGGCCCGGAGCCGAGGATGATCACCGCGGGGCGCCCGCGCGGGGCGACCTCGGTCTCCTCGTCGTACGAGGAGTAGAGGTACGGGGTACGGGCCGCGAACTCGGCGGCGCAGGTGTCGACCGTCTTGTAGACCGGGCGTACGCCCAGGGCGTGCCGCACCTCGCGCACCACGTCCTCGCGCAGCCCGCGCACCCCGGCGATCTGGGCGTCGGAGAAGCCGTGGCGCTTGGCGTACGCGAGGAGGCCGGGGTCGAGGTGGTCCGCGGCGGCCAGCTCGTCGGCGACCTCCTTGATCAGGAAGAACTGGTCGACGAACCACGGGTCGATCCGCGTCGCCTCGTGCACCTCCGCCTCGGTGGCGCCGGCCCGGATGGCGGCCATCACGGTGTTCAGCCGGCCGTCCGTGGGCACGGCCGCCTTCGCGAGCAGCGCGGCCTTCTCCTCGGGGCCCGGCGGCGGGCCGGCGAAGTCGAAGGGGGCGTCCTTCTTCTCGACCGAGCGCAGCGCCTTGTTCAGCGCCTCGGTGAAGTTGCGGCCGATGGCCATGGCCTCGCCCACCGACTTCATCGTCGTGGTGAGCGTCGCGTCGGCGGCCGGGAACTTCTCGAAGGCGAAGCGGGGCACCTTCACCACCACGTAGTCGAGCGTGGGCTCGAAGGACGCGGGGGTCTCGCGCGTGATGTCGTTGGGGATCTCGTCGAGGGTGTAGCCCACGGCCAGCTTCGCGGCGATCTTGGCGATCGGGAAGCCGGTGGCCTTCGAGGCGAGGGCGGAGGAGCGGGAGACGCGCGGGTTCATCTCGATGACGACGACCCGGCCGTCGGCCGGGTCGACCGCGAACTGGATGTTGCAGCCGCCGGTGTCGACGCCGACCTCGCGGATGACGGCGATGCCGATGTCGCGCAGGACCTGGTACTCACGGTCGGTGAGCGTCATCGACGGGGCGACGGTCACGGAGTCGCCGGTGTGCACGCCCATCGGGTCGAGGTTCTCGATGGAGCAGACGACCACGACGTTGTCGTGTTTGTCGCGCATCAGCTCCAGCTCGTACTCCTTCCACCCGAGGATGGACTCCTCCAGCAGCACCTCGGTCGTCGGCGAGAGCGCGAGCCCCTGGCCGGCGATGCGGCGCAGCTCCTCCTCGTCGTGCGCGAAGCCGGAGCCGGCGCCGCCCATGGTGAAGGAGGGCCGTACGACCACGGGGTAGCCGCCGAGCCCGTCGACGCCCGCCAGCACCTCGTCCATCGTGTGGCAGATCACCGAGCGGGCGGACTCGCCGTGCCCGGTCTTGCGCCGGACCTCCGCGACGACCTCCTTGAACTGCTCGCGGTCCTCGCCCTTCTGGATGGCCTCGACGTTGGCGCCGATCAGCTCCACGCCGTACTTCTCCAGCACCCCGGAGTCGTGCAGCGCGACCGCGGTGTTGAGCGCGGTCTGCCCGCCGAGGGTGGGCAGCAGCGCGTCGGGGCGCTCACGCGCGATGATCTTCTCGACGAACTCGGGGGTGATCGGCTCGACGTACGTGGCGTCGGCGATCTCCGGGTCGGTCATGATCGTCGCCGGGTTGGAGTTGACGAGCACGACGCGCAGGCCCTCGGCCCGGAGCACGCGGCACGCCTGGGTGCCGGAGTAGTCGAACTCGGCGGCCTGGCCGATGACGATCGGGCCCGAGCCGATGACCAGGACGGACCGGATATCGGTGCGCTTAGGCACGCTGGGCTCCCTGTGCTGACGGTGCTGACTGTGCTGCCATGAGCTGGACGAAGCGGTCGAAGAGGTATGCGGCGTCGTGCGGCCCCGCGGCCGCCTCGGGGTGGTACTGGACGGAGAACGCCGGCCGGTCCAGCAGCCGCAGGCCCTCGACGACCCGGTCGTTGAGGCACACGTGGCTGACCTCGGCGCGCCCGTACGGGGTGTCGGTGATCTCGTCCAGGGGGGCGTCCACGGCGAAGCCGTGGTTGTGGGCGGTGACCTCGACGCGGCCCGTGGTGCGGTCCTGGACGGGCTGGTTGATGCCGCGGTGGCCGTACTTCAGCTTGTACGTGCCGAAGCCGAGGGCGCGGCCGAGGAGCTGGTTGCCGAAGCAGATGCCGAACAGCGGCGTGCCCCGCTCCAGCACCGCGCGGACCACGGTGAGGTCGGCGGCGGCCGGGTCGCCTGGCCCGTTGGAGAGGAACACGCCGTCGGGCCCGACGGCGTAGACCTCCTCGACCGTGGCGGTGGCCGGCAGCACGTGCACCTCGATGCCGCGCTCGGCCATGCGCCGCGGCGTCATGCCCTTGATGCCGAGGTCCAGCGCGGCGACGGTGAAGCGCTTCGCGCCGGCCGCGGGGACGACGTACGGCTCGTCGGTGGCGACCTCGGGCGCGAGGTCGGCGCCCTTCATCTGCTCCTGCACCCGCACCTTCGCGAGCATCGCGTCCGGGTCGGTGACCCGGTCGCCGGAGAAGATCCCGACGCGCATGGCGCCGCGCTCGCGCAGGTGCCGGGTGATCGCCCGGGTGTCGACGCCGGAGATCCCGACGACGCCCTGGCGGCGCAGCTCCTCGTCGAGGGAGCGGGTGGCGCGCCAGCTGGAGGGGACGCGGGCGGGGTCGCGCACGACGTAGCCGGAGACCCAGATGCGGGCGGACTCGGCGTCCTCGTCGTTGACGCCGGTGTTGCCGACGTGCGGGGCGGTCATGACGACGACCTGGCGGTGGTACGAGGGGTCGGTCAGGGTCTCCTGGTAGCCGGTCATGCCGGTGGAGAACACGGCTTCGCCGAAGGTCTCCCCCGTCGCTCCGTAGGCGCGGCCGCGAAAGCTGCGGCCGTCTTCGAGGACGAGTACGGCAGAGGGCGGGTGAATCTGCGGATGTTGCCTCATCGAGCTGCCTCCCGGCTGCTGGCTTCGTCCTTGGCCGCCGGGCTGGCGGTTGCGGCCTGTGGAGCTGGTGTAGGACCTCGGCTTGGGTTCGTCCCGGGGGCGGCCGGCCGTGAAGCAGGAAGGGTCCCCGGGCGACTGGTGGCGCTTCGCCCCCGCGGTGGAGTGGAAGTCAACGTGTGCCTTCCGTGGTCGATGACGACGGCTGACATTCATCCGGCGCACTCGTGGGCACGGCGCCCTGGGTGAGCCGCTCCAGAGCGGCCACCCAGGCGCCGTGCTCAACGGCCTGATTCGCGCGGAACCCGGAGTCGTACTCCGCGCCGCCGTGGGCCCAGGTGATCACCAGCAGCCCGCCCTCGGTGAGGACCTTGCCGGCGATGCCCTTGTCGAGCCGGGCGCCGCGCAGGTGCGCGGCGGGGACGAAGAAGTCCGCGGCCCCGGGGCGTACGACCGCGAGTCCCTGCTCGGTGAGGGTCAGCTCGACGCGGCTGCGTACGCCGAGGCCGTGCGCGACGATGCGGTCGAGCCACTGCCCGGCGACGGTCGTGCCGTGGTAGCGGCCGGTCAGCTCCAGCCGTACCGCGCCGGTCTCACCGGGGATCGGGGGCAGGTCCGGAATGCCGGACTGGAGCTGGCCGCGCCACTTCCAGCCCTCGCGCATCAGCCAGTAGACGAGCGCGATGAAGAGGATCAGGCCGACGACCCAGCCGATGCGCGCCGCCCAGTCGGTCACCGGCTGCGACTGCGGCTCCTCGGCGAGCAGGGTGGCGAGCCTCATGCGGGCTCACCTCCGGCGAGGGTGGCCCGGCCGCGCAGGAACGTGTGCGTGACGCGTCCGGGCAGCTCGCGGCCCGCGTACGGGGTGTTGCGGCTGCGGGAGGCGAAGCTGTGCGGGTCCACCCGACCACGGTAGGCCGGATCGAGCAGGGTGAGGTTGGCGGGCTCGCCGGGGGCGAGGGGGCGGCCGTGGCCGTCGAGGCGGCCGATGGCGGCGGGGCGGAAGGACATCCGGTCGGCGACGCCCGACCAGTCGAGCAGGCCGGTGTCGACCATCGTCTGCTGCACGACGGACAGCGCCGTCTCCAGGCCGACCATGCCCATGGCGGCGGCGGCCCACTCGCAGTCCTTGTCCTCCTGCGGGTGCGGGGCGTGGTCGGTGGCGACGCAGTCGATGGTGCCGTCGGCCAGCGCCTCGCGCAGCGCGCGTACGTCGGTCTCGGTGCGCAGCGGCGGGTTGACCTTGTAGACGGGGTCGTAGGAACGGACCAGCTCGTCGGTGAGCAGCAGGTGGTGCGGCGTGACCTCGGCGGTCACCCGCCAGCCCTTGGACTTCGCCCAGCGCACGATCTCCACCGAGCCGGCGGTGGACAGGTGGCAGATGTGCACGCGGGAGTCGACGTGGGCGGCGAGCAGCACGTCCCGGGCGATGACCGACTCCTCGGCGGCGGCGGGCCAGCCGCCGAGACCCAGCTCGGCGGAGACGACGCCCTCGTTCATCTGGGCGCCCTCGGTCAGCCGCGGCTCCTGGGCGTGCTGGGCGACGACGCCGTCGAACGCCTTCACGTACTCCAGCGCCCGGCGCATGATCACGGCGTCGTCCACGCACTTGCCGTCGTCGGAGAAGACCACGACGCCGGCCGCCGACTCGTGCATGGCGCCCAGCTCGGCGAGCTGCTTGCCCTCCAGGCCCACGGTGACGGCGCCGACCGGCTGCACGTCGCAGTAGCCGGACTCGCGGCCGAGCCGCCAGACCTGCTCGACGACGCCGGCGGTGTCGGCGACGGGGAAGGTGTTGGCCATCGCGTGGACGGCGGTGAAGCCGCCCTTCGCGGCGGCGCGGGTGCCGGTCAGGACGGTCTCGGAGTCCTCACGGCCGGGCTCACGCAGGTGGGTGTGCAGGTCGACCAGGCCGGGCAGCAGGATGTGCCCCGCGGCCTCGACGACCTCGGCGCCGTCGGCCGGCAGCGCCACGCCGGCCTCGGCGACCTCGGCGATCGTCTCGCCGTCGATCAGGATGTCGCGGGCCTCGCCGCCCAGGAGCTGCGCGCCGCGGATCAGGGTCTTGCTCATCGGTCGGTCTCCTCGGTGCGTGCGGTGGTGGGGGCGGTGGTGCCCGCGGTCGTGGCTGCCGCGGTGCCGGTGGCGGGCGCCTCTCCCGGTGCGCCGCCGAGCAGCAGGTAGAGCACGGCCATACGGATGGAGACGCCGTTGGCGACCTGCTCGACGGCGGTGCAGCGGGGCGAGTCGGCGACCTCGGCGGTGATCTCCATGCCGCGGTTCATCGGGCCCGGGTGCATGACGAGGGCGTGCTCGGGCATGCGCGCCATCCGGTCGCCGTCGAGGCCGTAGCGGCGGGCGTACTCGCGCTCGGTGGGGAAGAACGCGGCGTTCATCCGCTCCCGCTGGACCCGGAGCATCATCACGCCGTCGGACTTGGGCAGCACGGCGTCCAGGTCGTACGAGACCTCGCACGGCCAGCGCTCCACGCCGACCGGCACCAGCGTGGGCGGCGCGACGAGGGTGACCTCGGCGCCGAGAGTGTGCAGCAGCAGGACGTTCGAGCGGGCGACCCGGCTGTGCAGGATGTCGCCGACGACCGTGATCCGGCGGCCGTCGAGCCCGCCGCCGGTGCCGGGCGCCAGGTGGCGGCGCATGGTGAAGGCGTCGAGGAGCGCCTGCGTGGGGTGCTCGTGGGTGCCGTCGCCGGCGTTGACGACGGAGCCGTTGATCCAGCCGGAGGTGGCCAGCCGGTGCGGCGCGCCGGAGTCGTGGTGGCGGATGACGACGGCGTCGGCGCCCATGGCCTCCAGGGTCAGGGCGGTGTCCTTCAGGGACTCGCCCTTGGAGACGGACGAGCCCTTGGCGGAGAAGTTGATGACGTCGGCGGAGAGCCGCTTGGCGGCGGCCTCGAAGGAGATGCGGGTGCGGGTGGAGTCCTCGTAGAAGAGGTTGACCACGGTGCGGCCGCGCAGGGTGGGCAGCTTCTTGATGGGCCGGTCCGCGATCCGGGCCAGTTCCTCGGCGGTGTCGAGGATCAGCACGGCGTCGTCGCGGGACAGGTCGGCGGCCGAGATGAGATGGCGCTTCACTGGGTGCTCCGGGGTGTCGTGGGTACGGCGGGTCGCGCGCCGCGGCTCGCGGGGGCGTACGCCCGCGTGAGCCGGCGGGGCGGGGCGGGCGTCCTACTTGGAGCCGAGCAGCACGGCGTCGCGGCCGTCGTGCTCGGTGAGCTGGACGCGGACCGTCTCCCGCAGCGACGTGGGGAGGTTCTTGCCGACGTAGTCGGCGCGGATGGGCAGCTCGCGGTGACCGCGGTCGACGAGGACGGCGAGCTGCACCGCCCGCGGTCTGCCGATGTCGTTCAGCGCGTCGAGCGCCGCGCGGATCGTACGGCCGGAGAAGAGCACGTCGTCCACGAGCACCACCAGCCGGCCGTCGATCCCCTCCGCGGGGATGTCGGTGCGGGCGAGCGCGCGGGGCGGGCCCATCCGCAGATCGTCGCGGTACATCGTGATGTCGAGCGAGCCGACGCCCGACTGGCCGAACTTCCTGCCGGTGATCTCTTCGAGCTTCGCGGCGAGCCGGTGGCCGAGCCAGACGCCGCGGGTCGGGATGCCCAGGAGCACCACGTCGTGGGCGCCTTTGGTGCGCTCCACGATCTCGTGCGCGATGCGGGTCAGCACCCGCTGGATGTCCGGCGCCTCCAGCACGGGCCGCGCCGGGTCAGGGCTGTGCGTGTCCATACGAAAAGGACCCCCTTCCCCGCCTCACAGGACGGGCGTTAAAGGACGTCAGGTCCCCTCTACCGTAACAGCGCGGCCGGACACCACCGCCGCCGGGGCTCCACCGCTCCACCGCCGGGTGCGCACCACCCCGATGGGTGGCGACCGGATGAATCTTCCGCTTGACGAAGCCAAGTTACGCTGCGTAACCTCACAGTGAGTTACCAGACTGTCGTCCGGGGAGCCATATGTCCAGCGAATACGCCAAACAGCTCGGGGCCAAGCTCCGGGGCATCCGTACCCAGCAGGGCCTCTCACTGCACGGCGTGGAGGAGAAGTCCCAGGGGCGCTGGAAGGCCGTCGTCGTCGGGTCGTACGAGCGCGGGGACCGTGCGGTCACCGTGCAGCGCCTGGCCGAGCTGGCGGACTTCTACGGGGTGCCGGTGCAGGAGCTTCTCCCGGGTTCGGCGCCCGGCGGGGCCGCGGAGCCGCCGCCGAAGCTCGTGCTGGACCTGGAGCGCCTGGCCCAGATCCCCGCCGAGAAGGCGGGCCCGCTGCAGCGCTATGCGGCGACCATCCAGAGCCAGCGCGGGGACTACAACGGCAAGGTCCTCTCCATCCGCCAGGACGATCTGCGTACGCTCGCCGTGATCTACGACCAGTCGCCCTCGGTGCTGACCGAGCAGCTCATCGGCTGGGGCGTCCTGGACGCCGACGCCCGCCGCGCTGTCGTGGTCCACGAAGACGCCTGACCCGCGTCTCACCTGCAGAAACGTGCCGCCGTCGGCGGACCGGGCCCGTCCGGGTCCGGTCCGCCGACGGCGGCAGTGCGCGTGAGGGGCGCGCCGGTACTAGCCGGTCTCCGGCCGCGCGCCGTCCGGCACCTCCTCCGCCGGGGCGGGTGAGGGCACCTGCTCCGCCGCGCCGGTACCGGAGTCCCCGGTGGCCGCCGCGTCCGGGCTCTCGTCCCGCGCGGTGCTCCGGCTCCGGTCGGCGGCGGAGTCCCGGCCCGGGTCCTCGGCCTCATCCGGGCCCGCCTGCGGCGCGGGCGCGTCGGCCGCGTCCACTCCCGGCTCCGGGACCGCTTCCGCCGCCGCTTCCGCCGCCGCCCCCGGGCTCGCGTCCGCGTCCCTGCGCAGCCGCGGCTTCAGCTCCTGGAGCCGGCCCAGCAGGCCGTTGACGAAGCCCGGGGAGTCGTCCGTGGAGAACTCCTTGGTGAGCTGCACCGCCTCGTCGATCGCCACCGCGTCCGGCGTCTCGTCCTCCCAGATCAGCTCGTACGCCCCCAGCCGCAGGATGCTGCGGTCCACGACCGGCATCCGGTCCAGGGTCCAGCCGACCGAGTACGAGCCCAGCAGCTCGTCGATGCGGGCGGCGTGCTCCGCGTAGCCCTCGACCAGCCGCCGGGTGAAGTCGCCGACCCGCGGCTGCCGGGGGTCGCTCAGGCCGAGCCGGATCCAGTCCTCCAGCACCTGCCCCGCGGGCGCGCCGCGCTGATCGGACTCGAAGATGATCTGGAACGCGCGCTTGCGAGCCGTGTTCCGTGCGGCCACGTCAGCCGCTCACGCGGCCGAGGTACTCGCCGGAGCGGGTGTCGACCTTGATCTTCTCGCCGGTGGTGATGAACAGCGGGACCTGGATGGAGAAACCGGTCTCCAGCTCGGCCGGCTTGGTGCCGCCGGTGGAGCGGTCGCCCTGCACGCCCGGGTCGGTCTGCGCGATGGTCAGCTCGACGGCCGCGGGCAGCTCGACGTACAGCGGCGTGCCCTCGTGCAGCGCGACGGTGGTGTCGAAGCCCTCCAGCAGGTAGTTGGCGGTGTCGCCGACCGTCTTGGGGTCGATGTGGACCTGGTCGTACGTCTCCATGTCCATGAAGACGAAGTACTCGCCGTCCTTGTACGAGAACTGCATGTCCCTGCGGTCGACGTTGGCCGTCTCGACCTTCACCCCGGCGTTGAACGTCTTGTCGACGGTCTTGCCGGAGAGCACGTTCTTCAGCTTCGTACGGACGAAGGCAGGGCCCTTGCCGGGCTTGACGTGCTGGAACTCGACGACGGACCAGAGCTGGTCGCCGTCGAGCTTGAGCACCAAGCCGTTCTTGAGGTCGTTCGTGGTGGCCACGTCGCGAAATCTCCTGGACTGCGTGGACGACGAAGGAGGCCCGGATTCGCCGGAGACCCGGCCGGGGTCAGAGCGCGAGCAGTTCCTTCGTCGTGATGGTGAGTAGCTCGGGACCGCCGTCCGCCGGCGAGCGGACGACGAGCGTGTCGTCGATCCGGACCCCGCCCCGGCCGGGGAGATGGACTCCCGGCTCGACGGTGACCGGCACACGAGCGTCCAGTTTACCCATCGCCGCCGGGGCCAGCCGCGGGTCCTCGTCGATTTCGAGTCCCACCCCGTGGCCGGTGAACGGACCGACGCCGTCGCCGTGCCCGGCCGCGGTGAGCACCTGGCGCGCCGCCCGGTCCACCTCGCGGTACTCCGCGCCCGGCGTCAGCGCCTCCCGGCCGGCCCGCTGCGCGGCGAAGACCAGGTCGTACAGCTCGATCTGCCAGTCGTCGGGGGCGGTGCCGACGACGAAGGTGCGGCCGATCTCGCAGCGGTAGCCGCGGTAGCGCGCGCCCAGGCAGACGGTGAGGAAGTCGCCCTCCTCCACCCGCCGGTCGGTCGGTACGTGCCCGGCGCGACCTGCGTGCGGCCCCGTGCCGACGGCGGTGGGGAAGGCCGGGCCCTCGGCGCCGTGGTCGACGAGCCGCCGCTCCAGCTCCAGCGCCAGATGCCGTTCCGTACGGCCGACGAGGATGGACTCCAGCAGCTCGCCGAGCGCCTGGTCGCCGATCTCGGCGGCGATCCGCAGGCAGGCGATCTCCTCGTCGTCCTTGACGAGGCGCTGCTGCTCCACGGCGCGGCACAGGTCGGTCAGCGCGAGCCGGGGCGCGACGGAGGCCAGGGCCCGGTGCCGGGCCACGGTCAGGTGGTGCTCCTCGACGGCCAGCACGGTGGCGCCACCCGCGGCGGCGAGCCCGGTGGCCGCGACGGCGGCGTCCCCTTCGGGACCGCCGAGGGCATGGATCCGCAGGTCGTCGGGCTGCGGGGCGCCGACCGGGTCCTGCGCGGGGTCGCCGGGGCGTACGAGCATGTCCTCGCCGGAGCCGAGCAGCAGGACGGCCCCCGGCGGAGCGCAGCCGGCGAGGTAGGTGATGTTCGCCGGCCGGGAGACGAGCACGGCGTCGCTGCCGGCCGCCTCGCAGTGGGAGCGCAGTCGGGTACGGCGGGCAGCGTGCACCTCGGGCATGATCCGAGCCTAGGGCGGCCCGGGGTCCCGGGCCGCCGGAGCGCGTCCGTACGGGCACGCCTCCCCGCCCCGCACGGCGCCGGGACGCGGGTACGGAAATCGGCCGTACCCGGCGGACCTCGCGCGACCGGCCGGCTACCAGGCCGGCGGGCTCGCCAGGCTGCGCCCGACGACGTCGTCGAGCATCCGGACGGTCGCGGGCACGTCGTGGTGCGAGTTGTCGATGATCGGCAGGCCGGATCCGTACCAGCCGGCCATCCGGCCGTGGATACGGGCGACCTCCTCGTCCGCGAGCCGCCGGTTGCCGGTGCGCGCGGCGTTGCGGGCGAGGACGGACTCCAGGCCCGGCAGCAGCACCACCGGCAGCAGCCCGGGGCCGACGTGCCGCTTCCAGCCGCCGAGGCCGACCACCGGGCGGTCGGGGAAGACGGCGTCGTCGAGGATGCAGGATATGCCGTTGGCCAGGTAGTTGCGGGCGGCGAAGCCGCAGGTCCGCCGGGCCAGCCGGTACTGCGCCTCGGAGTGGTCGGTCCAGCCGGCCTGCGGGTCGGCGAAGCCGGCGCGCACCCACTCGCGGACGTCGTCGAGGCTGATGTGCGCGGTCGGCGCCCTGCGGGTGTCCGCCCAGTAGCGCGCGACGGTGGTCTTGCCGGCCCCTGCCGGGCCGATGAGGAGCACCGCCACCGTCGGTGGCGGTGCTCCGTGCGGCATCGGTGCGGGCGGTGGGCTGGGCAGGGTCACGGGCCCGCCGACCGGGAGCTTCAGGTGGCCGGTCGTCTCCACCGCGTCATGCGGCCCGGCCGGCGGCGGGCCGGCAGGGCCAGGTCTGCCCTGGGGCGGCTGCGGAACCCCCACTGCGTGCTGCATCCCGTGCACCCTCGCTCTGTGACCCGTCACGTACCGACACCCGGCTGGTCATGGCCGTACCCCGCGGTCCGCGGCTGTCTTAGCCCCGCACGGTACCCGTATGGCCCGCCATGGTGGGAACGATCCTGCCAGGAGCCCTGCTCGGACCTAATCCCAGGTGTGCTCTCCCCCGAACAGCAGGGTGTGCTCCAGTACGTCCTCCATCGGGTCGTCGATCTGCCCGGTACGGAGGAGCGCGAAGCTCGATCCGTTCGTGACGGAGCCGCCGTTGTAGTGCTCGTCTGCGTTCGCGACCCCGGCCTGCAGTCCCACGCCCGCAGGCGCCGCGACCATCGCGACCGCCACCCGCGCCCATACGCGCATCCGTGTCTCTCCTCGTCGTCGGTGTGTCCGCATACTTCTGACGGGAACTCAGATGTCCCTCCTTCCTATCCGCGGCGGGCGCCGTGAGGTTACGCCTTCGCGGCGAAGAGAAGATCCGGAACTCCAATGGCGGTACGGGGCGTCTCCCGTCATCCGAGCGGCGGTAGCCGCGGGACCGGTGAGGGAGCGGCGCATGGGTACGGGGCGGGACGCGGGGCACGGGCCGGACGGCGGGGCGCGGTTCGGTCCGTACCGCGCCGTGCGGCCGCTGGGCCGCGGCGCCATGGGGCAGGTGCTGCTCGCCCGCGACGCCGCCGGGCGGCCGGCCGCCGTGAAGGTCGTGCACTCCTTCCTCGCCCGCGACCCCGAGTTCCGCGTCCGGTTCGCCCGCGAGGTGGCCGCGGCGGGGGCGGTCGCGAGTCCCTGTACGGCGGCGCTGGCCGCGGACCCGGACGCGGCGCGGCCGTGGCTGGCCTCCGCGTACGTCGAGGGGCCGACGCTGGCCGCGCTGCTGCGGGCGCACGGGCCGCTGGCCGAGGGGCGGTTGCGGGCGCTGGCCGCGGCGCTGGCGACCGCACTGGGGGCGGTCCACGCGGCGGGGATCGTGCACCGGGACCTCAAGCCGTCGAACGTGATCGTGGGCGCCGCCGGGCCGTGCGTCATCGACTTCGGCGTGGCCCGGGCGGCGGACGCCACGCGGCTGACGGGGACCGGCGTGCTCATGGGCACGGCCGGTACGCGGCGACCTGCCGCCGCCGGACGGCGGTGCGAGAGGGGCCCGGAGCGTACGGGACGCGGCCGGGCCGGGCGGCGCAGGCGGCGACCGTGCCGAGCCGCCCGCGGACCGCCCCCGTGATATGCCGGGACCGCAGAAGGGTGCCGGGCCCGCCGGGGTCTTCGGCCCGCCCCCGACGCCGGCCCCGGGGCCCGCGCCCTGCCCGGCCCGCCCGTCACCGCCGACGCGCTCCGCTACGCCGGCAGGCCCCGGCGGCGCCGGGGTGTGCTCGCCGGCGTCGCGGTGATCGCGTTCGCCGCCGTCCTCGCCGCCCTCCTGCTGCTCGGCGGCGACGGCGAGGACCCGGGCGACGGCACGCTGCCCGCCGCGTTCGAGGACCCGGCGGACCGGCGGGTGGCCGCGGCGGGCGACCGCGTGGTGTCGTTCGCCGGCCGGCGCGCGACGGGCGCGGAGGGCTACACCGTCCCGGACGGCGGCTGACGGCCCGTACCGTACGGAGCCCCGTACCGTGCGGACCGCCGGGGCGCCGGACGTCAGGACGCGGCCAGGTCCTCCGCCAGCGCGCGCAGCGCCAGCCGGTACGAGCCGATGCCGAAGCCCGCGATCGTGCCGGAGGCCACCGCGGCGATCACCGAGGTGTGCCGGAACTTCTCGCGGGCGTGCGGGTTGGAGATGTGCACCTCGATCAGCGGCGCCGTGCGCTGCGCGGCGGCGTCCCGCATCCCGTACGAATAGTGCGTGAAGGCGCCCGGGTTGATCACCACGGGCAGCCGGCCGTCCGCGGCCTCGTGCAGCCAGCGGATCATCTCGGCCTCGTCGTTGGTCTCCCGCACCTCGACCTCGAAGCCCAGCTCCTTGCCGAGCGCGGTGCACTGCTCGACGAGCCCGGCGTAGGACGTGGCGCCGTAGACGTCGGGCTCGCGGGAGCCGAGGCGGCCCAGGTTCGGCCCGTTGAGCACCAGCACGCGCGTCATCCGGCCGCCTCCTCGTCGCCCGCCGCGATCTCGGCGTGCGCGGCGAGCAGCATCGCCGGGTCGGGGCCCTCCAGCACGGCGGGCTTCGCCAGCCCGTCCAGGACGATGAAGCGCAGCAGGTCGCCGCGGGTCTTCTTGTCCACCTTCATCGTCTGCAGCAGCTTGGGCCACTGATCGCCGCGGTACGTCACGGGCAGCCCGACGGCGCGCAGCACCGCGCGGTGCCGGTCGGCGGTGGCGTCGTCGAGGCGGCCGGCGATCCGGCCCAGCTCGGCGGCGAAGACCATGCCGACGGAGACGGCGGCGCCGTGCCGCCACGTGTAGCGCTCGTTCTTCTCGATGGCGTGGCCGAGGGTGTGCCCGTAGTTCAGGATCTCCCGCAGGCCCGCCTCCTTCAGATCCGCCGAGACCACCTCGGCCTTGACCCGGATCGCGCGCTCGACCAGCTCCGCGGTGTGCGGTCCCGCGGGGCTGCGGGCGCCCTGCGGGTCGGCCTCGATCAGCTCCAGGATCGCCGGGTCGGCGATGAAGCCGGCCTTGATGACCTCGGCGAGTCCGGAGACGTAGTCGTGGACGCCGAGGGAGTCGAGCGCGGCGAGGTCGCAGAGCACCCCGGCCGGCGGGTGGAACGCGCCGACGAGGTTCTTGCCCTCCGCGGTGTTGATGCCGGTCTTGCCGCCGACCGCCGCGTCCACCATGCCCAGCACGGTCGTCGGCACCGCGACCCAGCGCACGCCGCGCAGCCAGGTCGCGGCCACGAACCCGGCGAGGTCCGTGGTGGCGCCGCCGCCGACGCCGACGACGGCGTCGCTGCGGGTGAAGCCGGACTGGCCGAGGGCCCGCCAGCAGTACGCGGCGACCTCGGCGGTCTTGGCCTCCTCGGCGTTCGGCACCTGGATGACGACGGCCTCGTACCCCTGCCCCGCGAGGTCCGCGCGCAGCGCCTCGCCGGTCTCGGCCAGCGCCTCCGGCACGAGGACGGCGACGCGCTTGGCCCGCTCGCCGATCAGCCGGGGCAGCTCGCCGAGCAACTGCCGGCCGACGACGGCCTCGTACGGGTCGGTGCCCGCGGTGCCGCCGATGTGGATGCGGGTGACCTCGGCCCCTTCGGCGCTCGGTGTCATGCGGGGTGGCTCTCCAATGCTGCGAGTACGAGCTCGGCGACCTCGTCCGGCGTGCGGCCGGCGGTGGTGACGGTCGCGCGGGCGACCTCGGTGTAGTGCGGGCGGCGCTGTTCCATCAGGGTGCGCCACTGCTGGCGCGGGTTGACAGCGAGCAGCGGGCGGGGGGCGTCGAGGCCGACGCGCTTGACGGCGTCGGCCATCTCGACGTCGAGGAAGACGACGCGGTGCGCGGCGAGCAGTTCGCGGGTGCCGGCGTCCATGACGGCGCCACCGCCGAGGGCCAGCACGCCGGGGTGCTCGGCGAGCGCGGTGCGCACGGCGGCGCGCTCCAGGGCGCGGAAGGCGGGCTCGCCGTCGTCGTAGAAGATCTCGGGGATGGGCTTGCCCGCGGCCTTCTCGACGTCCTCGTCGGTGTCGCGGACGGTGGTGCCGAGGCGGGCGGCGAGGACGGCCCCCACGGTGGACTTGCCGGCGCCGGGCGGGCCGACGAGCACGACGGCGGGGCCGTCCGCACCTCCGGCGGCGGCCGGGGCGGCTGCGGTGTCGGGGCGCTCACGGCCCTCGGTGCTGCTGGTCATCGGATCGCCAGATTCTCCAGGTAGCCGCGGACGTTGCGGGCGGTCTCCGTGACGCTGTCGCCGCCGAACTTCTCCGCCACCGCGTCGGCCAGCACCAGCGCCACCATCGCCTCCGCCACGATGCCCGCGGCGGGCACGGCGCAGACATCCGAGCGCTGGTGGTGCGCCTTGGTGGCCTCGCCGGTGGCGACGTCCACCGTGGCCAGCGCGCGCGGCACGGTCGCGATGGGCTTCATCGCGGCGCGTACCCGCAGCAGTTCACCGGTGCTCAGCCCGCCCTCGGTGCCACCGGAGCGGCCGGAGGAGCGGCGGATGCCGTCGTCGGTGCGGACGATCTCGTCGTGGGCCTGCGAGCCGGGCACGCCGGCCAGCGCGAAGCCGTCGCCCAGCTCGACGCCCTTGATGGCCTGGATGCCCATGAGCGCCCCGGCCAGCCGGGAGTCCAGCCGGCGGTCCCAGTGCACGTGCGAGCCGAGGCCGACCGGCACGTCGTGCGCGACGACCTCGACGACGCCGCCGAGGGTGTCGCCGTCCTTGTGGGCCTGGTCGATCACGTCGACCATCGCCTTGCTCGCGTCCGCGTCCAGGCAGCGCACCGGGTCGGCGTCGAGCCGCGCCACGTCGGCCGGGGCGGGGACGCTGCCGTACGGGGCCTTGGCGCCGCCCAGCTCCACGACGTGCGAGACGACCTCGATGCCGGCGGTCTCCTTCAGATACGAGCGGGCCACCGCGCCCAGCGCGACCCGGGCCGCCGTCTCGCGGGCCGAGGCCCGCTCCAGCACGGGGCGGGCCTCGTCGAAGCCGTACTTCTGCATGCCGGCCAGGTCGGCGTGGCCGGGGCGGGGACGGGTCAGCGGGGCGTTGCGGGCGATGTCCGCCAGCTCGGCCGGGTCCACCGGATCGGCGGCCATGACCTTCTCCCACTTGGGCCACTCGGTGTTCCCGATCATGACCGCGACCGGGGAGCCGAGGGTGAGCCCGTGGCGTACGCCGCCGATGAAGGTGACCTCGTCGCGCTCGAACTTCATCCGCGCCCCGCGGCCGTAGCCCAGCCGGCGGCGGGCGAGGTGGTCGGCGATCAGGTCGGTGGTGACGGGCACCCCCGCGGGGAGACCCTCCAGCGTCGCGACGAGTGCCGGGCCGTGCGATTCCCCTGCGGTGAGCCAGCGCAACCTGCTCAACGGTGCTCCCTTACGAGTGCGAAGTCCTCGCCCCCGATCCTCGCACGCTCCGCGCCCCGCACTTGTCCAGGTCCACGGAATGGACGGCGGACAGGCAGACTCCTGCACCCCCCGGGCGCCCTCCCGGCAGCCGGCCGCGGGGGCCGGGAGGCCTCAGAGGGTGCGGGCGCGCAGCGCGGCCTCGCCGGCCTCGCGCATGGCCGCCAGCGGCGCCCGTACGGCACCCGTCATCTGCTCCACCTGCAGCACCGCCTGGTGCACCAGCAGGTCGAGACCTCCGACGACTGTGCCGCCGCGCGCGGCCCACGCGCCGGCGAGCGGGGTGGGCCATGGCTCGTACAACACGTCGAAGAGCGCACCCGGGCGCTCCGGGACCGCGGCCGCGAGGTCGTCGGTGGCACCGGCCGGGGTGGTGGCGACGACCAGCGGCGCGTCGAAGGCGGCGGCGGCCTCGGACCAGTCCGTACAGCGCACCGGGACACCGAGGCGCTCGCCCCACTGCTCCATCTCCGTCGCGCGGGCGGCGGAGCGTACGTACGCCGTGACCTCGCCGGTGCAGACGGTGGCGAGGGCGGCGAGCGCGGAGGAGGCGGTGGCGCCGGCGCCCAGGACGGCGGCGCGCTCCACCTTCTCGATGCCGCGCTCGCGCAGCGCCGCGGCCATGCCGGGGATGTCGGTGTTGTCCCCGAAGCGGCGGCCGTCGTCGTGCAGGACGACGGTGTTGACCGCCTCGACCGACCGGGCCGTGGCGCTGACCTCGTCGAGCAGCGGGATCACCGCCCGCTTGAGCGGCATGGTCAGCGAGAGCCCGGCCCACTCCCCCGGCTCCAGGCTGTCGAGGAAGCCGGCGATCCGCTGCTCGTCCACCTCGTAGCGGCCGTACGTCCAGCCGGTCAGGCCCAGTTCGCCGTACGCGGCGCGGTGCAGCACCGGCGACAGGGAGTGGGTGATGGGCGAGCCGAGGACGGCCGCGCGCCGGGGCTGGGCCCTCACTCGTCCTCCTTCTTGCGCTGGTTCTCGTTGAACTCCTCGACGTTGCGGTCGTGCTCCTCCTTGCTGGCGGTGAAGCGCGTGTCGCCCGGCTTGACGGTGACGAAGTACAGCCAGTCACCGGCGGTCGGGTCGAGGGCCGCCTCGATGGCGCGCTCGCTGGGGTTGTCGATGGGCCCCGGCGGCAGGCCGGCGTGCAGGTAGGTGTTGTACGGGGAGTCGAACTGCGTGTCCTGGTTGGAGATGTCGAGGTTCGACTCGCCCTTGGCGTAGTTGATGGTGGAGTCGAACTGCAGCATGCCGTTGGTGGCGGTGTTGTCCGGCTTCAGGCGGTTGTAGATGACCCGCGAGACCTTGCCGAACTCCTCCTTCGACTGCCCCTCCGCCTCGATGAGACTGGCGATGGTGACGATCTCGTACGGGGTCTGCCCCACCTTCGCCGCCTTGTCCTCCAGGCCCAGCTCGGTGTACTTGCCGTTGGCCCGCTTGACCATCTCGCGCAGCAGCTTCTTGGGGTCGGTGCCCTCGGCGGCGGAGTAACTCGACGGCCACAGGAAGCCCTCGGGGTTGCCCTCCGCCCAGTCGGGCAGGCCGAGGTCGCCCTTCTCGGCGATCTTGGCGGTGGTGTCCTCCTTGAGCCCGAGGTGCTCGTCGATCATCGCGTAGACGGCGGTGGCACGCCGGCCCTCGGGGATGACGAGCTGGTTGGCGGCCTCCGGACTCAGCATCATCTTGACCGCGGCCTCGCCGGACATGCCCTTGTGCAGCGTGTACGAGCCGGGGTGGAGCATCTCGTCACCGGCGGCGTCGACGAACGCCTGGACGCTCTTGACCACGCCCTTGTCCTTGAGGATGTTCCCCATCTGCGTGATGCTCGCGCCCTCGGGGATCTCCACGGTCACGGTGCCCTCGCCCTCACCCGAGTAGTCGGGCGCGGCGCCGAAGCGGTCGTTCCAGAAGTTGTAGCCGAGGTAGCCGAGGCCGCCGAGGCCCGCGGCCAGCACGAGGGCGATGACGAAGCAGGCGCAGCCGTTGCGGCGCTTGGCACCGCGGCGGTCGCGGCCCGTACCGCGGCCGGCGTTCCGGCCTCCGCCGCGGCCCTCGCGGGGGGAGTCGTCGTAGTCGTCGTCGCCGCCGCCGCCGTCGAAGAAGGGGTGGTCGTCGCGCTCGGGCGGACGGGAGGCGGGGTCCCAGTCCTCGCGGCCGCCGTTGCCGTGGGCGCCCTGGGCAGGCGGCGGAGGCTGCTGCCGGTGCGGCGGGGGCTGGTGGTGCCCGGGCTGCGGCGGTCCCGGCTGCTGGTGCGGGTGCGGCTGCTGCTGACCCGGCTGTTGCGGGTGGGGGCGGCGCGGGTGCGGGTGGGGCGGCGGGTAGGCGTCCGGCGTGCCGTAGTAGTCGTGCTGCGGCGCGGGGGCGGCGTAGGGGTCGGCAAGCGGCATCCCGCCGCCGGTGGAGTCCCAGCCGCCCGGGTACTGCTGCTGCTGGCCCGAGTCCCAGGAGGACTGCTGCTGGTGCGGGTAGTGCTGCTGCGGCTGCTGTCCCCCGTAGTGGTGGTGCCCGGCGTCGGGCTGCCCGCCCGACCAGTCCTGCTGCCCGCCGTAAAGGCTGTCGTCGGGCTGCCAGGGTTGGGAGCCGGGGTTTGGGCCGTAGTCAGTCATCAGTCCCCTAAGCCGCGTGGCCGCCGGTGCGTTTATACGACGGGTGCCGTGTCCGCGCGGAACGTTACCGTATCGCGATCACAGGGCCGCCTCGACGCTCTCACCCGGCGCCGCCCCTGACGCCCGTTCGGCCTCCAGCGCGCTCTGGAGAATGACGACGGCCGCCACCTGGTCGACAACCGACCGGCCCTTGCGGCTCGACTTCCCGGCCGCACGCAGGTTCTGAGTGGCCGTCACCGTGGACATGCGTTCGTCGACGAGCCGCACGGGCACGGGATGGACGCGGCGCGCCAGCTTCTCCGCGAAGCCGCGGACCTTGGCGGCAGCCGGGCCCTCGCCACCGTGCAGCGAGCGCGGCAGGCCGACGAGCACCTCCAGCGGCTCGTACTCCTCGGTGAGCGCGGCCAGCCGGCGGAACGCCGCCGGCAGATCCCGGCCCGGCACCGTCTCCACGGGCGTGGCCAGGATCCCGTCGGGGTCGCAGGACGCGACCCCGATCCGGACGTCGCCGACGTCCACCGCGAGCCTGCGCCCGCGGCGGATCATCCGGCCCTCCGGCGGCTGTGGGTACATCAGGCGGCGGCCTCCGCGACGCCCCGCTCCACCGCGGCCACGGCCTCGCCGACGGCCTGCGGGTCCTGCCCGCCGCCCTGGGCGATGTCGGGCTTGCCACCGCCGCCGCCGCCGAGCGTCTTGGCCGCCGTACGCACCAGGTCGCCGGCCTTCAGACCGCGCTCACGGGCGGCCTCGTTGGTGGCGATCACGGTGAGGGGACGACCAGCCGCGACGGAGAAGAGCGCCACGACGGCCGGCCGGTCGCCGGGGATCCGGCCCCGTACGTCCAGGACGAGCTTGCGCAGGTCCTCGGCGGCGGTGCCGTCCGGCACCCGGGCGGCGACGAGCGCGACGCCGCCGACGTCCCTGGCGCCCTCCGCGAGGCCGGCGGCGGCCTGCAGCACCTTCTCGGCGCGGAACTTCTCGATCTCCTTCTCCGCGTCCTTCAGCCGGGCCAGCATCCCGGAGATCCGCTCGGGCAGCTCCTCCGGGCGGCCCTTCAGCAGCTCGGTGAGCTGGTGGACCACGGTGTGCTCACGGGCCAGGAAGTTGTACGCGTCCACGCCGACCAGGGCCTCCACCCGGCGCACGCCGGCGCCGATGGAGGACTCGCCGAGCAGCTTGACCAGGCCGAGCTGGGCGGTGTTGTGCACGTGCGTGCCGCCGCACAGCTCCTTGGAGAAGTCGCCGATGGTGACGACGCGCACCCGGTCGCCGTACTTCTCGCCGAACTCGGCCAGCGCGCCCTGCTTCTTGGCGTCCTGCATCGACATGACCTCGGCGTGCACGTCGAGTTCGCGGGCGAGCACCTCGTTGATCTTCTGCTCGACGTCGCCGAGGACACCGCCCGGCACGGCGGCGGGCGCGCCGAAGTCGAAGCGGAAGCGGCCGGGGGCGTTCTCCGAGCCGGCCTGGGCGGCGGTCGGGCCGAGGGCGTCGCGCAGCGCCTGGTGGGTGAGGTGGGTGGCGCTGTGGGCGCGGGCGATGGCGCGGCGGCGGCTCACGTCGATGGCGGCCTGCGCGGGCTCGCCGACGGTGACCTCGCCGACCTGGACGACGCCCTTGTGCACGCTGACGCCGGGCACGGGCTGCTGGACGTCGCGCACCTCGACCACGGCGCCGGAGCCGAGCCGGATCCGGCCGGTGTCGGCGAGCTGGCCGCCGCCCTCCGCGTAGAAGGGGGTGCGGTCGAGGATGACCTCGACCTCGTCGCCCTCGGTGGCGGCGGGCGAGGCCACGCCGGCGACCAGCAGGCCGACGACGGTGGACTCGGCCTCGGTGTGCGAGTAGCCGGTGAACTCGGTGGCGCCGGCGGAGTCGGCGACCTCGCGGTACGCGGACAGGTCGGCGTGGCCGGTCTTCTTGGCGGCGGCGTCGGCCTTGGCCCGGTCCCGCTGTTCCTTCATCAGCCGGCGGAAGCCGTCCTCGTCGACCGTCAGGCCCTGCTCGCCGGCCATCTCCAGCGTGAGGTCGATGGGGAAGCCCCAGGTGTCGTGGAGCAGGAACGCCTTGTCGCCGGGGAGCACGCCGGAGCCGGCGGACTTGGCCTCGGTGACGGCGGTGTCCAGCACATTGGTGCCGGCCTTGAGGGTCTTGAGGAAGCGGGCCTCCTCGGCGAGCGCCACGGACTCGATGCGCTTGCGGTCGGCGACCAGCTCCGGGTACTGCTCGCCCATGGTGGCGATGACGACGTCGACCAGCTCGCCGACGACGGGGCGGTCGGCGCCCAGGAGCTTCATGTTGCGCACGGCGCGGCGCATGATGCGGCGCAGCACGTAGCCGCGGCCCTCGTTGCCGGGGGTGACGCCGTCGCCGATGAGCATGACGGAGGCGCGCATGTGGTCGGAGACGACGCGCAGCGAGACGTCCGAGTGGCCGGCGGCGCCGTAGCGCACGCCGGTCAGCTCCTCGGCCTTGTCGATGACGGCGCGCGAGGTGTCGATCTCGTACATGTTGTGCACGCCCTGCAGGATCATCGCCAGGCGTTCGAGGCCGAGGCCGGTGTCGATGTTCTGCTGGGGCAGGTCGCCGAGGATCGGATAGTCCTTGCCCGTGCCGGGACCGCGCACGTACTGCATGAAGACCAGGTTCCAGATCTCCACGTAGCGCTCGTCGTTGACGGCGGGGCCGCCCGCCTCGCCGAACTCGGGGCCGCGGTCGTAGTTGACCTCGGAGCAGGGGCCGCAGGGACCGGGCACGCCCATGTCCCAGTAGTTCTCCTCCTTGCCCAGGCGCTGGATGCGCTCCGGGGGCACGCCGACGACGTCGCGCCAGATGCGCTCGGCCTCGTCGTCGTCCTCGTAGACCGTGATCCACAGGCGCTCGGGGTCCAGGCCGTAACCTCCCGCGTCCTGCGAGCTGGTGAGCAGCTCCCAGGCGAGGGTGGCGGCGCCCTCCTTGAAGTAGTCGCCGAAGGAGAAGTTGCCGCACATCTGGAAGAACGTGCCGTGCCGGGTGGTCTTGCCGACCTCGTCGATGTCCGGCGTGCGGATGCACTTCTGCACGCTGGTGGCGCGCTTGTACGGCGGGGTGGCCTCGCCGAGGAAGTAGGGCTTGAAGGGGACCATGCCCGCGTTGATGAGGAGCAGCGTGGGGTCGTCGGCGATCAGCGACGCCGACGGCACGACGGTGTGCCCACGCTCTTCGAAGAAGCGCAGCCAGCGGCGGCGGATTTCGGCCGACTCCATCAGTGGTCCTCTTTCAGATTGCGATTGCGGTGGTACGGGCTGCGGTCGTCGGGCCGGCGCCGGGCGGCCTTCCGTTCGAGCTGCGCCTTGGCGCGCCGGCCCGGCAGTTCGGCGGGGCGGCTGCGGGGGCTGAGTCCGAGGGCGTCGTTGAGCTGGTCCTCGCGCTCGGCCATCGCGGCGCGCACGTCCTGGGCGAAGAGCAGGGCGCGGCGGCCGGTGTCGACGGCGCGGTTGGCCGCCGTGGCGGCGATGCTCTCCGGGGAGACGCGGCGCAACGCGCGCTGTGCCCTGAGGGTGGCCCAGACGCCGGTGGCCGCACCGGTCGTGAACCAGAAGGTCCGACGGAACATGCTGCTCAGCCCTTTCTGCGCCTGGCGGAAAAGCCCCGGCGGGCGGCGGGCACCCGGGCGCTCGCGGCCCGTACGGCCCGCGCCGCGCCCGCGACGGGCCCGCCGACGACGACGTCGCCGTCGTCCCCGGCCGGGCCGCGGTTCCGGCCGAGCGCGCGCCGTACCCCGTATCCGAACGCGGCCACCTTCACCAGGGGTCCGCCGAAGGCGGTGGAGACGGTGGAGGAGAGGGCCGAGGCGTTGGCCGTGACCTCCTGCACGTCGGAGGCGATGGCGTCGACCCGGGCGAGCTGCGTGTTCGCCGAGCGGACCGTGGCGCCGGCCTCCGAGAGGAGCGGGACGGCCTCCTCGGTCACGCGCGTGACCAACTCGCTTGCCGCGCGGAGCGTCTGGGCGAGCCGGAAGAGGGCCACGGCCAGGAACGAGACCAGGATGGCCCAGAAGACGGCCACGAGGATGCCGGCCACCTCTCCACCGGACACGATGCACCGCTCCTTCAGGGCTGCTCGCCGGGCGAGTCGACGGGGTGTTGCGCTGCCAGGGCAGGCTCCGACCCTATCGCGCCGGACCGACAGCGCCGTACCGGATTAACCCCCGTGCACTGGGGAGTTGCGCGAGCGGATTGTACGTTGCGCATACTGGCGCGTACGTTCCGTGTGCCCGCGGCGGGCGGGTCCGTCAGCGCGCGTAGTACTCCACGACGAGTTGCTCGTCGCAGATGACGGGGATCTCGCGGCGGTTGGGCTCCCGGTCGAGCCGGAAGGCGAGCGCCGGCAGGTTGACCTCCAGGTAGCGGGGGGTCTCGCCGTCCGTCGCGTAGCCGCCCTCGCGCGCGACCTGGAACGGGTACTTCTCGCGGCTGCGCTCGCGGACCGTCACCACGTCGTCGGGGCGGACCCGGAAGGACGGCTTGTCGACTTTGCGGCCGTTGACCTCGATGTGGCCGTGGACGACCATCTGCCGGGACTGGTACACGGTCCGGGCCAGGCCCGCGCGGAGGACCAGCGCGTCCAGGCGGCGCTCCAGCTCGACGATCAGCGCCTCACCGGTCTTGGCCTGCACCTTGCTGGCGCGCTCGTACGCCCGGACGAGCTGGCGCTCGCTGATGTCGTACTGCGCGCGCAGGCGCTGCTTCTCGAGCAGCCGTACCTTGTAGTCGCTCGTCTGCTTGCGGCCGCGGCCGTGCATGCCGGGCGGGTACGGGCGGCTCTCGAAGTACTTGGCGGCCTTCGGAGTGAGAGGAATGCCGAGGGCCCGCGACTTGCGGACCTTGGGGCGCGGCTGGTTCACGTGGTTCCGTCCTCCTTCAGGAAGTTAGGCAAGGCTTACCTTAAGCGATGCCGGCGCTCTCGCGCTCTCACCTTCGAAAACGCGCCTGCGATTTCGGGCATTCCCGGCGGCCGGGCGCCGTGATCCGCGTCACCAGGCAACCGGGCGCCCGCGCGCCGCGGTCAGTCGCGCTCGTCGCCCCGGCCGGGACCCTCCTGGCCCCCGCCCGCCAGCCGCTCGCGCACCCGCTCGACCACCTCGGCGTACCGCGCCTCCGCGCCGTACCGCGTCGGCTCGTAGTACCGGCGGCCGGCGAGGGCTTCCGGGGCGTACTGCTGGGCGGCGATGGCGCCCGGTACGTCGTGGGGATACACGTACCCCTGCGCGTGCCCGAGCTTCTCCGCGCCCTTGTAGTGCCCGTCCCGCAGATGCGCCGGCACCGGGCCCGCCTTCCCGGCCCTCACGTCGTCCATCGCGGCGCCGATGGCCTTCGTCACCGCGTTGGACTTCGGGGCCAGCGCGAGCGCCACCGTGGCGTGCGCCAGCGTCAGCGCCGCCTCCGGGAAGCCGATCATGGCCACCGCCTGGGCCGCGGCGACCGCCGTCTGCAGCGCCGAGGAGTCGGCGAGACCGATGTCCTCGCTGGCGGAGATCATCAGCCGGCGGGCGATGAAACGCGGGTCCTCGCCCGCCTCGATCATGCGCGCCAGATAGTGCAGTGCCGCGTCCACGTCCGAGCCGCGCACGGACTTGATCAGGGCGCTGGCCACGTCGTAGTGCTGGTCGCCGTCCCGGTCGTACGCCACGGCGGCACGGTCCACCGCCGCCTCCAGCGTCGGCAGCGACACCTCCGCCTCGCCCTGCGCCAGCGCCGCCCCGGCGGCCGCCTCCAGCGCCGTGAGCGCCCGGCGCGCGTCGCCGCCGGCGATGCGCAGCAGATGCTCCTCCGACTCCTCCGGCAGCGTCACCGCGCCGCCGAGGCCGCGCTCGGCGGCGACCGCCCGGCGCAGCAGCCCGCGCACGTCGTCGTCGGTGAGCGGCTCCAGGGTGAGCAGCAGCGAGCGGGAGAGCAGCGGGGAGATCACCGAGAAGTACGGATTCTCCGTGGTGGCCGCGATCAGCGTCACCCACCGGTTCTCCACCGCGGGCAGCAGCGAGTCCTGCTGGGCCTTGCTGAAGCGGTGGATCTCGTCGAGGAAGAGGACGGTCTCCTTGCCGTACCCCCCGACGGCGCGGCGGGCGCCCTCGATGACCGCGCGGACCTCCTTGACGCCCGCGGTGATCGCGGAGAGCTCCACGAAGCGCTTCTGGGTGGCCTGGCTGACCACGTACGCCAGGGTCGTCTTGCCGGTGCCGGGCGGGCCCCACAGCAGCACGGACGCCGGGCCCGCCGGGCCCCCGGCGCCCTCGCCGACGAGCCGGCGCAGCGGTGCGCCGGGCCTGAGCAGGTGCTGCTGGCCCACGACCTCGTCGAGGCTGCGCGGGCGCATCCGGACGGCCAGCGGGGAGCTGCCGGGATCCTTCTCCTGGCGCTCCTCGGCCGCGGCGGTGAACAGGTCGGGCTCCACGCCTGCGACCCTATGCCACGGGACTGACAGCGCTCAGAGGAGCGTCTTCCAGTACGACCACCAGCGGATGCCGATCAGGATGAGCAGGATCCCGTACCACAGGACCGGCACCACCCAGTTGAACTCCAGCACGGTCTCGCGCACCCGCGCCGAGACCGGGAAGACGCCGGTCTTGACGTTGTGCACGGTGGTGTACCAGAAGATCAGGATCGTCACCGCCCAGACCAGCGAGCACCACAGGCACAGCGAGCCGATCTTGTACAGCGACGAGTACTGGAGGAAGGTGACGAAACCGACACCGAAGAGGGAGCCCGCCCACAGCCCGGTCCACCACCAGCGGCGGTGTCCCGCGCCGGCCAGCAGGCCGACGCCGATCACGACGAGCATCGGGAAGGCGATCCAGCCGACGAACGGGTTCGGGAATCCGAACACCGAGGCCTGCCAGCTCTTCATGATGTTGTTGCACGACAGAACGGGGTTCAGGCTGCAGGCCGAGACGTAGTTCGGGTCCTCCAGCAGCTTCATCTTGTCGTGCGTGATCACCGCGGACGCCACGAGACCCAGCACGCCGCCGATCACCAGCAGCCAGGCGAACGGTTTGCCCGACCCGATCAGTCCGGAATCGGGCGGGTCCTCGTGCGCTGACGGGGCCGTTCTCGTTGCGGTCGTGGTCATCTCGCTGCTTCCGTGGGCTCGGATCGGTGGCGGCACCTCATTGTGCCGCAACGCAGGGCGATCGGGCACCGGTGCACCGGTGATCAGCCGGTGGCCCGCCGGCCGTCCACCGGCAGGGTCAACGATGCCCGACCGCGCATTCGACCGGCGTAAATCCGCCCGTCAGCGCGCCACCCGCAGGGGTCAGGCCAGCAGCTTGCGCAGCTCGCCGACGACCTCGGCCAGCCCGACCGCCCGCTGCTCGCCGCTGCCGAGGTCCTTGAGCTGGACCACGCCCTCGTCGAGGTCCCGCTCCCCCGCCACCAGCGCGTAGCGCGCGCCGGAGCGGTCGGCGGACTTCATCGCGTTCTTCAGGCCCTTTCCGCCGAACGCGAAGTCCGCCGCGACCCCGGCCCGGCGCAGCTCGGTGACCACGCCGAAGAGCGTCCTGCGGGCCTGCTCGCCGAGCGCCGCCGCGTACACGTCGGTGGTCGCGGGCAGGTCCAGCACGACGCCCTCGGCCTCCAGCGCCAGCACCGTACGGTCCACGCCCAGCGCCCAGCCCACCGACGGCAGTGCGGGACCGCCGATCATCTCCGACAGCCCGTCGTAGCGGCCGCCGCCGCCGATGGCGGACTGCGCGCCGAGGCCGTCGTGGACGAACTCGAAGGTGGTGCGCGTGTAGTAGTCGAGGCCGCGGACCAGCCGGGGGTCGTCCTCGTACGCGACGCCGGCCGCGGTCAGCAGCTCGCGGACCTGCTCGTGGTACGCCTTGCACGCCTCGCACAGGTGGTCGCGCATCAGCGGCGCGGCGTCGAGCTGGGCCCGGACCTCCGGGCGCTTGTCGTCGAGCACCCGCAGCGGATTGATCTCGATCCGC
The DNA here is from genome assembly GCF_039871555.1 of Streptomyces sp. B5E4. Taxonomy (NCBI): domain Bacteria; kingdom Bacillati; phylum Actinomycetota; class Actinomycetes; order Kitasatosporales; family Streptomycetaceae; genus Streptomyces; species Streptomyces sp. B5E4. The sequence continues at coordinate 96,788 of NZ_JBDPMI010000023.1, forward strand.
TCGCGGGTGGGCCCGTCGAGGTCGAGGCCGCGCAGGAAGTCCTGCAGCGCGGTGCGGTACGCGGGCCGGCACTCCTGGTCGCCGAGGGAGTTGAGCAGCAGCCGGAAGCCCGTCAGGCCCAGCGCGCGGTAGCCGTCGACGGCCAGGACGATCAACTCGGCGTCGAGCGCCGGGTCCTCGGCGCCGATGGCCTCGGCGCCGACCTGGGAGAAGTGCCGGTAGCGGCCCTTCTGCGGGCGCTCGTAGCGGTAGTACGAACCGGAGTACCAGAGCTTGACCGGCAGGTTGCCCTGCTTGTGCAGGTTGCTCTCCAGCGCCGCGCGCAGCACGGAGGCGGTGCCCTCGGGGCGCAGCGCCAGCTCGTCGCCGCCCTTGGTGGTGAGGGTGTACATCTCCTTGGTCACGATGTCGGTGGACTCGCCGACGCCGCGGGCGAAGAGCCGTACGTCCTCGAAGCCGGGGGTCTCGACGTAGCCGTAGCCGGCGCGGCGTACGGGCGCGGCGAACGCCTCGCGGACGGCGAGGTAGGCCGCGGAGCGCGGCGGGATCAGGTCGTAGGTGCCCTTGGGGGCCTTGAAGGCCGGTGAAGTGCTCACGGAGAGTGTCGTCACATTCGTCGTCGATGGCGGAGCGGGGCGGGCTGGCCGCCCGCCCGGCCGGCGGCCAGCTCCTGCAGGAAGGGGTTGCCGGCGCGCTCGCGGCCGATGGTCGTCTGAGGGCCGTGCCCGGGGAGCACCACGGTCGAGTCGTCGAGCGGCAGGCACACGCGGGCCAGCGACTGAAGGATCTCGGCGCTGTCGCCGCCGGGCAGGTCGGTGCGTCCGATGGAGCCGGCGAAGAGCAGGTCCCCCGAGAAGAGGACCTGCGGCACATCCTGCTGCCCGGGCAGCCGGAAGGTCACCGACCCCTTGGTATGGCCGGGCGCGTGCGCGACCGTGAGGCTCAGCCCGGCCAGCGCCAGCTCGGCGCCGTCGGCGAGCTCGACCACGTCGTCCGGCTCGCCCACGGTCAGGTCGCCGAGGAGCGGCGCCCCGATGGCCATGCCGAGCGCCTTCTCGGGGTCGGCGAGCATGTACCGGTCGGCGGGGTGGATCCAGGCGGGCACGTCGTGGGCGCCGCAGACGGGGATCACCGAGGCGACGTGGTCGAGGTGCCCGTGGGTGAGCACGACCGCGACCGGCTTGAGCCGGTGCTTGGCGACCGCCTCCGCGACGCCGTCCGCCGCCCGGTGCCCGGGATCGACGATCACGCACTCCTCCCCCGCGGCCGGGGCGAGGAGGTAACAGTTGGTGCCCCATGCGCCCGCGGGGAACCCGGCAATGAGCACGATCGTCCTTCACCTGTCGGATGTCGTCGGATGTGTGCCGCCGCCGGGAGCCGCGCGCCCGCGGCAGCCCCGGAATTGCGGCCGTTCCGAGACTACCGGCGCTCCTCATCCGGCAGCGAATCGATATACGGTACGGCACACGGAATTCCGGTCCACGAACGCGTGTGGCAGCGACTCGAGGGAGAAGACGCGGTGGTCAGCAGGGACCAGCGGAGGCGGCAGCTCGCCCGGGACAAGTACGAGCGGCAGCAGCGCAGGCGCGCCGACCGCAGAAAGCACAACCGGAAGCTCGCGGCGGTGATCACGGCCCCGCTGGTGGTGGTGATCACCGTGGTCGCGGTCGCGGCCTTCACCGGCTTCGGTTCCGGCGACGACGACAAGAAGAAGGACGACGCCGCGGCGCCCAGCGCGAGCCCGGAGAAGGCGCACGACCCCTGCGGCAAGCCGGAGGACGGCAAGCCGTCGGACAAGACGTGGAAGAAGGAGCCGAAGCTCGACATCGACGACTCGGCGACGTACACGATGACCCTGTCGACCACCTGTGGCGACATAGGCATCGAGATGGACGCGGGCAAGGCGCCGCACACGGTGAACAACATGCGCTTCCTCGCCGGCGAGGGCTACTTCGACCACAGCCCGTGCCACCGGCTGACCGGCCAGGAGTCCGGCATCTTCGTGCTGCAGTGCGGCGACCCGGCCGGCACCGGCCAGGGCGGCCCCGGCTACACGATCCCGGACGAGAACCTGAAGGACAAAGCGGTCAAGGGCGGGACGTACCCGGCGGGCACCGTGGCGATGGCCAACACCGGCCAGAAGGACTCCGGCGGCAGCCAGTTCTTCCTGGTCTACCAGGACAGCCCGCTGCCCCCGAACTACACGCCGTTCGGTCAGCTCACCGACGAGGGCACGGCCACGGTCAAGACCATCGCCGAGGCCGGGGCGCAGCCGCAGGACCCGCAGACCGGCAACACCGCCCCGAACGCGACGGTGGTCATCAACAAGGCGACCGTCACCGAGGGCACCAAGGAGCAGGAGACCGACCACTGAGCCACCGCCGGGGCCGCGTCGTTACGGGATTGGTCTCGCGCGGGATGCGGACAGCCGGCCCGCCGTTCGCCTATGTTGGCGTTGTGCAGGTGCGGGGGTGCCGGCGGCAGTCGCTTTCGCCCGCCGCCGGATCGGCCGGATCCGGTACCCCATCCCCTTTCCGGCCGCAGACAACTGTGGAAGACGCCGCCGGGCTGCCGGGCCCGCGGGGCGTCATGTGAGGAGGCGCTGTGAGCAGCGACCCATGGGGCCGGGTCGACGAGACGGGCACCGTGTACGTGCGTACCGCCGACGGCGAGCGAGTCGTCGGCTCCTGGCAGGCGGGCTCGGCCGAGGAGGCGCTCGCTTACTTCAAGCGCAAGTACGAGGGCCTGGTCGTGGAGATCGGCCTCCTCGAGCGCCGGGTGCGGACCACCGACCTGTCCACGAAGGACGCCACCACCGCCATCGAGCACCTGCGCGCGCAGGTCTCGGAGGCGCACGCCGTCGGTGACCTGGACGCGCTGACGGCGCGGCTCGACCGGCTGGTGGAGGCCGTGGGCGCCCGTCAGGAGGAGCGCAAGGCGGCCAAGGTCAAGCATCAGCAGGAGGTGCGCGAGTCCAAGGAGGCGGTGGTCGCCGAGGCGGAGGAGCTGGCGCAGAGCGAGCAGTGGCGCGCGGCGGGCGAGCGGCTGCGGGAGCTGGTGGAGACCTGGAAGGGTCTGCCGCGGCTGGACCGCAGGAGCGACGACGAGCTGTGGCACCGCTTCAGCCATGCGCGCTCGGCGTTCTCCAAGCGCCGCAAGGCCCACTTCGCGTCCCTCGACGCCCAGCGCGAGGAGGCCAGGCGGCGCAAGGAGAAGCTGGTGGAGGAGGCGGAGGCGCTCTCCGGCTCCCGCGAGTGGGGGCCGACGGCCGCCCGCTACCGCGAGCTGATGGCGGACTGGAAGGCCGCGGGCCGCGCGCAGCGCGACCAGGAGGAGGACCTGTGGGCCCGCTTCCGCGGGGCGCAGGACGTCTTCTTCCAGGCCCGCGGCGAGGTCTTCGCCGAGCGCGACAGCGAGCAGCGCGAGAACCTGACGCGCAAGGAGGAGCTGGTCGCGGAGGCGGAGAAGCTGCTGCCCGTCACCGACCTCAAGACCGCCAGGGGAGCCTTCCGCTCGATCAACGAGCGGTGGGAGGCCATCGGGCACGTACCGCGGGACGCCCGGACGAAGATCGAGGCCCGGATGCACGCCGTGGAGCGGTCCATCGGCGAGGCGGAGGAGGCCGAGTGGCGCCGTACGAACCCGGAGGCGCGGGCGCGCGCCGAGGGGCTCACGGGGCAGTTGCAGGACGCCGTGGACAAGCTGCACCGGCAGATCGACCAGGCGCGGGCGCAGGGCAACGCGGCCAAGGCCGACAAGCTCGCCCGTGAGCTGGAGGGCCGGCAGGCGCTGCTCGACCAGGCGCTCAAGGGCCTGCGGGAGTTCGGCGGCTGAGCAAGCCTCCACGTGACGCGGGCCCCGCCGTACGGCGGGGCCCGCGTCGTGTCCGGGACGGTGGCGGGTGCGCTCAGTTGTTCCGGGCGGAGGTGACGCGGTACACGTCGTAGACGCCCTCCACCTTCCGTACCGCCTTCAGTACGTGCCCGAGGTGCTTCGGGTCGCCCATCTCGAACGTGAAGCGCGAGGTGGCCACCCGGTCGCGGGAGGTCTGCACGGCGGCGGACAGGATGTTCACGTGCTGGTCGGAGAGCACCCTGGTGACGTCCGAGAGCAGCCGGGAGCGGTCCAGCGCCTCCACCTGGATGGCGACGAGGAAGACCGACGACTGCGTCGGCGCCCACTCCACCTCGATGATCCGCTCGGGCTGCTGCGACAGCGACTCGACGTTGACGCAGTCGGCACGGTGCACGGAGACGCCCTTGCCGCGGGTGACGAAGCCGATGATCGGGTCTCCGGGCACCGGCGTACAGCAGCGGGAGAGCTTGACCCAGACGTCGTCGACGCCCTTGACGATCACGCCGGGGTCGTTGACCGCCCGGCGCTTGCGGGTCTTGCCGTGCAGCGGCGGCGCGGTCTCCTCGATGTCCTCGGTGGCCGCCTCCTCGCCGCCGAGCGCCTGGACCAGCTTCTGCACCACGTTCTGCGCGGAGATGTGGCCCTCGCCGATCGCCGCGTAGAGCGCGGAGATGTCGGGGTAGCGCATCTCGTGCGCAATGGTGACCAGCGAGTCGCCGGTCAGGATGCGCTGGATCGGCAGGTTCTGCTTGCGCATCGCCCGCGCGATGGAGTCCTTGCCCTGCTCGATGGCCTCGTCCCGGCGCTCCTTGGAGAACCAGGCGCGGATCTTGTTGCGCGCGCGGGGCGACTTGACGAAGTTCAGCCAGTCACGGGAGGGGCCCGCGCCGGCCGCCTTGGAGGTGAAGACCTCGACGGTGTCGCCGTTGTCGAGCGCGGACTCCAGCGGTACGAGCCGGCCGCCGACCCGCGCTCCTATCGTCTTGTGGCCGACCTCGGTGTGCACCGCGTAGGCGAAGTCGACGGGCGTCGCGCCCGCGGGCAGGGCGATCACGTCGCCCTTGGGCGTGAAGACGAAGACCTCGTGACGGGACAGGTCGAAGCGCAGCGCGTCCAGGAACTCGCCGGGGTCCTCGGTCTCCTTCTGCCAGTCGATCAACTGCCGCAGCCAGGCCATGTCGTTGACCTGCTCGGACTTGCTGCCCCTGCGGGTGCCCGTGCCCTGCTGGCGGGCGGCGCCGCCGGTCGCCTCCTGCTTGTACTTCCAGTGGGCGGCGATGCCGTACTCGGCGCGGCGGTGCATGTCGAACGTGCGGAGCTGCAGCTCGACCGGCTTGCCCTCGGGTCCGATGACCGTCGTGTGCAGCGACTGGTACATGTTGAACTTGGGCATCGCGATGTAGTCCTTGAACCGTCCGGGGACGGGGTTCCACCGCGCGTGGATGGTGCCGAGCGCCGCGTAGCAGTCGCGGACCGAGTCGACGAGGACGCGGATGCCCACCAGGTCGTAGATCTCGGCGAAGTCGCGGCCGCGCACGATCATCTTCTGGTAGACGCTGTAGTAGTGCTTCGGGCGGCCGGTGACGGTCGCCTTGATCCGGGCGCTGCGCAGGTCCTGCTGCACCTCGTCGATGACGACGGCCAGGTACTCGTCCCGCTTCGGGGCGCGCTCGGCGACCAGGCGGACGATCTCGTCGTACATCTTCGGGTAGAGGATCGCGAAGGCGAGGTCCTCCAGCTCCCACTTGATGGTGTTCATGCCCAGCCGGTGGGCCAGCGGCGCGTAGATCTCCAGCGTCTCGCGCGCCTTCTGCTCCTGCTTCTCCCGGCGCAGGTAGCGCATCGTGCGCATGTTGTGCAGCCGGTCGGCGAGCTTGATCACCAGGACCCGGGGGTCCTTGGCCATGGCGACGACCATCTTGCGCACGGTCTCCGCCTGCGCGGCCTCGCCGAACTTGACCTTGTCCAGCTTGGTGACGCCGTCCACCAGCAGCGTGACCTGGTCGCCGAAGTCGCGGCGCAGGTCTTCGAGCCCGTACTCGGTGTCCTCCACCGTGTCGTGCAGCAGCCCCGCCATCAGCGTGGCCGGGTCCATGCCCAGCTCGGCCAGGATCGTGGTGACGGCGAGGGGGTGGGTGATGTACGGGTCACCGCTCTTGCGCTTCTGGCCGCGGTGCCAGCGCTCCGCGACCTGGTACGCGCGCTCTATCTGGCGCAGCGTCGAGGTGTCGGCCTTCGGGTCGTTCCCCCGCACTATCCGCAGCAGCGGCTCCAGCACCGGGTTGTACGGGCTCTGCCGCTGCACCCCGAGGCGCGCCAGCCGGGCCCGTACGCGACTCGGAGAGCCACCGCGGCCCGCCTGCCCGCCGCCGTGGCCCGAGGCGGGCTCGACGCGCGCGGGAGCGGCCGGCTGCGCGCGCCCCTCGGGCGGCGCCGTCCGGCGTCCTGAGCCGTTCTCCGCTGCCCGCGCGGGCAGCGGAGAGTCAGCCGCGCCGGGCTGGCGCTGCTTCTCGGGCGGCGCGGCGGTGGACCGATGAGCCTCGTCTGGCAAGAGCACTCCTTGACGGTGGACGGCCCACGGGGAGATCCCCGGAACTGCCATGGTATCTGCCGTCGCGCCCGCACCACCCGGCAACCGCCTGACCAGGCCCCGACCGGGCAGAACCCCGGCCGGGCCGGCGTCCCGGACCCTCCGGCGGGCCCGGGACGGTTTCAGACGGTGAGGAGCGCGTCCAGCGGAGCGCCGGCGAGCACCTGCTCGACCCGCGCCCGGCCCTCCAGGAATCCCAGCTCCAGCAGTACGGCCAGACCGGTGACGGAGCCGCCGGCCCGGCGGATGAGCTCCACCGACGCCTCCGCGGTACCGCCGGTGGCCAGCACGTCGTCGATGACGAGCACGCGGTCGCCGGGCTGCAGGGCGTCGGCGTGTATCTCGATCTCCGCCGTGCCGTACTCCAGGTCGTACGCCTGCCCGAGGGTGGGGCCCGGGAGCTTGCCCGCCTTGCGTACGGGCACGAAGCCGATCCCGGCCCGCACCGCGACCGGCGCGGCCAGGATGAAGCCACGCGCCTCCAGGCCGACGACCTTCTGCGCACCCTGCTCCCGGCAGACCTCCGTGAGCGCGTCGGTGAGCACGGCGAACGCCTTCGGGTCGGCCAGCAGCGGCGTGATGTCCTTGAACATCACGCCCGGCTGCGGGTAGTCCGGCACGTCCTGGATCCGGCTGAGCAGCAGCTCCCTGGTCCCCTCCGGCACACTCACCTGCGCTTGCCTCCCGACCGGCCGCCGCGGCTGCCGGAGGGGCGGCCACGGCCGCGCTGCCGGGACACCGGCTGCTGCCGGCGGCCCTCTCCGCTCGGGGATCCGACGACTCCTTGACCCGCGGGCTCGGGGGCGCGGGGGTCGTCCTCGGGCTCGCCGTCCGCGGCGTCCGCCGCGCCGGGGCCGTCCTCGCGCCCGGCCGGCCCCTTGTCGCCGCGGGCGGCGGCACGGGCGTCGGAGGCCCGCCGGGCGGCCACGCGCTTGTTGTGGGCCTGTATGGCGGGGTCGCGCTCCTTGAAGTCGACCACCAGCGGGGTGGCGATGAAGATCGAGGAGTACGCGCCGGCCGCGAGGCCGACGAACAGCGACAGCGCGATGTCGTTGAGCATGCCGCCGCCGAGGACGCCGCCGCCGATGAACAGCAGGCCGGCGACCGGCAGCAGGGCCACGACGGAGGTGTTGATGGAGCGGACGAGCGTGCCGTTGAGGCTGCGGTTGGCCGCCTCGCGGTAGGTGAAGCCCGTCTGTTTGGTGATGTCCTTCGTGCTCTCCTTGAGCCCGTCGAAGACCACCACCGTGTCGTACAGCGAGTAACCGAGGATGGTCAGCAGACCGATGACCGTGCCCGGCGTGACTTCGAAGCCGACGATCGTGTAGACGCCGACCGTGATCGTCAGGTCGTGGATCAGCGCGACGAGCGCCGAGAGCGCCATGCGCCACTCGAAGGCGATGGCGAGATAGATCACCACGAGGACCATGAAGATCGCCAGGCCCTGCCACGCCTTGTTCGCGATCTGCTCGCCCCAACTGGGTCCGACGAGCTGGTCGTTGATGTCCTGCGCGTCGACGTTCAGCTCTTCGGCGAGCGCGGTCTTGACCTTGTCGGACTGCTGTGTCTCGATGCTGCTGACCTGGATGCGGAGCTTCCCGCTGCCCAGCTCCTGGACGATCGCCTGGTGTCCCGAGGCGTCCTCGGCGACCTCCTGGGCCTGCGAGACCGAGGTCTCGGTCTTCGGAGTGGTGAAGACCGCACCGCCCTCGAACTCGATGCCCATGTTCAGGCCGCGGATGAAGAAGCCGGCGATCGCGATGATCGTGATGAGGACGGAGACGCCGTACCAGAGGAACCGCTTGGCGACGAAGTCGTAGCCGGCCTCACCGCGGTAGAGGCGGGCGCCGAGGGTGCCGAGGCGCGACATCTCAGACCTCCTTCGGGTTGACGGGACCGGCGACGCGCGGGCGGCCGCGCAGCGGTGGCCTGGCTCCCAGCCGTTTGGGATCGAGCCCGGACCAGGGATGGCCGCTGGCGAAGAACCGCTTGCGGGCCAGGATGGTCATGACCGGCTTGGTGAAGAGGAAGACCACGACGACGTCGAGGAGCGTGGTCAGGCCCAGCGTGAAGGCGAAGCCCTGCACCTTGCCGACGGTGACCGTGAAGAGCACGGCCGCGGCGAGGAAGGACACGAAGTCGGACACCAGGATGGTGCGCCGGGCCCGCGGCCAGCCGCGCTCCACCGCCGGGCGCAGCGTGCGGCCCTCGCGGATCTCGTCGCGGATGCGCTCGAAGTAGACGATGAACGAGTCCGCGGTGATACCGATGGCCACGATCGCGCCGCAGACCGCCGGAAGGTTCAGCGCGAAGCCGATGCCGGGGCCGAGCAGCGCCATGATCGTGTACGTGAGGGCGGCGGAGACCAGGAGGCTGACGACGGCCACCAGGGCCAGCCCGCGGTAGTACGCGACGAGGTAGATGATCACCAGCGCCAGCCCGACGGCGCCGGCGATGAGGCCCGCCTCCAACTGCTCGTTGCCGAGGGCCGGCGAGACGGTGGTGACCTCGGACTCCTGGAAGGACAGCGGCAGGGCACCGTACGACAGGACGTTGGCCAGCTCCTCGGCCGACTCCTGGTTGAAGCTGCCGGAGATCTGCGCCCGGCCGCCGGTGATCGACTCGTCGACGGAGGGCGCGGAGACGACCTCGCCGTCGAGCTCGATGGCGAACTGGTTGTTCGGCGGGGCCTGGCCGGCGAGCGTGCCGGTGACGTCGGCGAACTTGTCGGAGCCCTTGTCGTTGAACTCAAGCTGCACGATCCAGCCGGAGCCCTGCTGGGCGTCGTACGTGGCGGAGGCGTCGTCGACGTCCGTGCCCTCGACCTCGGCCGGGCCGAGCGCGTACTTGTACGCGCCGTCGCTGTCGCACGCGACGACGGTGTCGGTCGGCTTGGCGTTCTCGCCGGTCTTGGTGCGCTCCTCGGCGTCGGAGCAGTCCAGCGCGTCCAGCTTCTTCTGCACGTCGGCGGGGACCTGGCCCGTGGGCGCCTGCTCGGCCGGGGGCGTCTCGGCGGGCGGCGCCTGCGACTCGGTCGGGCTGGGCGAGTCGTCGGCCTGGGCGAGGCCCTCGGACAGGGCGCGTCCCTGCTCGGTGGCGTCGTCGCTCGGGCTCGCGCCGTCGCTCGCCTCGTCGGAGGCGGTCTCGGACGGGGACGGGGAGGAGGAGGCGTCCTTGTCCTTCTCCGTGTCCCCGGACTCCGAGGCGCTGGGCTCCGGTGCGGGGGCCTCGTTCGCCACGTAGGAGAGCACGGGGCGGAAGAAGAGCCGCGCGGTGGTGCCCACCTGCTCGCGCGCCGTCTTCTGGTCGGTCCCCTTGGGGATGTTGACGATGATGTGCCGGTCGCCCTGCGTCTGGACTTCCGCCTCCTGCACACCGAGGCCGTTGACACGGCGCTCGATGATGTTGACGGCGGTATCCATATTGGTGGAGTTGATCGCGTTCTCACTGCCCGGCTGGTTCTTGGCCTCCAGCGTGATGCTGGTGCCGCCGGCCAGGTCGATGCCGAGGCGCGGGGTGGTGTGTCCGGAAAGGAACATCCCACCGGTGAGCGCGGCGATCGCGGTCAGGATCAGCAGCAGGGGGCGCCAGGGCCTGCCGTGAGATCCCTGGGACCTGCGGCCCGTTTTGGGTGCTGCCACCTTCTCGATTCTCCTGTCCAGACACCGCGCGGCGGGGCTCGTCGCGCGGTCACGAAGTGTAGCCCCGCGGTGCCGCGAGGCGAAAAGTGACCGGTCCCCCGTTCACCGCGGCCGGCGGCGCCTCCGCACGGGGTGCGGGGCCGCCGCCGAAAGGCCGCGGTCACTTCGCGGCGGAGCCGCCGTTCTTCTTCTCGTCCTCGTCGGTGGCGTCCGCTGCCTCCGCGTCGCCTTCGGCGTCGCCGGCCGCGTCCTTCTTGTCGAGGTCGATGCGGTCCGAGGTCTCCTTGCGGTCCTCGGAATCCTCGTCACCGGTCTCGCCTTCGGCGGACTCGGTCAGCGAGGAGGCGTCGTCGGGCGCCGTGATCTCCTCGTCGTCGAACTCCGGAGCGCCGTGCACGATGCGGTTGTATTCGGCGTCGTCCAGGACGGCGCCGATGGAGTTCTTCGCGTAGATCGCGTGTACTCCGGGGGCCACCTCCAGAAGGAGGGTGTCCTCGTGGACCTCCTTGACCGTGGCGTACATGCCGCCGATGGTCCGCACGCCGCTGCCCGGCTGCAATTGGTCCCGCATGTTCGTCATCTGGCGCTGCTTGTTCTTTGCCGAGCGGGTCATCAGGAACATCGCCCCGATGAGCACGATGAACGGCAAGAGAATCGTGATATCCACGGTGTCCGGGTTTCCTTCGTAGGACCGCGTTCGCCACGGCCTCGTTCTGGGGGGCGGGGGTACCCTCCGGTTCCGGAAGGCGTCGGCGGAGTCTAAGCGAGTTCCGCCGTGTGAACAACGCCCAGCATGTCACCCGCGTTCCGTAACCGGCGAGTCTCCGCGCCGCCGCGGTTTCGGCCGGGGCACCCGCGGCGGCCGGGCCCCGGCCGCCGCACGGCGGGCGCGGCTGGGCGCTCAGAACGCGGTCTGCTGCATGCCGCCGCCGGGCTGCGGGGGCGTGAGGCCCAGGTGGGCCCAGGCCGCCGGGGTGGCGACGCGGCCGCGGGGGGTACGGGCCAGCAGCCCTTCGCGTACGAGGAAGGGCTCGGCGACCTCCTCGACGGTCTCCCGCTCCTCCCCCACCGCCACGGCCAGCGTGGACAGCCCGACGGGGCCGCCGGAGAAGAGCTTGAGCAGGGCGCCCAGCACGGCGCGGTCGAGGCGGTCGAGGCCGCGGTCGTCGACCTCGTAGACCTCCAGGCCGCGGGCGGCGATCTCGCGCGTGATCACGCCGTCGGCCTTGACCTGGGCGTAGTCCCGCACCCGGCGCAGCAGGCGGTTCGCGATGCGGGGGGTGCCGCGGGAGCGGCCGGCGATCTCGGCGGCGCCGGCGGCGTCCACGGAGACGTCGAGGAGGTGGGCGGAGCGGTGCAGGACGCGCTCCAGCTCGGCCGGCGAGTAGAACTCCATGTGCCCGGTGAAGCCGAAGCGGTCGCGCAGCGGCGGGGGCAGGAGCCCGGCCCGCGTGGTGGCGCCGACCAGGGTGAAGGGGGGCAGCTCCAGCGGGATGGCGGTGGCTCCGGGGCCCTTGCCGACGATGACGTCGACCCGCAGGTCCTCCATCGCCATGTAGAGCATCTCCTCGGCGGGGCGGGACATGCGGTGGAGCTCGTCGAGGAAGAGCACCTCGCCCTCCTGGAGGGAGGAGAGGATCGCGGCGAGGTCGCCGGCGTGCTGGATGGCGGGGCCCGAGGTGATGCGGATCGGGGCGGCCATCTCGGCGGCGACGATCATCGCGAGGGTGGTCTTGCCGAGGCCGGGGGCGCCGGAGAGGAGCACGTGGTCGGCGGCGCCGCCGCGCTGGCGGGCGGCGCGCAGCACCAGGTCGAGCTGTTCGCGCACACGCTCCTGGCCGACGAACTCGGCCAGGTCCTTGGGGCGCAGCGCGGTCTCCACCGCCCGGTCGTCGGCGTCGGCGGCCGAGTCCACCAGCCGCGGGTCGGCGTCCTCCCAGGTCATCGTGGATCCGTCCGTCGTGGTTCGGGTGCTGTCGCGGTGCGTCGTACGCGCCGGGGGCCGGGCGGCGCCGTCATCGGGCCCGGTTCAGGGTCTGCAGGGCGGCGCGCAGCAACTGCGGCAGCGGCGGGGGCGCGGCGCCGTTCTCCTCCGCCTGCGGGGCGACGGCGGTGACGGCCTCGTCGGCCTCGCGCGGCGCGTACCCGAGGCCGGTGAGGGCGGCGTGCAACTGCTCGCGCCAGCCGGCGGCCGGGGCGGCGCCGGCCTGCCTGCCGACGAGGCCGCTGCTGCCCAGCGGCTCGCCGAGCCGGTCCTTCAGCTCCAGCAGCAGCTTCTGCGCGCCCTTCCTGCCGATGCCGGGGACGGCGGTGAGCGCCTTCTCGTCGCCGGTGGAGACGGCGAGGCGCAGTGCGTCCGGGCGGTGCACGGCGAGCATGGCCTGGGCCAGCCGGGGGCCGACGCCGCTGGCGGTCTGGAGCAGCTCGAAGACCTGGCGCTCGTCGTCGTCGGCGAAGCCGTAGAGGGTGAGGGAGTCCTCCCGGACGACGAGGGAGGTGGCCAGCCGGGCGTCCGTGCCGACGCGCAGCGTGGACAGGGTGTCGGGCGTGCACTTGACGGCCATGCCGATGCCGCCGACCTCGATGACCGCGGCGTCGGGCGCGAGGGCGGCGACGGGGCCGCTGACGAAGGCGATCATGCGGGGTCTCTCCGGATCTCGCAGTCCCGGGGCTCCGGGCGGTCCTGGCCCGCGCGGCCGGCGCGCGGGGCGCCCCGGCCGGCCGGGCGGGCGGTGCGCCGCACGCCGGGGGCCGCGCCCGGGGCGGCCGTCGCCGCGCGCGGGGGTGCGCCCGCGGCACGGGCGCGCAGCAGGCGGTCCTGGGCGGGGGCGCGCCACAGATGGCAGATGGCCAGCGCCAGTGCGTCGGCGGCGTCGGCCGGCTTGGGCGGGGCGTCGAGCCGCAGCAGCCGGGTGACCATGGCGCCGACCTGGGCCTTGTCGGCGCGGCCCGAGCCGGTGACGGCGGCCTTGACCTCGCTGGGGGTGTGCAGCGCGACGGGCAGGCCGCGGCGGGCGGCACAGAGGATGGCGACGGCGCTGGCCTGGGCGGTGCCCATGACGGTGCGTACGTTGTGCTGGCTGAAGACGCGCTCGACGGCGACGGCCTCGGGCTGCTGCACCTCCAGCCACTCCTCTATGCCGCGCTCGATGAGCAGCAGCCGCTCGGGCATCGGGGCGTCGGAGGAGGTGCGTACGACGCCGACGGCGACCATCCGCAGCGCCCGGCCCGGCGCTCCGTCCACGACGCCCACGCCGCACCGCGTGAGCCCCGGGTCCACTCCGAGTACCCGCACCGGCCGCCCCCTCTCCTCTGCCCGCGTACGTGTGTGCAGGCTACCGGCCGGCACCGACAGCGCAGCCGAAGGGCCCGCCGGATGTCGCCATCCTGCGGGCCCCTCACGGCGTGCGCGTATGGCTCAGGCGGAGGCCTTCTCCATGACCTCGTCGGAGACGTCGAAGTTGGCGAAGACGTTCTGCACGTCGTCGCTGTCCTCCAGGGCGTCGATGAGCCGGAAGATCTTGCGGGCGCCCTCCTCGTCCAGCTCCACCTGCATGGTGGGGACGAAGTTCGCCTCGGCCGAGTCGTAGTCGATCCCGGCGTCCTGCAGGGCGGTGCGGACCGCGACCATGTCGCCGGCCTCGCTGAGCACCTCGAAGGACTCGCCCAGGTCGTTGACCTCCTCGGCGCCGGCGTCCAGCACCGCGGCCAGCACGTCGTCCTCGCCCAGCTCGCCCTTGGGGACGATCACCACGCCCTTGCGGTTGAACAGGTAGGACACGGAGCCGGGGTCGGCCATGGAGCCGCCGTTGCGCGTCATGGCGACGCGGACGTCGGAGGCGGCGCGGTTGCGGTTGTCGGTCAGGCACTCGATGAGGACCGCCACGCCGTTGGGGCCGTAACCCTCGTACATGATCGTCTCGTACTCGGCGCCGCCCGCTTCGAGACCGGCGCCGCGCTTGACGGCGCTGTCGATGTTCTTGTTCGGGACGGACTGCTTCTTGGCCTTCTGGATCGCGTCGTAGAGCGTGGGATTTCCGTCCGGGTCGGCCCCCCCCTGCCGCGCCGCGACCTCGACGTTCTTGATCAGCTTGGCGAAGAGCTTTCCTCGCTTGGCATCGATCACGGCCTTCTTGTGCTTGGTGGTTGCCCACTTAGAGTGGCCGGACACAGCCCCGCTCCATTCCGCGTTCCGCGCATTCGACTAACCGGCAACGAACTCGTCGATCCTACCGGTGCCGGTCAGCCCGCCCGGCGCACCATATCGGCGAAGAGGGCGTGCACGCGGTGGTCGCCGGTGAGTTCGGGATGGAACGACGTCGCCAGCAGCGGACCCTGCCGGACGGCGACGGGGTGCCCGCCGACCTCCGCCAGCCGCTCCACCCGGGCGCCGGTGGACTCTACCCACGGCGCCCGGATGAAGACGCCGTGCACCGGACCGCCGGGGACCCCGGCCACCTCCAGCGGCACCTCGAACGACTCGTTCTGCCGGCCGAAGGCGTTGCGGCGCACGATCATGTCGATGCCGCCGACGGTCTCCTGCCCGGAGCGCGGGTCGAGGATCTTGTCGGCCAGCATGATCATGCCGGCGCAGGAGCCGTACGCGGGCATGCCCGCCCGTACCCGCTCGCGCAGCGGCTCCAGCAGCCCGAAGGCGACGGCGAGCTTGGACATCGTGGTGGACTCGCCACCGGGGATGACCAGACCCGAGACCTCCGCCAGCTCCGCCGGCCTGCGGACCGGTACGGCGCTCGCGCCGGCCGCGTCGAGGGCGACAAGATGCTCGCGTACGTCGCCCTGGAGGGCGAGGACGCCTATGACGGGGGCGGTGCCCATGCTGCCGACCTCACCAGCCCCGGCCGGCGTAGCGCTCGGCGTCGTCCAGGGTGTCGAGGTTGATGCCGACCATGGCCTCGCCGAGGTTGCGCGAGGCGTCCGCGACGACCTTCGGGTCGTCGTAGAAGGTGGTGGCCTTGACGATGGCGGCGGCGCGCTTGGCCGGGTCGCCGGACTTGAAGATGCCGGAGCCGACGAAGACGCCCTCGGCGCCGAGCTGGCGCATCAGCGCGGCGTCGGCGGGGGTGGCGACACCGCCGGCGGAGAACAGCACGACGGGCAGCTTGCCGAGCTTCGCCACCTCGGCGACCACCTCGTACGGGGCACGCAGCTCCTTGGCGGCGGCGTACAGCTCGTGGTTGTCCAGGCCGCGCAGGGCACCGATCTCGTTCTTGATCTGGCGCAGGTGGCGCACGGCCTCGACGACGTTCCCGGTGCCGGCCTCGCCCTTGGAGCGGATCATGGCGGCGCCCTCGGCGATCCGGCGCAGGGCCTCGCCGAGGTTGGTGGCGCCGCAGACGAAGGGGGTGGTGAAGGCCCACTTGTCGGAGTGGTTGACCTCGTCGGCGGGGGTGAGCACCTCGGACTCGTCGATGTAGTCGACGCCGAGCGCCTGGAGGATCTGGGCCTCCACGAAGTGGCCGATGCGGGACTTGGCCATCACCGGGATGGAGACGGCCTCGATGATGCCCTCGATCATGTCGGGGTCCGACATGCGCGCCACGCCGCCGTCCTTGCGGATGTCGGCGGGCACCCGCTCCAGGGCCATCACCGCGACGGCGCCCGCGTCCTCGGCGATCTTCGCCTGCTCGGGCGTGACGACATCCATGATCACGCCGCCCTTGAGCTGCTCGGCCATGCCGCGCTTGACGCGTGCGGTGCCGGTCTCGGGAGCCGACGACTGGGGGGCGGAGCTGGGCGTGCTGGACACGGTGGAACCTCACTCGGTGATGTGGGCGCGGTGTGGGTGTGGGTGGCGTACGGTGCGCTGCTTCCATCGTAAACACGTTCGGACGACGGGCCCGAACGTGCGCCACGGTCAAGGAAACCCCAGGCGGGAGGGGTCGGGAAAGAGCCAATCGGCAAGCTGTGGCCGCCGAGCCGGCAGCGACGGCGGGGCAGCGGCGGCGACAACGCCGGCGGGGTCAGCCCGCCGGGGCGCGGTCGGTCAGCGCCGGCGGCGGCTCGTCGTCCATCTCGACCGCCAGCGGGAACGGCGCGTGCCCGGCCAGCCGGAACCAGCGCACCTTGCGGTGCCGGCGCAGCGCCCGCGCCGCCCGTACCGCGTCGTTGTGGAAGCGCCGCGCCATCGGCACCCGCCGCGCGGCCTCCGCGAGCTCGTGCACGGCCTCCTCGCCGCCGGGCGCCCCGCGCACCGCCTCCACCTGCTCGGGCGCCTCGAACACCGCCCGCAGCGCCTGGCTCAGCTCGCTCTCGGCGACCTCGCGCTGGTCCTCCTCCGCCTGCCGGGCGGCGTGCGCGGCCTCGTAGAGCACGATCGAGGCGGCCGGGTCGAGCACACCGCTGGTGGCCAGCTCCTGCGCCACCGAGGCGCGGCGCAGCAACTGGGCGTCGAGGGCCGCCTTGGCGGCGTCGATGCGGGTGTGCAGCCGGTCGAGCCGGCCGGCGGTCCAGCTCAGATAGACGCCGATCAGGCAGAGCCCGACGGCGACGAGCAGCAGGGTCAGAGCGGTCGACACGTCATCCCTCCCGGTCGCGGGCGGGGCCGAAGCGGGCCGCCCAGCGGCCCGCGCGCTCGTCCTCCGCCACCGACGCGGCGCCCTGGGTCACCGTCTCGTACACCGACAGGATGTCCGCGCCGACCGTCGACCAGTCGAAGCGCTGCACGTGCCGGCTGCCGCGCTCGCGCAGCCCGGCCCGGCGGGCGTCGTCCAGCAGCAGCCCGGCGGCCCGCTCGGCCAGGTCCCCGGCGTCCTCGCGCGCGAACACCTCCCCCGCCGTGCCGCCGTCCAGCACCTGCACGAAGGCGTCCAGGTCGGCGGCGAGCACGGGCGCCCCCGCGGACATCGCCTCGACGAGGATGATGCCGAAGGACTCGCCGCCGGTGTTCGGCGCGACGTACAGGTCGACGCTGCGCAGCAGCCGCGCCTTGTCCTCGTCGCTGACCATCCCCAGGAACTCCACCCGCTCGCGGACCCCGGGCGGCAGACGCCCGGCGACCTCGGCCCGGTCGCCGCGCCCGGCGACCAGCAGACGGGCGTCCGGCACCCGCTCCAGGATCCGCGGGAACGCCTCCATCAGCACCGGCAGCCCCTTGCGCGGCTCGTCGATCCGGCCGATGAAGCCCAGCGTGCGGCCCTGCCACTCGGCCTTCGGCTCGGCCCCGGCGAAGAAGGAGACGTCGACGCCGTTGGGGATGACGACGGCGTCTCCGCCCAGGTGCTCCACCAGGGTGCGGCGTGCGTACTCGCTGACCGCGATGCGCGCGCTGATCTTCTCCAGGGCCGACTGCAGGATCGGGTACGCGGCGATCATGCCGCGCGAGCGCGGGCTCGACATGTGGAACGTGGCCACGATCGGCCCCTTCGCCGCCCAGCAGGCCAGCAGCGCGAGCGACGGCGCGGCCGGCTCGTGGATGTGCAGCACGTCGAAGTCGCCGTCGCGCACCCAGCGGCGTACCCGGGCGGCGGACAGGAAGCCGAAGTTGATGCGCGCCACGGATCCGTTGTACGGCACGGGGACGGCGCGGCCGGCCCAGACGACGTACTCCGGCAGCGGGGTGTCGTCGTCGGCGGGCGCGAGCACGGAGACCTCGTGGCCGGCGGCGCGCAGGTGCTCCGCCAGGTCCCGGACGTGGAACTGCACTCCGCCGGGCGCCTCCCAGGAGTACGGGCAGACGATCCCGACCCTCACCGCGACGCCCCGCCCCTGAGGTCGTCCAGCCAGAAGCGCTGCAGCATGTGCCAGTCCTCCGGGTGCCCGGCGATGCCCTCGGCGAAGTCGTCGGCCATCGCCTGCGTCATGGCGGCGGTCTTCTCGGCGCGGGTGCCGGTCGCGGGCACCTCGACGGGCGCGTGCACCTTCCCCTGCAGGACGGGCGAGTCGTCGTACCAGAGCGTGACGGGCAGCAGCAGCGCGCCGGTCTGCTGGGCGAGCAGCGCGGGTCCCGCGGGCATCCGGGCGGCGGAGCCGAAGAAGTCCACCTCGACGCCGGTGGCCGACAGGTCGCGGTCGGCGACCAGGCACACCAGCCCGCCGCCGCGCAGCCGCCGGGCGAGGGTGCCGAAGGCGCTCGCGCCGCCGTGCGCCAGCACCTCCATGCCCAGGCTCTCGCGGTACGCGACGAAGCGGTCGTAGAGCGACTCCGGCTTCAGCCGCTCCTGCACGGTGGTGAAGGGCACGCCCAGCTCGGTGGTGACCCAGGCGCCCGCCAGGTCCCAGTTGCCCATGTGCGGCAGCGCGAGGATCACGCCGGTGTCACCGGCGAGGCCGTCCTCAAGCCAGTGCACGTCCTCGGGGTCGAAGCCGTCGCGGACGCGCTGCCTGCTCCAGGCCGGCAGCCGGAAGGACTCCATCCAGTAGCGCATGTACGAGCGCATGCCGGCCCGGCTCAGCGCGGCCAGCCGCTCGGGCCCGGCGTCCGGGACGACGCGGGCGAGATTCGACGTCAGCCGCCGTACGCCCTTGCCGTCGCGGCGCCAGGCGGTGTCGGCGATGCGCCTGCCGAGGGCGGCGGCGGCGGGCTCGGGCAGCCGTTTGACCGCTGCCCAGCCCAGGCCGTACATCCCGTCGGTCAGGCGCTCCTTCACGCGCTCTCCTGGTCCGCGGGCTCGGCCTCTGCCCCGGGGCGCGGCCCGCCGCGCGGCGCGGGCGGCGGCAGCGGGTCGGCGGCGTCCTTCTCGGCGGCCTCCCGGTGCACGGTCACCATCCGCTGGAAGAGCGTGACGGCGCTGCCCGCGGCGACCGCCCACAGCGCGATGGGCAGCAGGAGGTCGATGTGCGGGATGCCGAAGGTGCGCTCCATGCCCGCGAATCCTGCGAGCACCAGGATGATCACCAGCCGGTCGGCGCGCTCCATCAGGCCGTTGACCTTCACCGGGAGCCCGATGCTCTCGCCGCGCGCCTTCGTGTACGACACGACCTGGCCGCCGGCCAGGCAGAAGATCGCCACCGCGCACAGCACCAGGTCGTCGCCGTCGCCCGCGTACCAGAGTGCGATGCCGCCGAAGACGGCGGAGTCCGCGGCCCGGTCGAGCGTGGAGTCCAGGAACGCGCCCCAGCGGCTGGAGCGGCCGGACTGGCGGGCCATGGTGCCGTCGATCAGATCGGAGAAGACGAAGAGGGTGATGATCACCGTGCCCCAGAAGAACTCCCCGCGGGGGAAGAAGGCCAAGGCGCCCGCCATCACCCCGAGGGTGCCCACGAAGGTGACGGTGTCGGGGCTCACGCCACGGCGCAGCAGCATCGCGGCGATCGGTGCGAAGACACGCGTGAAGATCGCACGCGCGTACTTGTTCAGCATGGCCGTCCCAGGGTCGCCGGTCGGCGGGCCCCCGCGGCTGGCCGGGGGGACTCGTCGGTGGAAGTCGCTCAACGTAGCGCAGCCATCGTAGCCAGCGCCCCGGCGGGGCCGCGCGGGCCGTATGCCCCTCACCGGCCGGGGCGTACGCACGTCCGGGCGGTCGGTGTTTCCGAAGCCGTCCGTGCTATGGACGGGGTCTGACGGCGGTGCAAAGCTCGAATGCACCGCACGTGTCAGACGGAGGCGAGACACATGGGTGACAAGGCACACGCACACCCCGGAGCCGCCGGCAGGGCAGCGGCGGCCGCCCGGCCCTCCGACATTCGGAACGTGGCGCTGGTCGGCCATAGCGGATCCGGTAAGACCACGCTGGTGGAGGCGCTGGCGCTGACCACGAAGGCGCTCACCCGGGCCGGCCGGGTCGAGGACGGCGGCTGCGTATCCGACTACGACGAGATCGAACAGCGCCAGCAACGCTCGGTACAGCTCTCGCTGGTCCCGGTCGCATGGGACGGCATCAAGATCAATCTACTGGACACCCCCGGCTACGCGGACTTCGTCGGGGAGCTACGGGCCGGTCTGCGCGCCGCGGACGCGGCCCTCTTCGTCGTCTCGGCCGCGGACGGCGTGGACGGCGCGACCCGGATGCTGTGGGACGAGTGCGCGGCGGTCGGGATGCCGCGGGCGATCGTCGTCACGCATCTGGACGCCGCCAGAGCCGACTTCGGCCAGATGACGGAGACCTGCCAGGCGGCCTTCGGGGGTGACGACCCCGACGCCGTGCTGCCGCTGTACCTGCCGCTGCTCGGCGAGCCGGCGGCGGACGGCCACGCGCCCGTCCACGGGCTGATCGGCCTGCTCACGCAGCGGGTCTTCGACTACACCTCCGGTGCCCGCGAGGACAGACCGCCTCGCGCGGAGGAGCTGCCGCTGATCGAGGAGGCCCGCAACCGGCTTATCGAGGGCATCATCTCGGAGAGCGAGGACGAGTCCCTCATGGAGCGCTATCTCGGCGGCGAGGACGTCGAGGTCAAGACGCTCGTGCAGGACCTGGAGAAGGCCGTCGCGCGCGGGGTGTTCCACCCGGTGCTGGCCGCCGCGCCCGCCGCCGACGGCGGGACGCAGGGGCTGGGCACGGTCGAGTTGCTGGAGCTGATCACCGGCGGCTTCCCCACCCCGCCGGAGCGGCGCATCCCCGACGTGACCACCGTGCGCGGCGAGGAACGCGCGCGGCTGGCCTGCGACCCGGCCGGGCCGCTGGCCGCCGAGGTGGTCAGGACGTCCTCGGACCCGTACATCGGCAGACTGTCGCTGCTGCGCGTCTTCTCCGGCACGCTGCGCCCCGACCAGACGGTGCACGTCTCGGGGCACGGGATGGAGGACCGCGGGCACGAGGACCACGACACCGACGAGCGGATCGGCTCGCTGACCGCCCCGTTCGGCAAGCTCCAGCGCCCGCTGGAGGCGGCGATCGCCGGCGACATCGCCTGCGTCGGCAAGCTGAACGGCGCGGAGACCGGCGACACCGTCTCGGCCAAGGACGAGCCGCTGCTGATGGCGCCGTGGGTGATGCCGGACCCGCTGCTGCCGGTGGCCATCGAGGCGCACACCAAGCAGGACGAGGACAAGCTGTCGCAGGGCCTGGCGCGGCTGTGCGCCGAGGACCCGACGATGCGCCTGGAACAGAATCCCTCGACCCGGCAGTTGGTGCTGTGGTGCCTGGGCGAGGCGCACCGCGACGTGGCGCTGGAGCGGCTGCGCACGCGGTACGGCGTGCAGGTCGACTCGGTGGACCACAAGGTGTCGCTGCGCGAGACGTTCTCGGGCCGGGCGGCGGCGCGCGGACGGCACGTCAAGCAGTCCGGCGGCCACGGGCAGTACGCCATCTGCGAGATCGAGGTCGAGCCGCTGCCGGAGGGCTCGGGCATCGAGTTCGTGGACAAGGTGGTCGGCGGCGCGGTGCCGCGGCAGTTCATCCCGTCGGTGGAGAAGGGCGTACGCGGCCAGGCGGTCAAGGGCGTGGCCACCGGCTATCCGCTGGTCGACGTGCGGATCACGCTCGTCGACGGCAAGGCGCACTCGGTGGACTCCTCCGACGCCGCGTTCCAGACGGCCGGCGCGCTGGCGCTGCGGGAGGCCGCGGCGCAGGTGCAGATCCATCTGCTGGAGCCGGTCGCCGAAATCGGCGTGCTGGTCGCGGACGAGTACGTGGGCCCGGTGATGAGCGACCTGTCCGGGCGGCGCGGCCGGGTGGTCGGCACCGAGCAGGCGGGCGGCGGCCGGACGCTGGTGCGCGCGGAGGTGCCGGAGTTCGAGATCGGCAGGTACGCGGTGGATCTGCGCTCCCTGTCGCACGGCACCGGCCGGTTCGACCGGGCGTACGCCCGGCACGAGCCGATGCCGCAGCAGGTGGCGGCGAAGATCCGTGATCGGCAGTCCCGTGACGGTTGACCGCGGCTAGGCTGGGGCACATTGGTGGTCGGGCCCGCTTGCCCGCGGGCCCGGCCCCATCACCGGGGCGGACGCGCGGCGTTGGGGGCGGCAGTGGCAGGTTCTGAGGGGCTGGAGTTCGACTTCGCCCCGCGCGCACAGGTGCCCCTCTCGGGCGCCCAGGGTCAGACGGCGGCGACGCACGCGCTCGCGTCCACGGCGTACCGCGACAGCGCCGTCACCAAGCTCCTCGACGCCAACAACGACTGGAGCAAGTCGGACTTCAAGAAGGGCCGGCTCTCGCTCTTCGAGCCGAACCTGGGCGAGGCGTTCGCGCGCGCCGTCACGGTGCGCATGCTCGCCGACGGCCGCAAGCCGCTCATCCAGTCCTTCGGCACGGAGCCGCAGGCGGTGCTGGAGCACTGCCTGGCGGCCAACCGCTACCGCAAGGAGCGCGACACCCGGCTGACCGTGGTGATGGGCGTCTTCGGGCTGCTGTTCCTGCCCGGGGTGCTGCTCTGGCTCGGTGTCTTCCAGCTCCGCCGCACCCTGGCAGGCGCGTCGGACAAGCGCGTCGGCGCGGTGGGGTACGTCCTGCTGGGCATCATCGGCGTCGCCGCCGTCTACCTGTTCATCACGCTGCCGCCCGGCGGGCTGCTCAACATCTATCTGCGCGGCCTGCTGGTGGCGCCGATCATAGGCTGGTTCTGGGCGAACCGGATCTGCGAGCAGTACGCCAAGGGCCTGCGCGAGCACTGGACGGCGCTGCTGTCCGGCGGCGGCCTCGGCGCCAAGATCCCCGAGGCGGTGCCGAGGAACCCCGGCGAGGCCAGCGCGGAGCGGCTGCGGCTGGGCCTGGCGAAGCTGTCGGCGGAGCAGCACAGCAACGTCGTCTTCTACGCCGGCCCCAAGGGGATACTCGGCATGGGCACCCGCTGGGGCGCCTGGCACCTGGCGGAGGACCTCAAGCCGAAGGAGTCCGGCGGCGAGATCCACCCGTTCCGCAGCTGGGACATCGCCAAGGCGGTGCACGACCAGCTCCGCATGCTGGAGCGCACCCCGCTGCACACCGGCGGCTTCCCGGCCCCCGCGATAAAGCACTGGATCGTCTCGCCGATAGGCGAGGGCGCGGGCGAGGTCGCCCGGCCCGGCGGCGCGATCGTCGACGGCTATTCCGTACGGGACTTCGAGGTCCAGCGGATCTGCAACGAGCAGCAGTTCGGCGCGGGCAACCGGCACTATCTGGGCGTGCAGTTCACGCTCTGGGACGGCCAGTTGGTCATCACGCTGCTGGTCTCGGTGACCGTGCTGCACCAGACGCTGCGCATCGAGGTCACGGGGCACGCGCTGGGCCCGGTGCACCCGCTGTTCACCAGCAAGCCCAGCCGTGAGACCAAGACCGTGAGCGGCATGAAGTTCTGGGAGACCAAGGAGAAGCCGCTGCCCCTGGTCCGTACCCGCGAGGTGGTGCGGCTGGCCGCGCGGGCGCCGTTCACCTGGTATCCGCCGCTGCTCGACTACCTCGGCGGCAAGCTGAAGCTCCCCGAGCCCTTCGGGCTGCGGCACGTGTGGGCGGACAAGCCGTGGCGGCACCGCTTCATGGCGGACGACGCGCTGCGCGCGGCGACGCCGGTGCTGCGGGTGGTGCACCAGGCCGCGATGCGGGTGCTGGAGGAGCACAGCGTGGACACGACGAGCTTCGGCGCCCGGTCGGCGTTCCTCAGCGGGGCCGTGCAGGGCGCGGAGCCCCGGCGGGCGGACGTGTACGACGGCTGACGGCGGGCGCAGGGCGCACGGCCAGGGCGCGCGGGCGGGGGGCGGCCCCGGTCAGACGGTCACACCGCCGAGGGCCGCGGGCGTCGCCGGGCGGGAACTCCCGTCGTACGCCGTCCAGGCCGCGGCCAGCCGCCCGACGGCCTCGGTGAGCACGTCCCGCGGTGAGCAGAAGTGCAGCCGCAGGTACGGGCCGCTGCCCCCGGCGGCGTCCACGCAGGCGCCGGGCAGGACGGCCACCCCGTGACGGAGCGCGACCTGTGCGAAGGACACTCCGTCCCCGTAGGGCAGCCGCAGCCACACCGTCTGCCCGCCGGGCACCGGCGGGCAGTCCCAGGAGGGCAGCAGCCGGGCCAGTTCGGCGCGCAGGTGGTCGTGGGCGCGGCGCAGGTCGGCGCGGCGGCGGGCGAGCAGCGGTTCGTACGCGGCCAGCAGCGAGACGGCGACGAGTTGGGCCGGCACGTCCGTGCCGAGGTCGTGGACGGCCTTCAGCCGGGCGAGCCGGGTGACGACGCCGGCGGGCGCGCGCACCCAGCCGATGCGCAGCCCGCCCCACACCACCTTGCTCAGCGACCCGACGCTGATGACCTCGGTGCCGTCCGCGCACGCGGCGAGCGCCGGCGGCGCGGCACCCTCGAACGGGAGGTCCGCCAGCACCTCGTCGTCCACCAGCGGTACGCCGAGGTGCCCGGCCGCTTCCACGAGCCGGCGTCCGCGCAGCGGTGGCAGCACGGCGGCGGTCGGGTTCTGGTGCACCGAGGCGACGTACGCGAGCGCCGGCCGGTGCTCCGCCAGCGTCCGTACGGCGGCGTCCGCGTCGATCCCGTACGGCCCCACGGGCACCGGCCGCAGCACCGCCCCCGCCTCCCGGAACAGGTCCAGCGCGCCGGGGTACGCGGGCGCCTCGACCAGCACCGGATCGCCGGGGGCGACGAACAGCCGGGTCAGCAGCGCCAGCGCCTGCTGGCCGCCGGTGGTGACGAGGATCTGCGCCGGGTCCGTGGGGATGCCGCGGGCGGCGTAGCGGGCGGCGACGGCGGCGCGCAGGGCGGGCAGCCCGGCGGGGTGGTAGCCGAGGCCGGTGGCGGGCAGGGCCAGGTCCCGGTAGGCGCGGGCCAGTTCGGGGGGCGGGCCGTCCGGGGCCGCGCAGCTCAGCAGGATCACGCCGTCGGCCGGCTCCAGCAGGTTGAGGAAGAGCGGGTTCGCGGTCTCCGCCGTACGCCCCGGCACGAGCGCCGCCTCCGCGACGCGGGTGCCGCTCCCCTGCCGCCGTACGACGCGGCCCTCCTGACGCAGCACGCCGTACGCGGCGACCACCGTCGTGCGCCCCACGGCCAGCGCCGCCGCGAGCGCCCGCTCCGGCGGCAGCGCCGCGCCGGGGCGCAGCCGGCCCTCGTCGACCAGCCGCCGCAGCCGGGCGGCGAGCAGCATGTACAGCGGGCCGCGTCCGGCCGACCAGCGGCCGAGGGCGGCCACCAGGTCGGAGGCCCGCACGTCGTCGGTGTCCATGGCGGACCAATCTCCCGGAATTGGCCCTGTTCCGGCAACCCATTCGCCGCGGAGACTTTCGCCATGAGCGCCGACCTGCACCCCTCGACCCGTACCGCCCACCCGCCCGTGCCGGTCCCCGAGGGCAGCCGCCCGGTGACCGTGCCGATCCACCAGGGGCACGTCTTCACGTTCGACTCCGCCGACGCGTTGGCCGCCGCCTTCCAGGACCCGGACGGCGCGTACCTCTACAGCCGCTTCGGCAACCCGACCGTCCGCGCCCTGGAGGAGGCGGTCAGCGATCTCGAAGGGGGCGCGGGCGGGCTGGCGTTCGCGTCCGGCATGGGCGCGATCAACGCCGTGCTGCTCAGCCTGCTCTCCGCCGGCGACCACGTCATCGCGCAGCGCTCGCTGTACGGCGGCACGTACGCGACGCTGACCGATCTGGCGGAACGCTGGGGGGTGTCGGTCACGTACGTCTCCGGCCGGGACGCCGACGAGGTACGGGCCGCACTCACCCCCCGCACCCGGGTGCTCTACCTGGAGACCATCGCCAACCCCACCACCGCCGTCACCGACCTGCCCGCGCTCCTGGCCGCCGCCGCGGAGGCGGGGGTCACCGGCGTCGTCGACAACACCTTCGCCACCCCGCTGCTCTGCCGCCCGGTCGAGCACGGCGCCGCCGTCGTCGTGCACTCGGCGACCAAGTACCTCGGCGGCCACGCCGACGTCCTGGGCGGCGTCGCCGTCTTCCGCGACGCGGAGCTGCGCCGCCGGGTCTGGGCGCACGCCGTCGAACAGGGCGCGGTGGCCGACCCGTTCGCGGCGTGGCTGACGCTGCGGGGCATGGCGACCCTGGCGCTGCGCGTCGAGCGGCAGTCCGCGACGGCGCTGGCGCTGGCCGAACGGCTCGCCGCCCATCCGGCGGTCGCCCGGGTCCGCCACCCGGGGCTGCCGGACCACCCGGACCGCGCGACGGCCGACCGGCTGCTGGCCGCGGGCGGCGGGGTGCTGGCGTTCGAACTGGCGGGCGGCCGGGACGCGGGGCGCAGGTTCGTCGAATCGCTGCGGCTGGCGCTGCTGAGCCCGTCCCTCGGCGACGTCAAGACGCTCGTCATGCACCCGGCGAGCACCTCGCACCGGCAGCTCGACGAGGCGGCGCTGGCGGCGATGGACATCGGTGAGGGCACGGTGCGGGTCTCGGTGGGCATCGAGCACCCGGACGACCTGTGGGCGGACCTGGCGCAGGCGCTGGCGCAGGCGGCGGGCTGACGGGCCCGGACGCCTCCGGCCCCGGCGGCCGGGGGCGGGCCCGGGGCTCACCCTCCGCCACCGCCACCGCCACCGTCGCCTCCCCCGCCGCCACCGCCGTCGCCACCGCCGTCGAACCCGGCCCCCAAAGCCGCCGCCGGAAGGCGAGAAGCCCAGGTCGGTGGACCACGGGTCGTCCCAGCCCCGTCTCTCGCCGTCCGCCCCGCCCGCCCCGTACGGGGCGAGCACCCGGTCCACCGTGCCGAGGCGGATCAGCGCGTTCTCGTCGCCCGCGCCACACACCGCGCCGAAGAAGTGGGCCACCACCGCGTCCAGCGGGTCCGCGGTCTCGTACCGCACGTCCATCAACGGCTCCACCGTCGCGTACCGCACCTCCCAGTCCCGGCGGCGGGTGAGCAGGGCCACCGGGCGCCGGCCCCTGAGCAGCCGGGACGACTCCACGTCCCGCCCCTCCAGCTCCCACTGCACCTTCTCCGTCCGGAGCACGGCGACCCACCCCCGTACCGAGGAGTCGAGGACGGTGAGCACGGCCGGACGCCCCGCCACGGTGACCGTCAGCGGCGGATTCCTCGTCTGCACCTCCTCGGCGGTGAGGCCGGCCTTCCCGCGCAGCCGCACCGCGGGCGTCCCGGGCGCCTCCTCGGCCCACACGTCCGCGCGTACCAGCCGCCGGTCGACGGCCACCGTCACCATGCCGCCGTGCGGCCCCGCGGCGGAGCGCCGCGCCATCCACAACGGCACGCCCTCCGACTCGGCCCGCCGCCCCGCCGCGGCCACCTCCGCGGGCCCGCCGCTCAGTTCCACCGCCAGTTCCCCGAGGGCTCCGGCGAACGCCGCCGCCTGCCGCACCCGGATCACGTGGGCGGAACCGGTCACGTGGATCAGCGGCACGACGCCGGGCCCGTTACCGATCCGCGCCAGCTCGCGCTCCAGCCCGCGGCCGCCGAGCCACTTCCCCCGCAGATACGCCTCGGCCATGGCCATCAGGTGCATGTCGCGGACCCGCACGCGCCGGCCCCGCCCCACGGACAACGTGTCCGCCGTCAGCCGCACCTTCGCCGCCAGCGGGTTCCACGCTCTCTCCGCGTAGACGGCCGTCTCGTCACCCGACATCTGTGCCCCCCTGCACACCGTCGCGCAAGCGGTGGCGGAACCCCCCGCTTTCGGTCCAGTGTGCACGAAACCCCGGAAAATTCACCCCGGTCGGACACCGATCGGGGCGGGGTGGCCCGGGGCGGGCGGCGGCTAGGCCGCGGGCCAGACGGCGGCGAGCATCGTGCGGGTGTCCGCGAGGAGTTGGGGCAGCACCTTGGTGTGGCTGACGACCGGCATGAAGTTCGTGTCCCCGCCCCACCGCGGCACCACGTGCTGGTGCAGATGCGCGGCGATGCCCGCGCCCGCGACCGGGCCCTGGTTCATGCCGAGGTTGAACCCCTGCGCCCCGGACGCGGTGCGCAGGGCGGTCATCGCGCGCTTGGTGAAGACCGCCAGCTCCGCGGTCTCCTCGTCGGTCAGCTCGGTGTAGTCCGCGACGTGCCGGTAGGGGACGACCATCAGATGCCCGCCGTTGTACGGGTACAGGTTCAGCACCGCGTAGACCTGTGCGCCGCGGGCGAGGATCAGCCCGTCCTCGTCCGACTTCTCCGGGATCGCGCAGAACGGGCACCCGTCGCCGGCGGCGGTGCCGGTGGGCTTGTTCTCGCCCTGGATGTACGCCATGCGGTGCGGCGTCCACAGCCGCTGGAACTGATCCGGGGTGCCGACCCCGAGCTGCTGCTCCGGCTCACTGGTCATACTCCGCAGCATATGGCGTAGGACCCCGCGGGCCGGGCGCCGGGCCCGGCCCGCGCCGGGTCACGACCCGGCGCGCTCCGCGACCGCGCGGGCCACCTCGTCGATCGCGTCGTCGATCGGCACGCCGTTGTTCTGCTCGCCGCTGCGGTAGCGGAAGGAGACGGCGCCCTTGGCCATGTCGTCGTCGCCCGCGATCAGCATGTACGGGACCTTGGCCTTCTGGGCGTTGCGGATCTTCTTCTGCATCCGGTCCGAGGAGGAGTCGACCTCGACGCGCAGCCCGCGGGCCCGCATCCTGGCCGCGACCTCCTGCAGGTACGGGACGTGGTCGTCGCCGATCGGGATGCCGACGACCTGCACGGGCGCCAGCCACGCCGGGAAGGCGCCCGCGTAGTGCTCCAGCAGGACGGCGAAGAACCGCTCGATGGAGCCGAAGAGCGCGCGGTGGATCATCACGGGACGCTGCCGCGAGCCGTCCGCCGCGGTGTACTCCAGGTCGAAGCGCTCGGGGAGGTTGAAGTCCACCTGGATCGTGGACATCTGCCACGTCCTGCCGATGGCGTCCTTGGCCTGCACCGAGATCTTCGGCCCGTAGAACGCGGCCCCGCCCGGGTCCATGACGAGCTGCAGGCCCTGCTTCTCCGCGGCCTGGCGCAGGATCTCGGTGGCCTCCTCCCAGACCTCGTCGGAGCCGATGGACTTCTCCGGGTCCTTGGTGGACAGCTCCAGGTAGAAGTCCTCCAGCCCGTAGTCGCGCAGCAGGTTCAGCACGAAGGTCAGCAGCGAGTCCAGCTCGCCGGCCATCTGCTCCTTGGTGCAGTAGATGTGCGCGTCGTCCTGGGTGAAGCCCCGGGCCCGGGTGAGGCCGTGCACGACGCCGGACTTCTCGTACCGGTAGACGGTCCCGAACTCGAAGAGGCGCAGCGGCAGCTCGCGGTACGAGCGCCCGCGGGCGTCGAAGATCAGGTTGTGCATGGGGCAGTTCATGGGTTTGAGGTAGTAGTCCTGGCCCTCGTCGAGCTGCATGGGCGGGTACATGCCGTCGGCGTACCAGTCCAGGTGGCCCGACTTCTCGAAGAGCTTCCCCTTCGTGGCGTGCGGGGTGTAGACGAACTCGTAGCCCGACTCCTCGTGCCGCCGGCGCGAGTAGTCCTCCATCACGCGGCGCACGATCCCGCCCCTGGGGTGGAAGACCGCGAGGCCCGAGCCGATGTCCTCGGGGATGGAGAAGAGGTCCAGCTCGGTGCCGAGCTTGCGGTGATCGCGCTTCTCGGCCTCGGCCAGGAACTCCAGGTGCGCCTTCAGCTCGTCCCTCGACGGCCAGGCGGTGCCGTAGATCCGCTGGAGCTGCGGGTTCTTCTCGCTGCCGCGCCAGTACGCGGCGGCGGAGCGCATCAGCTTGAAGGCGGGGATCAGCCGCGTCGTCGGCAGGTGGGGGCCGCGGCAGAGGTCCTTCCAGCACAGCTCGCCGGTCTTGGCGTCGAGGTTGTCGTAGATCGTCAGCTCGCCGGCGCCGACCTCCGCGGACGCGCCTTCGGCGGCGTCGGCGGCATTGCCCTTGAGGCCGATCAGCTCCAGCTTGTACGGCTCGGCGGCCAGCTCCTCGCGGGCGTCGGCGTCGGTGGTGACGCGGCGGGAGAAGCGCTGGCCGCGCTTGACGATCTCCTGCATCTTCTTCTCGACGCGCTTGAGGTCGTCGGGGTGGAAGGGCTCGGGGACGTCGAAGTCGTAGTAGAAGCCGTCCTTGATGGGCGGGCCGATGCCGAGCTTGGCCTCGGGGAACAGCTCCTGCACGGCCTGGGCCAGCACGTGGGCGGTGGAGTGCCGCAGGATGTCCAGCCCGTCGGGGCTGTCGATCTCCACCGGCTCGACCTCGTCGCCGTCGGCGACCTCGTAGGCGAGGTCCTTCAGCGCGCCGGCGACGCGGGCGGCGATCACGGTGCGCTCGCCGGGGAAGAGGTCGCCGGCCGTCGTGCCCGTCGTGACCACGCGCTCTTCCCGCTCGGCGGCATCGCGGCTGATGATCACACGGACGTCGGACACGGGGTCTCCTTCGCGGGGAACGGGGTGCCGCACGCGGCGGCGGCACGGCGTGAATCGTACCGAGCCCGGGGGGCGCACGGCGAAATCGGGCGTCGCGTGCGCGGAGCGGTGCTCTCAGCCGTCGCCGTACGCCTCGTCGAAGAAGTCCAGGTGCCCATGCGCCTTCGGCAGCCGGTTCCCCCCGGCGTCCGCCACCGGCAGGGGCCTCACCCCCGACGCCCCGGTCAGCCGCCGGAAGCCGCCGCGGCTCTCCAGCATGCCGCTGATGCGCACCGGCACCCCTGCCAGGTGCGCCTGGCCCGCGACGCGGTACGCGTCCTCGTCGAGCGACGTACGCACCTCGGTGACGTCCGCGCCCGCGAGTACCCGCAGCCGCACCCGGCCCGGGCCGGTGGCTGCCGTCCGGCTGAGCCGGGTGACGGCTGCGGTGAGCCGGACCGGGAGGGAGGGCTCCCGGTGCCGGTAGCGCACGGCGGCCCGCTGCAGGGCCGGGATGTCGCCGGGGGCGAACTCCACCGGTTCGGGGGCCGCGGCGAAGCCCCTCGGCGTCGGGTGGGCGGGGGCCCAGGCCAGGGTGATGCGCACGCCGTCCGTGCCGCGCACGAGCGCGGTCAGGGCCTCGGTCAGCTCGTGGCACACGCCGAGTTCGACGGCGTGGTCGAAGGCGTCCATGGCCCCGGTGGTGTGCTGGCGGTCCACCGCGTCGCGGGTGGCGCCGAGGGCGCGGAGCAGGGTGGTGGTGACCGTGCGGCTCTCCGGCGCGGGGACGAACGCGGTCAGCCGGGCGGCGTGGGCGCCGGGGCCGAGCAGGGTCTGCTCGACGTCCCGGGCGGCGTGCGGGCGCAGCCGGGCGCCGTGGAACCCCGCGGGGCGGCGGGCGGCGAGCGCGCCGGCCAGCAGCATGGCGCGGGCGGCGGCGGACAGCCGCTCGGCGTCGGCCCACCGGGCGGGCCCGGCGCGCCGCTCGGTGCCGTACTCCCAGCTCACCTCGTCGCTGGGCACGGCCACGGCGGTGAGCACGAGCGGGGCGGACGGCTCGGGGCTGCGGGCCAGCGCGCCGAGCGCTTCGGCGAGCAGGTCGGTGCAGTCGGGGAAGGCGCGGTCGGCCGGTACGAGGACGCCGGCGCCGCCCGGTGCGTCGCCGGGCGGTGTGAAGCGCGCGTACCTGCCGGTGGAACCGCCGTGCCGGCGCCAGCCATGGCGGGCGAGGAGGGCGCCGAGCACGGCGGGGTCCGTATGGGCGGGATCGGGCTCCGGGGGCTGCCGGTACATCAGGGTCTCCCTCCCCTGCCGGCCCGGGTGGTGAGCGTGCGGCGCACGCGGCCGGCGCAGACGCGGATCACGGCGTGGCCGGCCGGGTCGTGCGCGGCCCGTACCGGAACGTGCCGGTCGATGCCGCTGCCGGGGAAGAGCCGCACGGGGGTGCGGCGGGCAGCGGCAACGACCGCGTGCAGACAGGCGGTCTGCGGCATCGCCGGGCACGCCGTCGCGGCGCGGGCGCCGCGCCGCGGTGCGGCCCGCTCGGGGAACGGGCCGCACCAGTCCGGCCGGATGAGGGCCATGGCCCAACTGCCTTCCATGCGCTGTCGGTAGCTGACGGGGGCCGGCCCCGCCACGGGCGGCCGAGGCGTGCCCGGCCCTCACTCTCTGTTGTCACCGCACGGACTCTCCGCCAAACAACCATTGTTCGAACGAGGGGTGTTGCGGGTATCACCCGGTCGGGTGGGACCGACCCCACCTACCGTAAAACTCCAGGGAGTTGGGCTGATGACGCTCTGGTACGAGGGGCCGCTGGCGGCCTTCGACACCGAGACGACCGGCGTCGACGTGGAACGCGACCGGATACTCTCCGCAGCCGTCGTCGTGCAGCCCCACATCACCTCGCCGCCCCGCCGCACGTCGTGGCTCGTCTCCCCCGACGTGGAGATCCCGCCCGCGGCCACGGCGGTCCACGGGCTGACGCTGTCGCATCTGCAGCGCCTGGGCCGCTGGCCGGCGCCGGTGATGGAGGAGGTGGGCAAGGCGCTGGCGGCGCAGTGCGCGAGCCACGTACCGCTGGTGGTGATGAACGCACCGTTCGATCTGACGCTGCTGGACCGCGAGTTACGCCGGCACCGCGCCTCGTCGCTGCCGAAGTACCTCGGCGGCGCACCGCTGTGCGTGCTGGACCCCCTGGTGCTGGACCGGCACCTCGACCGCTACCGCAAGGGCAGCCGCACGCTGACGGCGCTGTGCGAGCACTACGGCGTGGAGCTGACCGGCGCCCACGAGGCGGGCGCGGACGCGACGGCGGCGCTGCGCCTCGCACGGGCCATCGGGCAGCGCTACGCGGAGCGGATCGGCGAGCTGAGCGCGTCGGAGCTGCACGCGCGGCAGGCGGTCTGGCACGGCGCACAGGCGCGCGGGCTGACGGCGTGGTTCGCGCGTACGGGCTCGGACGAACGCTGCGACCCGGCCTGGCCGTTGCGCGCGAGCGGCCTGGCGACGGCGGCCTGAGGTGTGCGCGGGGAACGGGCGAGGGCCGTCCCACATGATGCGGAACGGCCCTCTCCGGGTGGGCGATACTGGGATCGAACCAGTGACCTCTTCGGTGTGAACGAAGCGCTCTCCCCCTGAGCTAATCGCCCCGGAACGCCTTGGCGGCGTGGTCAGAACCATACAGTGCGGCAGGCTCGCCGTTCAAACCCGTTGCCGCGGCGGGGCCGGCGGACCCCGTCCGCGCGAGCGCCGCCGCACGGTCGACGACGCGGTCGACGTCACCCGGTGTGAGCATCCCCGTGTGCCCCTTTACCGGCCATCGCCGACGCACCCTCCGCGCGCCTCCGTCACACTGCGCCCGATTCTCGTTACTCTCCGCATCCAGAGAGCCCAAACTATCCGTGCCGGAGAGTTCACCGGAACGGCCCTCATCCGAGAACCCTCACTAGGCCGTACGAACTACGAAAAACATCGCAAAACAGTCAGAGGGGTTTACAACGCCCCGGTAGGTGGCATGTCGACTTCGCCGACGTGCGAATCCCCGAGCGCACACTGAGCGAAAGGCCCTGGCGCTTATGAACCACACGGTCAGCTGCGAGCTGCACCTGCGCCTCGTTGTGTCGAGCGAGTCTTCCCTGCCTGTCCCCGCAGGTCTGCGGTACGACACCGCGGATCCTTACGCCGTGCACGCCACCTTCCACACGGGCGCAGAAGAGACGGTCGAATGGGTGTTCGCCCGCGATCTGCTCGCCGAAGGGCTCCACCGCCCGACCGGCACCGGCGACGTCCGCGTCTGGCCATCCAGAAGTCACGGCCAGGGCGTCGTCTGCATCGCCCTCAGCTCGCCCGAGGGCGAGGCACTGCTCGAAGCACCCGCGAGGGCGCTGGAGTCCTTCCTGAAGCGCACGGACGCCGCCGTGCCGCCCGGGACGGAGCCGCGCCACTTCGACCTCGACACCGAGCTCTCGCACATCCTCGCGGAGAGCTGAGTCCCCACGACCTCACCGTCCGTAGCCGTCAGCCTCGGGGAGACGGCCGGACCAACCACCGGACAACCGCACCAGAGCACCGCCGTCGTGCCACCGTGGGCGACGGCGGTGTCACGTTTTGGCTAGAGTCGGCGTCAGACCGACCAGGGGAACGCGCGGCCCGACCAGGGGAGCGGAACGGTGCTGATCAATCACGACACCCGGTGCGCGCTCGACATCGTCGTGGCGCTCTTGAACACCGACACAGGGGGCGAGGACGCGGACGTGCTCGTGGACGTGGGGGCGCTCCAGGGCTTCGTCGACGAGCAGGAGATCAGCGGCCTGGAGGCGCTCTGCCGCGCCGACCTGGCCGCGGTCCGGGCCGTACGGAGCGACCTCTCGGCCGTCTTCGCCGCCCCGGACGACCGGGCCGCGGCGGAGCGGCTCAACGCGATCGTGGCCGCCGCCGGCACTACGCCGCAGCTCACGGACCACGACGGCTACGAGTGGCACGTGCACTACTTCGCCCCCGGCGCCTCCGTCGCCGAACATCTGGCCGCGGACGGCGGGATGGCGCTGGCGTTCCTCGTCGTCGCCGGCGAGCGCGAGCGGCTGCGCCGCTGCGAGGCGCCGGACTGCGGCCGGGCCTTCGTCGACTACTCGCGCAACCGCTCCCGCCGTTACTGCTCCAGCCGCACCTGCGGCAACCGGCTGCACGTGGCGGCGTACCGCGCACGGCAGCGCGAGGCGGCTGCGGAGAACGGGACGGGGAACGGGACGGGGGAGGCGGCCGGAGACGGGGCCGGGAAGGCGGGGGCCGGGGCCGCCGGCGGGGCGGCGCTCACCAGCCGATGAGGTCGTAGACCGAGGTGCCGAAGATCAGCACGCCCACGACGGTGAGGAAGAGCATCAACGGCGGCTGGGACAGGGCGAAGAGGCAGCCGCGGGGCTCGGCGGAGGCGGGAGGCCGCGGTGCGGGCGTGTGGTCGTTCATCTCGCGCAGATGATGACGCAGGCACGCATGCCCACGTGGGCAACACGCCAGGAAAATCCGGCCTGTTCACGAAGATCGGCGGCGTGTGATCGATTCTTGTCGACAGAGATCGACTTCGCGGCTGCGCAGGGTAGTTCCGCGGGCCCGTAGCGTCAGATTCAGATCCCGTGCTTCTTGAGGATCGCCTCGATGTCGGAGAAGTCCTCGTCCCCCGGGCCGGAGCCCCGCCGGCCGCTCGTCGCCGGCGCGGAGCCGCGCGCCTTGCCGACCCGGCCGGCGCGGAGCGCGGGCTGCGACGCCGCGGGCGCCGCCGCCGGGGCGGCCGGGGCGCCCCCGCCCGCCTTGCGCCTGGCGCGCTCGCCGGCGAAGCGCTGGGCCACCCAGAGCACGACCGCGACCGCGAGCACGCCGAAGCCGCCCCAGACCGAGGGCTTGAAGACGAGATCCGTGGCCCAGTCCCCCGTGGCCTTGCCGACCTTCCCGCCGAGCTCGACCAGCCCCGCCATGGCCAGGCCGACGGGCACCAGCGACAGGGCGGCGATCTTCGTCGCCCGCCGGAACCTTCGCCGGTATGCGGTCAGCAGCGCGATCGCGAGCCCCGCCGCGGAGAGCGCGGCGCAGACCGTGGTGGTGAACATGCTTCCATCGTGCACCGGAATGCGCCGCGATTGCCATGGTGCGGCACGGCATGGGGGACATCTCCGGGTCCGGCTCGTCCGCAGGACCGAGACGGCGCTACCCCTCGGGGCCTGGAAGACTGGCGCCCATGGAGAACGATGTGAACGCTGCGCCCGTCCTCGACATGTGGTGCGAGCTGCAGTGCCCGGACTGCCGGACGGCGCTCGCCGACCTGCACACGCTGCGGGAGCGCTACGGGGACCGGCTCGACATCCGGCTGCGCCACTTCCCGCTGGACAAGCACCCGCACGCGATGGCGGGCGCCCAGGCCGCCGAGGAGGCCTTCGCGCAGGGGAAGGGCTGGGAGTACGTCGAGGCCGTGCTGGCGCGGGCCGAGAGGTTCGCCAAGCGGGGCGAGCCGCTGCTGGTCGAGACGGCGCGGGAGCTGGACCTGAACGCGGCGGAGGTGGAGACCGCCCTCGTGGACGGGCGGCACTTCCTGATCGTGGACGCGGACGTCGCCGAGGGCAAGGCGATCGGGGTGACGGGCACGCCGACGTACGTCATCGGGGACGAGCGCCTGGACGGCGGCAAGAGCCAGGACGGGCTGCGCGAGCGGATCGAGGAGATCGCGGACCGCCTGCTGGCGGCGACGGACTGAGCAGGGCCGAGCCGGCGGGGCCCGGAGGCGGGAGGCCACGGGCCGGCCGGCGCCCCGGGGCGGGCGAAGGCGGTGTCCCCGGGCCCGTGTCCGGCCCTCAGACCAGCGGCTTGCGCAGGTGGTACGCCGCGGGCCGGTAGTCCAGGGACTCGTACAGCCGCCGCGCCACCTCGTTCCACGCGAAGACGTGCAGCCCCAGCGTGGGAAGCCCCGCCGCCAGGCACTCTCGCTCCGCGGCGAGCATCAGTGTCCGGCCGTGGCCCTGCCCCCGGTGCTCCGGCACGACGGTCACGGCGTAGACGTACCCCCCGGTGGCGATCTGCGGCCGCAGCGCGATCCAGACCGTGCCCACCCCCGCCCCGTCGTGCTCCAGGACGCGCAGCGCCATGTCCGGGGTGGCGGCGCCCGCCGGCAGCAGCTCGTCGTGGGCGGCACCGGCCCGGTTCCGCGCCTCGCCGGGCGGCGCCCCCTGCTCCAGCCACCGGCGTGCGTACCCCTCCACCTCCGCCGTCCGCCAGCCCGGGTACTCGCCCGCGGCCATCGGCCGCACCGCGGAGCCGGGCGGCAGCTCGGGCGCCGCGGCCAGCTCCTTGGTCATCGTCCGGCCCGTCTCGGTGTAGCCCAGCGCCGCGGCCAGCCGCAGACCGACCTCCGCGCGCGGGTCCAGGCTGAGCAGGACCTCCCGGCAGCCCCAGCCGCGCAGCACCTCCTCGGCCGCCAGCGCCGCCACCGTGCCGCGGCCGCGGCCGCGCTCGGCCTGCTGGATCCGCAGCGTGCGTACGCGGCCGGTGGCGGGGCCGAGGCGCGGGTCGGTGGCCAGCTCGACGTCGCCGACCGGGCGGCCGTTGACGCACACGGCGAACGCGCGCGTACGGCCGCCGTCCGGCTCACGCCGCTCGGCTCCGGCCGGGCGCAGGTGGGTCGTCATCGCTTCCCCTTCGTCCTCGCACGCTCGGAGTCTGCCGGTCGCCCTGCCTTCTACGGGTCGACGTCCGCCGCCGACCGCTCCGCGAACACCTGCATGGCCTTGGCCGTGACCGGCCCGAGGGCACCGGGCAGTGCGCGGCCGTCGAGGTGCCGCACGGCCTGGACGTCCCGCAACGAGGACGTCAGGAAGACCTCCTCCGCCTCGCCGCCCTGCGCGAGCACGGAGAACGGCAGGTCCGTCTCCCGCGCGCCGGTCCACTCCAGCAGGAGCCGCCGGGTGATCCCGGCGAGACAGCCGGAGGCGAGCGGCGGGGTGTGCACTTCGCCGTCGAGGACGACGAAGACGTTGGAGCCGGTGCCCTCGCAGAGCCGGTCGCGGGTGTTGGCGAAGAGCGCTTCGCTGGCGCCGCCCTCGTGCGCACGGGCGAGCGCGACGACGTTCTCCGCGTACGAGGTGGTCTTCAGGCCCGCGACGGCCCCGCGCTCGTTGCGCGTCCAGGGCACCGTGACGGCGTCCGTCTCGTCCGGCCGCGGCTCGGCGGCGGCCAGGGCCACGACCAGGGTGGGGCGGCTGTCGTCCGCGTCGCTGCGGTGGGAGGACAGGGGTGCGGCGCCGCCGGTGTACGTGATGCGCAGCCGGCCGTGCGGCACGGGCTCCGCGGCCAGCACCGCGGCGCAGGCCCGGCGCACCTCGTCGAGGTCGGGCTCGGGCAGGCCGAGGCCGCGGGCGGAGCGGGCCAGCCGCTCCAGGTGCCGGGTGACGGCGAAAGCGGTGCCGCCGGTGGCCTTCAGCGTCTCGAAGACGCCGTCGCCCACGGTGATGCCGTGGTCGAACACGGACACCCGTGCGTCGGCCACCTCACGCAGCCCGCCGTCGAGCCAGACCTTCATGTGCGTACGGTCCCTTCACTCGTGACTTCCGCCTCCGACGCTACCGCGAGCAGCCGGGATGCCTTCAATTCGGTCTCCCGCCACTCGCGCTCCGGATCGGAGCCCCAGGTGATCCCCGCGCCGGTGCCGAAGCACAGCGCGGGCCCGCCGGCCGTGGCCCGGTCGATCCAGAACGTGCGGATGCCGACGGCCAGTTCGCCGGTGCCGCGGTCGGCGTCGACCCAGCCGACGCCGCCGCAGTAGGGGCCGCGGGGGGCGGTCTCCAGCTCGTCGATGATCCGCAGCGCGCTGCTCTTCGGCGCGCCGGAGATGGAACCGGCCGGGAAGGTGGCGCCGATCAGCTCCGCCCAGCCGGCGCCGGGGGCCAGCTCGCCGCGGACGGTGGAGACGAGGTGGACGAGCCCGGGGTGCTCCTCGACGGCGCAGAGGGCGGGCACGGTGACGGATCCCGTGGTGCAGACGCGGCCGAGGTCGTTACGCACCAGGTCGACGATCATGACGTTCTCGGCGCGGTCCTTGGCGGTCAGGTCGGCCGCGGTCCGGCCGGTGCCCTTGATGGGGCCGGACTCGACGGCGCGGCCGGCGCGGCGCAGGTACAGCTCGGGCGAGGCGGTGGCGACCTCGACGCCGTGTGCGGGCAGCCGGACGACGCCGC
Source organism: Streptomyces sp. B5E4 (assembly GCF_039871555.1). Taxonomy (NCBI): domain Bacteria; kingdom Bacillati; phylum Actinomycetota; class Actinomycetes; order Kitasatosporales; family Streptomycetaceae; genus Streptomyces; species Streptomyces sp. B5E4. The sequence continues at coordinate 135,185 of NZ_JBDPMI010000023.1, forward strand.
CGTACGGGGCGGGGTTGCCGCGGGCGAGGACGGCGCCGAGGGCGTCGACGTCGGCGGCGTCCGGGTCGGGGGCAGGAAGCGGGGCGGTGAGGATGCGGCACAGGTTGACCTGGTAGACGTCGCCGGCGGCGATGTGCTCCCTTATGCGGCGCACCCCCGCCAGGTAGCCGGCGCGGTCCAGGGAGGTCGTCCAGCGCGCGGCGCCGGGGCCGCGCCAGCGGTGCGCGCGGCCGGCGGGCGGGTGCGGATCGGGGCGTACGTCGCCGAAGCGCGCGCACACCGTCCGGCCCTCGTACCCGACGACGACGGCCCACCAGCCCGCGGAGTCGAGCGCCGCCGGGTCGTCGGTCACGTCGCGCAGGTCGGAGCCGACGAGACCGCCGAAGCGGGCGAGCGGGGCGAGGCGGGGCACGCCGCGAGTCTATGGCGGCCGGCGGACACGGGCCCCCGGGCGGGTGCGGTCACGGCGCCGCGGGAAACCGAATTTGAGCTGGCCCCGGAATCCGCTAAGGTTCATGACTACCGGAAGCGCCTCACCGGCGCCTTCGGAGCACGACCGGCGGACGTAGCTCAGTTGGTAGAGCATCACCTTGCCAAGGTGAGGGTCGCGAGTTCGAATCTCGTCGTCCGCTCGATGAGGGTCTCACGGGCCCTCGCTGGTGGAGTGGCCGAGAGGCGAGGCAACGGCCTGCAAAGCCGTCTACACGGGTTCAAATCCCGTCTCCACCTCGGACGATTAGCTCAGCGGGAGAGCGCTTCCCTGACACGGAAGAGGTCACTGGTTCAATCCCAGTATCGTCCACCGCACGAGAGGCGACCCACGGCCGCGCACAGCGCGCGCATGGGTCGCCTTCTTCGTTGGTGCGCGGCCGCGGCCCGCACGTCCCGGACCTGACGCGGAAGCGATGTGCAGGGATCGGTCGTGACAGATAGTGTCAGAATATGAACGACCGTGCTGCCATTGTGGTCCGTGAAATACCTGAAAGTGACATTGACCGGGCGCAGGAGCTGGCCTATCTGGTCTTCCACGAAAAGCCCGAGGACGAACTTCGCAAACGCCATCACGAACTCCTGGCGGGCTGCCTGCGCATCGGCGCGTACGACGCGGACACGCTGGTCGGCATGGTCGCCGCGCTGCCGTTCACGATGGCCGTCCCGGGCGCCGAACTCCCCTGCCCCAGCCTGACGTTCGTCTCCGTCGCGCCGACGCACCGGCGCCGCGGGGTGCTCTCCGGGATGATCGCCGAGCTGTTCGCGCGCTGCCCGGCCGAGGGCTGGCCGATGGCGGCGCTGTGGGCGTCGGAGACCGCCATCTACGGGCGGTTCGGCTTCGGTCCCGCAACGTACGGCGCGACCGTCGAGATCGACTCCCGGGAGGCGCTGCGGCTGCGGATCGCCCCCGACGAGCGGCCCCTGCGGCTGGTCGACCCGGCTGCGGCGCCCGCGCTGCTCGGCCCGTACTACGACCGCACCCGGGCCGCGCGCGCCGGCCGGCCCGAGCGCAGCGAGGAGTGGTGGGCCAAGGAGTGGATGGCCGAACAGGACCCGGACGACGAGGACTTCTCCCGGCCGCGCGTCGTCGCCCTCGGTGAGCCCCTCGCCGGCTACGCCGTCTACCGCACGAAGGACGGCGACGGCGACCGCCCGGAGACCTCGGGCCTCGTGCGGCTGGACGAACTGGAGGCGGACGGCCCGGCCGTCGCCGCGGCACTCTGGCGCTACCTGGTCTCCCTGGACCTGACCGGCACGGTACGCGCCTGGGGCCGCCCGCTCGACGACCCGCTGCTGCTCTTCGCCGCCGACCGCGACCAGGTGCGGGTCACGAGCACGTTCCCGGCGCTGTGGGTGCGCCTGACCGACGTCGGGGAGGCCCTGCGGCGCCGCTCCTGGGCCGCCGCCGCGGACGTGGTGCTGGCGGTGACCGACACCGCGGTACCGGCCAACGCGGGCACGTACCGGCTCACCGTCGCGCCCGGCGCCCCGGCCGCGTACGAGAACGTCGACGCGGCGCCGGACCTCACCGTGGACGTACGCGACCTGTCCGCCGCCTATCTCGGCGGCGCCGACCTCGCTGCCGCCGTCCGCGCGGGCCTGGCGACCGAGCACACCGCGGGCGCGGCCGACGCGCTCGACACCGCGCTGCGCACGCCGCTGCTGCCGCACACGGTGGAGGAGTTCTAGCCCGGCGCGCCCGAAGAGGCGCACGCCCCCAGGCGGTTGACGAGCGGTCGCCCGGTCCCCCGCGGGGCCGGGCGGCCGCTTGTCGTGCCTGCGAAAGGTCTGGACAAACATGCGGGCCCGTGCTGTGGTGACAGCGCGCTGACTGAGAGCGCTCTCAACCATCTGTGTTCCACCCCCACTCGACATGAGGGAACTACAGAAAGGTCACCATCGTGAGACGCACCTTCGGATTACGGCTGGGCCTGTCCGCACTCCTGCTGCTCAGCACCTGGGGCGGCGCCGCCGCCCTCGCTCCCTCCGCCGGCGCCGACTCCGCGCAGGGGCTCTCCCCCGGCCTGGCCGCCGCGCTGCAGCGGGACCTGGGCCTGACGGCCGACGAGGCCCGGGAGCGGCTGGCCGACGAACGGCGGGCGGGCGAGATCGAGAAGAGGGCCGAGCGCGCGGCCGGTGCCGCCTACGGCGGCTCCTGGTTCGACGCGGACAGCGGCCGGCTCACCGTCGCCGTCACCGGCGCGCAGCGCGCGGACGCGGTCCGGGCGACGGGCGCGGACGTGCGCGTCGTCGAGCACAGCGCCGCACGGCTGGACGCGACGATGAAGCGCCTGGACGCGCTGTCCGCCCCCGCCGGGGTGGCCAGTTGGCGCGTGGACGCGCGCGCCAACAGCGTCCGGGTCGACGTCGTCGCCGACCGGCGCGGCGACGCCGCGGTCCGCGCCTTCCTCGAACGGGCCCGCGCCGCCGGTCCCGTCGAGGTCGGAACGGTCGCCGAGGCGCCGAGCACCTTCGCCGCCGGCACCGTCGGCGGGGACCCGTACTACACGGGCAACGTCCGCTGCTCCATCGGCTTCTCGGTGCACGGCGGCTTCGTCACCGCGGGCCACTGCGGCGGTGCGGGCGCGGGCGTCCGCGGCTGGGACGGCTCGTTCATCGGCAACTTCCAGGGCTCGTCGTTCCCCGACAACGACTACGCCTGGGTCAGCGTCGGCAGCGGCTGGTGGACCGTCCCCGTGGTCCTCGGCTGGGGCACCGTGCCCGACCAGCTCGTCCGCGGCTCCGCGGAGGCCCCGGTGGGCGCCTCCATCTGCCGCTCCGGCTCCACCACGCGCTGGCACTGCGGCAGGCTGCTGGCCAAGAACGAGACGGTCAACTACAGCGGCGGCGCCGTCGTACACCAGCTCACGAAGACGAGCGTCTGCGCCGAACCCGGCGACTCGGGCGGCTCGTTCATCAGCGGCGACCAGGCGCAGGGCGTCACGTCCGGCGGCTGGGGCAACTGCAGCAGCGGCGGCGAGACCTGGTACCAGCCGGTCAACGAGATCCTCGGCCGCTACGGACTGAGGCTGCACACCGCGTAGCAGCCGTCGGCGATCTCGCACCCCGGCCGCAGGCGGGAGATCGACGACGGTCCGCGTGCGACCGCACCCCGTGGCACCGGCCCCTCGCCGGTGACCGCACGCCCGTGCCGCCCGCCCGCCGGCGGGTGGCACGGGCCGTACCGGCCACGCGATGATCATGGACTTGCGATGGCGGTCGGCGCGTGGAAGTATCTAGCCGCAGCAACCGCGCGCGGTTAGCTCAGCGGGAGAGCGCTTCCCTGACACGGAAGAGGTCACTGGTTCAATCCCAGTACCGCGCACAGCAGAAGGACAAGGGCCGGAGCAGACGCTCCGGCCCTTCGCCGTGGGGGCCCCCCCCGGGCGGCCCCCCCCCCCGGGGCCCGCCGGGGGGGGGCGG